>SUVS01000013.1 GCA_015061885.1 Lentisphaerota bacterium
TTCGCCCGGCAAAAGGGGCGTTTCCGGCAGTTACCGCTACGGGTAGCTGCCGCAAACTACCTTTCACCGGACTGTGGTTCTGCTCTTTGCCTTTGTTTTGAATGACTTTTGAAATCACCTCTATTGAGATAATTTTCAACCTGAAAAAATGTTTTAACCACAGGAGAAAACATCATGAAAGTTGTAGTCGCGTATTCCGGCGGTCTTGATACCTCGGTGATCGTGAAGTGGGTCAAAGAAACCTATAATGCCGAAGTTATCTGCTATTGTGCAGATGTCGGTCAGCAGGAAGAACTTGACGGTCTTGAAGCCAAAGCTATCGCCACCGGAGCCAGCAAGTGCATCATCGATGACCTCAATGAAGAATTTGCCAAAGATTTCATCTTCCCGATGCTTCAGGGCGAAGCTATTTACGAAAACAATTACCTTCTGGGTACCTCCATTGCCCGTCCGCTCATTGCCAAGCGTCTGGTCGAAGTAGCCAAGGCCGAAGGTGCCGACGCCATCTGCCACGGTGCTACCGGCAAAGGCAACGACCAGGTGCGTTTTGAACTCAATGCCAACGCCATTGATCCTTCGATCAAGATCATTGCCGCATGGCGTGACCCCAACTGGCACTTCACCGGCCGTCTGGATATGATCGAATATGCCAAAAAGCACAACATTCCTGTGAGCGTTTCGGCCAAGAAACCTTACAGCATGGACCGCAACTTGCTGCACATCAGCTTTGAAGGCGGTATTCTGGAAGATCCCTGGGAAGAGTTCCCCGAAGAAATCGCTGTTATGACCGAGCCGCTTTCCAAAGCCGCCGATACAGCTGATGATGTGGTCATTACCTTTGAAAAGGGTATTCCGGTCAAGATCGACGGTGTGGAATACACCCCCGCCAATATCATGCGTAAACTCAACGAAATGGGTAAAAAACACGCTGTCGGCAGAGTCGATATCGTGGAAAACCGTTTTGTGGGTATGAAGAGCCGCGGTGTTTATGAAACTCCCGCCGGAACCATCCTTTCCAAAGCCCACCGCGGTTTGGAAGAAATCACGCTCGACCGCGAAGTCATGCATTTGCGTGACAGTTTGATCCCCCGTTATGCGGATATGATCTACAACGGCTTCTGGTTTGCTCCCGAACGCGAACTTTTGCAGGTCATGATCACCGAAAGCCAGAAGTATGTTTCCGGAGATGTCCGGGTCAAGCTCTTCAAGGGCAACTGCTATGTGACCGGCCGCCGCAGTGAATTCAGTCTTTATGATGACAATATCGCCAGCTTTGAAGGTGCTGACAATTACGATCATAAAGATGCCGCCGGTTTCATCCGGCTCAACGCACTGCGTCTGCGGGTGCGTGCCATGAGCAAACAGCGTAAATACTGAAATTTCAGCGGCAGCAACCGCTTGAATTGAAGAACTTTTATACGGAGATCACGGTCGGTTTTACTATAGATCGTGAATCTCCGTTTTTTAAGCTGAAAAAGGTTGCTGTTTTATGAGAAGAAAGTTCAGGCTGTTTGCTGTGTCGTTGCTGCCGCTGGTGCTGGCAGCTTGTGTAAATGTGGAATATCAGGGCAGAAGTTTTGCTCCGACAAGTTCTTTGCAGATATTGCAGAACAATAAAGAATATCGGAACTTTGAGCTTATCGGTCTGGGACACGCTTCCGGCGAATATTCCGGAACCGGCAATGCGGAGTTGAAAAATAAACTCTATAAGCTCGGTTTGAGTCACGGTGCGGAGGCTATGAAAATAGCCGGTGTCCGGCTGGTTCCGGAAGGTCATGTGGTAAATATGGCAGAATACAACTTTATTGAAGCCACTGACGATCCCGATCAAACCTGGACTGAAACTGATATGCAGGAAGTTATCTCCGGCGACCCCAATGCCGGTTACACCCGGTACAGGCGTATAATGTACGCAGAGTATTACCGGAAAAAAACTGAAAAATAGTTTTATGATAATAGATTTTCACACCCATTTTTATCCCGAAAAAATCGTGGAGCGGGCCATGGCGACCGCCAGAGAAAAAGCGAATCTGGAACCGGCTCTGAACGGAACCAGAGCAGATTTGATCCGCTCAATGCAGATTGCCGGGATCGATTATTCTGTGGGCTTGCCATTGGTAACTCAAGTTCAGCCGGGCAGGGGGATAAGCCTGAACCGCTGGGCAAAAGAAAACAGTGTTGATCCGATAATTATGCTCGGCTCGGTGCATCCGGAAGATGAAGAATTTGTTCAAACGCTGGAATTTGTCAAAGAGCAGAATTTCCCCGGCGTAAAGGTGCATCCGGAATATCAGGCGTTCAGATTTGATGATCTTGAACTGGATAAAGTCTGGCAGATGGTTGCTGATCTGGATCTTTTTCTGCTGACCCACGCGGGCGAAGATGCCGGATTTGAGCCGCCGTTTCACAGCGATCCGGCAAGTCTGCGGCAGATGCACGACCGTATTCCGGAACTCAAACTGGTATGTGCCCACGGCGGTTCGTGGAAGATGTGGAACGAGGTGAAAACATATCTTGCCGGAGAGAAAAATATCTATTTTGACCTTTCGTTTGTCGGCGAGTGTATGCCTTTGAGTGAATACCGCGATCTGGTGAAAACTCTGGGGGTGGAAAATTGTCTGTTCGGTACCGACAGTCCGTGGTGCGATCAGGCAAAAGCTCTGGAGCTGCTGCACGACCTGGAGCTGGGCCGTTATGCCGAAGAAATGATTCTTGCGGGAAATGCCGTAAAACTTTTAAAAATACAGGGATAAATTTATGCAATACAGTACATGGCACGGTTTTAAGCGTTGCGACTTTGATTTTATGGGGCATGAAGCATTTATTGCCGAACCGGAAAAACCGTTGGCGGAGCGTAAATGGTCGTGGTGTATGGAGTGGCCCGAAGCCTTTGTGGAACGCTGTGGAGCATTGGATCTGCTGGCTCGCGGATATTATCATGTTCATGTAAGCATCAAAGGTACATGGGCTTCGCCGGAAGGCATGAAAATTTTGAATGATTTTTATAAATTTCTGGTCGAAGAAAAAGGTTTTGCCCCTAAAACCGCCTTGATGGGATTGAGCCGGGGAGGACTTGCATCTTACCGTTTTGCCACGGAATACCCGGAACGGGTGGCGGTAATTTACGGCGATGCTCCGGTATGCGATCTGGCAAGTTATCCTGCTCATGTCCGCGATGAAGTTTTTGCCGCATACGGCTGCAAAACTGTGGAAGATATTGCCGCAACCGATTTGAATCCCATAAATCACCTTGACCGGATCGCCAGGTACAATATACCCATTATCCATGTGATCGGTCTGGCTGACGAAGTGGTGGTTCCCGCCGAGCATACTGATATACTCGAAAAGCGTTACCGCGAAATGGGCGGCCTTATAAAAGTCCTCAAACGCCCCTATATAGGGCACCACCCGCATGGGTATGACGACCCGGAACAGGTGGTGGACTTTATTTGCGAAAATTACGCTTTGTAAAGTTCGCAGTTTACTACCGGAGTCCAGGCGTACCGGCCTTTGGCATCCTTGATGCGGCAGCGGAAACGCCGCACATCCGGCAGGGTACGCACTCCGGCTTCTTTACGCAAACTGGTAACGAGTTTATAGTCGCCGTATTCGGGATAACCGGGCAGCGTTTCCCAATAGCCAAGACTTCTTTCGCCGATGAGGATGGCTTCTTCGACTTCAGTGAATTCTGCTTCAAAAACATTATCTTTGAAACTCAAACGGGTGAATTCAGGGCCTTGTGTGGCGTAGAACTGACCGTTTTTAAGGGCTTTCATGATGCTTGCGGGGCTTTTGTCTTCGGCGGCGATCATCGTCCAGCCGCCGAAGAGTTCGGCTTTGGAGTGAGTATCGTCCACCGCCAGAGCCGGGTAATTTATGTTCATATCAGTAAGTTCGTTCCAGACGGATTCATTATTTTCTTTGCCATTGTAGCGGCAGCTGGAATTATATACTTCGATTCCGGCAAAACCTTTGATTTGAGCAATATCAGCGGAGGTTATGCCGCACCATTCCGGATGGGCACAGTAGATGATTCCGCCGGCGGCATTGACCGCATCGACTGCTTCCTGGGCAGTGGCAAATTCGCCGGGGAAATCCTGCGGCACATTCAATGCCAGCAAATGCCAGGTGGTTTCCCGCGGGCCTTTGGGGTGCAGTTCTATGCCGGAAATCAGCGTCATGCCGCAGGCGTTATATTCCGCAATGGGATTGGTTTTCCGGTGGTCGGTAAATGCGAAAACATCAAACTTTTCATCGGCATACATCTTTATAAGATCGTTGGGCTCAAAAAGTCCGTCCGAAACCGTACAGTGATTGTGCAGAGCCGCTTTGAATACTGAAAGTTGTTTGCCGTAAAAATCCATTGTTCACACCTCAAAATTTTATGGTTAAAAGCAATATTGCCGCTACGCCGAGAATAAACGCCAGTGCTTTGGCTTTGGTCAAACGCTCCTTCAACAGCCAGATGCCCAACGCACCCGTTACCAGAAAGCTCATCTGGGCTATGGGCAGAACCACCGAAGCACTGCCGAGTTTGAGCATCAATGCCATGGTTATAACGATTCCCGTTACCAATGCTCCGGATAAGCCGCCGAGGAAAAAGAGATTTTTCCAATCCTCTCTGCTGTAAGGCATCAGATGGCGTTCCCGCCAGAAAGCATAAAGTACGCCGCCGAATATCCAGAACAGACTGTTGATGACCACCACATATTTTTCGCTGGCTCCATGCAGAAAGCCATAGCGGTAACTCAACCCCATGCCCGCCCGGATGAGTGCGGCTCCGATCATGATGATAAAAGCCCAGCCGAATCTGCGTTTGGCATCGTTTTGATTACGGGGGATAAACGCCAGTACCGCCAGACATGCCGCCGCGATCCCGACATACTGAATTGCAGTAATGTTTTCGTTGAGGATCAATGCCGCACCTATTGTAACGGGTACTAAATTGAGCCGGTAGATCGTGGAACACACCCCGGCATCCAGCGAACGCATGGCGTCAAGCATCATAAGGTTGCCCGCCAGCGAGAAAAATCCGGAAATACAGCCCCAAACGAGCGTGGCTTTCCAGTCCGCAGGCGTTTGCCCCATAAGAGCCGGAATCAGTGCCACCACCAGCCAGACCACTCCCACAACTGAAACAAAAAATCCGTTGCCCCGGTTTTTACCGGCAAAAAACTTGAACAGCAAATCATTGCACGCCGAAAAAAACATACAGGCAAACGCCCAGAATACAGCCATAAAATCCAATCCCTTCTTGTAAAAAAAACAGCTTGGTAATTAATATAAACCAAGCTGAAGTTTTTTCAACATTCTATTTGCTGTTTTTTACCTGAAAAGCTCCAGCATAAATAAATTTGAATTTCTACTGAATAGTATAATTCATTTTTTTGCCCAAGTAAATAGGAAAAAATATTATTTTTTTAACTTTTTTATTTTGAGCGAAAGTTTTTTCAGCTATTGAAATCATTTGGGGAACGGGGAACATAACAGAACGTTTTCACGGATACAGCCTTGCAAAACGCTTGTTTTGCAAGGCTGTATTGACCAACGGTAAGCTGCAGTTTGCCGTTTTTGACAAATCATAACTTGTGTGGTGAAGATAAAATAATTTTTTCCTTACTTAAAAAGCTCAAACAAGGTTTGGGCAAAAAACTTGTGGCCTTCGGCGTTGGGGTGGATCCCGTCACGGAGATATTTTGCCTTGTATTGTTCCGGGCCGAGTGCTTCTATGCGTTTATCCAAATCTATTGTTGCCAGCGAATACTGTTTTGCCAGTTTCCGGCAGACTTCCGCCATATCCTGCTGGGTGGTGAAACGCGGCACACCGGGTACTGTCGGCAGTAAAACAATGGCACTTTGGCTACCGGTCTTTTGTGCAATGCGTTGGATCAAAAGCTCAATATGCGACGCATAAATCCCGGTGTTTTGCCCACTGGTGCGACTGTTGTACCCGATCAGCACAAAAATTGCATCCGGTGTGCCCGCCGCCAGATCACGGTCAAGATAACTCAAAACTTCGTAGGTGTGAAATCCGCCGACTGCTCCGGTTCGCCAGGTTATATTTTTATTGTTGAATTTCTTTTGCAACATTCCGGTAAGTTGTGCGGCGTAACATTCACTTGCGGATTTCTGCAAACCGGTTCCGGCTGTGATACTGTCGCCCAGAAACAGAAGCGATACAGCTTTACCTGCCTTCATTTTTTCAAGCACACTGCTCAACGGAGCTGTATTGACTTTTTTACCGGTTGCCGGAAATACCTTATCGGTCAGATGCAAGTCTTTTATCAAATAGGAATAAGCCTGCCGTTTTTTATTGCCCGGCCCGATGGAACGGTTGTCGCCGATGGCGATTTCGTAGAATTTATTTCCGGCAACGGCACTTTCCGGTACGGCACTGAAATCGGAGAATGGAGCCATATCTTTGAAGGCTACACGGTATTCCACCCATTGAGTGTTTTTGGTCGGAAAGGTGGTACGCAAGCCGAATATCTGCGTGCCGGAAATGGTCAGATTACCGTAGTTATCCGAACCATCGCCTTTTACTTTGAAAGTTATTCCGGTAAATTTTTTATTGAATTGAGCTTGAGGCAGAGTGAACTGTGTTTTGACCAGGCACGGTTCAAAAAATCGTACACATTTTTCTTTGCCGTCAAACTTGTAGCTTATTGTTTTACTTTTAGTTGCCGATTTCCACGGCTTTTGCGAATAAAACAGATCCAGCTTGTATTCGTCTGCTCCGGCAAGAGCGGTGAATACGGCAAATGCGGCCAATACTGTGTATTTCATAAATTTACTCCTCGTTTTTTACATTGCGTTTAGATATTGCAAAGGTCAGTGCCTTGAATTTCAGCGGGTTGTCATGGGCGATCACCAGCGATTTGACGATTTTTTCCGGATGGGGATTCACCCATTCGTACTGATAAAGGAATACCGGGCGTTTCTGCTGATCGTACATTATATGCATGTATCGCGTATCTGTGGCAGTTCCGCTGGCCGGTTGAACCTGAAACCAGTCGATCTGGGCACCCAGCCGGATGGGAATTTCGGCAATGCTGTTGTCGCTGTAAATAACTTTGTAATTGCCTATGGGGTAACCGCGATGCCAGACATTTTTTACACTGTTGCCGGGTACTGGTTTACGGCTTTTACGGTAAGAAGCCGTTTCAAACGCACTGTGCAGGAATATCAGCGATGAACACTTGCTGTTGACCGGTATATTGATTGCTTTCATGCCGGGAGCAGTCAGAAGAGCATCTGCCGTGGGGTTCATTTTTATATTGCCGTATTGCGAATGTTTTTCCATTACCAGATTTCCGGTTGCCGCCGGATAATTTTCCGGCAGAAGTCTGTGCAGTTCGCGGTCGATATTCTTCAGATATTTTTCCGGTAAAACCAGCGGTATAGTTTCGCACGAAGCCGCCGGATTGGCACTTTCGGCAAAAAGCGACTGCACTCCAGCCAATCTGCCGCTGGCAAGACCGTGCGGAGCATCCAGATCGTTACGGGTAAATATATTCCAGCCGACATCACCGGAAATGAACCACTTGTAAAGGCGTTTGTACGCTCCGGGAAAACGCCACGCCAATTCTGTACCGAAGAGATAAAGCGAACTGCCGTAGCCGGAATAGAGTTTTGCCGTGCCATAAGGTATATCTTCGCCGGTGCCGACAAACCACAGCTCAAAGCCTTTCTGTTTCAGCGTTTTTTCGTTGGGTGAGATACTCCATACCATGACCGCAATATCTTCAGGCAGTTTGTCGGCATTGCGGTAAATATCAAAATTTCTGCCGTTTTTATCCGGTATAAGCATATCATGGCAGATCACCATTCGTACATTGCGTTCTTTGAGAAATTTGTGCAAAGTAAAATGAAAATCCAGAAAATTCTGCGAATAACGCTTTGCATCTTCCGGTGGCGTTACTCCGGGTTTGCGTTTTTTGAAATACCACTCATCACTGCCCGGGGTAAACATTTTGCAGCCGGTGGCATCGAGCAATTCCTGCACACAGGCTAAATAAGTTTTCATGTATTCCGGATGCTTGACATTGGCGGTCGCTTTCCAGTCGCCCTCGCGGAATTCCGGAAAAATGTCGATCAAAGCATCATGACTGCCGCCGGGGAATTTGGGCATGATCTCAATAAAATGGTCTTCGCAGAAACGGCTGATCGCCCTGACATCTTTCATGGTAAGATAACGCTTGTGTTTGAACTTCTTAAACCGGTCATGGCTTTCAAACATCAAACTTTTGTCGATCCGCAACATCAGCGTATTAAGCTTGTTGGCAGCGGCAAAACGCTCAATAAAACTGCAGATATATTTTACATCGGTACCCTCGGCGACTTCTGCACCTCCGGGAACACTGCGTGGATGCCACAGATAGGCTATGCGTCTTTCAAGGTCGGGGTAATCGGTGATTTCGCAGCACCGGACAGGACTGTTGAGGGTTCTTTTCATCGGCATTTTTATCATCTGCACAAAAGTCTGTATGCCATAGTAAAGTCCCGGCTCATCTTTACCGGTTATGATTACTTTTTGAGGCGTTACAGTAAGTTTGTATCCTTGAGCTTTGACCTTCAACTCCGGATCGACCTGAAGCTGTATATCAGCATTGCCGCCGCGTTTGACTGCGGCAGAGGCTCCGGCAAAATCCGCAAGATATTTTCGCAGGATATTTGCACTTTTTTCCGTCCGGAGTGTCGCGTTTGCGGCAATAGAAATGTTTTTAACTTTTCCGGCATTGAAAACACCTTTGGCGGGAATGAATTTTTTGACCTGCGGCTGAAAATCCCCCGCTCCGAAACGGTATGCCACCGGCCGCTGATTTACCGCCTGCGTGCTGCTGACCAACAAATCATTGCGGGCATTTTTCAATATCGCAAACACCCGGTAGATGCCGTCCACATCGGGCACATTCAATACTGTCGGGTTTATGATTTCTTCCGGTCGGGTTATCTTTATTTTTCCGTAATTGATTTCCACTTTGCGTTTATCGGGAGTACTGAAAATAAAACTCAAGCGGTATTGACCGGGTTTTACACCATTTATCTTGAGTTTGACCGCCGCTTTGGCACTGCCGCCGTTGCCGGCAAATTCAATTTGTTCAATGGCGATTCTGCCGTTGCCGAAAGCGTTGTGATTGAAGACGACCGGAGTGAATGAAGCTATATCAAAATTCCGGTTCATACTGCTGATGCCCAGTACACGGCTGACCCCGTCGATCTGTTGAGCCAACTGCATTAAAGTAAAAGTGCTTTTGCCGGGAGTTAAAAGAAATTCTTCCATCGGAAATGTCAAATTTATATCCAGAACGCCGTCTTTGAACGATATTTTTTTGCTGAATTTGAAATCATGTTCCAACTGATTGCGAACCATCACTGCCACCGGGTCAAATCCGTGCCGTTCATCGCGGACAGTTCCCAGAGCATTAATACAGAAGTGATCGTAGGTGCTGTTATCCAGCAAACTGGAAAAAAATATTTCCAGCGAGTCATCCTGATATACGCGGTCATCATGCCGTTTTTCATTGGCAAGCGGCTTTTTACTGAACTTTGCTTGCGAATGTATATAGAGATTTTTCCGGTCAAATGAAACTTTTATTTTCTGAATGTTACCGGTTTCCTGCCGCAGTTCCGGCCGTTTGTAGAAGGTATCAAATACAGTACCACCCGGCAGTATCTCCACCGTTTGCGGCATGGCTGTCAACTGAAGTTTTCTGCCCGGAGCGGCTGGTTTTGCAAACAGACGGATTTCGCCGGTACTGAAACTGCGGGCTGTATTTTCTCTGAAATAAATAAGTACATTTTTCAAACTGTTCCAGTTAAACGGTTTGGCCGCCAGTTTGGGCGTGAAACGGTAACGGTGCCGACCGCTTTCAAGTACAATATGCCGGTCAAGCAATGTATTATTACCTAAGTTCAGCAGTACCAGAACTTTTTTCCCGGCGGATTCAGCGGGGGCATCAAATTCAAAATCGATCCCGCAAATATCCTGTTTGCCGGCGATGGCTGAATTTACCAGTTGAGCTATCAACTCCCGTTTTACGCTCAAACGGGCTTCCACGCGTTTTGCCGGATCGGCGGCTTTCAGTTCAGCGTGGGCAGAAAGCATACCATTTTGGCTTTTTATGGTAAGAACGGCTCCATTTTCTTTGTATATGCGATAGCTTTGCGGCGTATTGTTTTTTGCCCCGATCAGCACCAGGGGCTTTTCGCCGTTATCAGACGCATGACAATGGATCAAAGACAGAAAAATTGCCGTTAAAAGCAGAGGTTTTATACGCATTGTGCTGAAATCCTCATTTTATATCAATAGGTCTTCAATTCATCATTGTCGGTGCGGTAGCCATCGCGCCAATGGGTGGAGCCGGCAGACGATGATCCGGGGATCAGTTCCCACCACACCGGATCAGCCCCCATGCCGGACTGTCCGGGAGAGGTCTGATGGACAGAGCCGTCGCTGGCAACATAATTGAAATTATTGCTGTGGCGGAATCCTACACTTGTTTCGTAACCTTTGTGGGCAATATATTCCACATCGTTGTATGAGGCAAACGCCCGGCGGGAAAGTTTGGTTGCCGCTTCCCAGTAATCAAGTACCAGCAGCAGTCTGTCCGGGTAAGCACCTTTACCTACAGTACATGTACGGCCTTTATCCACACACTTTTTGTAGGTGCTGTTGGCACTGCACATGGCTACAGATGCATTGAATGCGTAACCGCGTTCTATACCATCGTAATTATCAGTTTTCTTCTGGCCGGAAGGACAGGCAAAGGCTGAAATCGCATTACTGGCGGTCAGTGCGGTCAATTCCATACCCATATGAGATGCGATCTGGGCATCCCAACAGATACCGTCTTCAGCTTTGACCGATTCATAATGCGGCAGACACGGGAAATAATCACTGTTGACTCCGGTATATTGAATACAGCCCAAGCCGATCTGCCGCAGATTGGAACGGCAGGCGGTATCTTTGGCACGCTCCCTTGCCGCCGAAAGTGCCGGTAAAAGCATTGCCGCAAGAATAGCGATGATAGCTATTACCACAAGTAACTCAATGAGGGTGAAATCGTTTGTCCGGTGCTTTTTCATAACTGATACATACTCCTATTTTAAAATTTCAGAATTTTAAACTATCCCGCTCCTGAAAACTGTACGGTATTACCGTGTTTTCCGGAAACGGCGGCAATTCGCCGCAGATACTTTTCAATAAATCAAGTGTTTTATCATCATCCGGACTGCCTACTGTGGTTATTTTCGGGCGTACAGCCTCTGCCAGCGGGTCGTCGCCGAAAGCTGCAACGGCTATATCTTCCGGCACACGCACTCCGGCATCGGTCAGTGTACTTATCAGGCTTATTGCGGATATTGTATTGCTTATAAAAACAGTACGTACAGGGCGTTTTTTACGCAAAGACAGTATATATTCGCCGACTTCCCGGCCGCCCTGACATTGATCGTTCCATTCTATCGGAATTATCAAATCTTTGCTTTCCAGAAATTCCGGTACCAGCAGCTCTTCATTACGCGTCCAGTTAGTCAGAGCCACCGGAGCCAAATTTTCTGCAATCGCCCGTTTCAGAAAATTACGCTGTAAATCATTGCGGTCAAATCCCACCCGGACGATATTTTCTGTAATATGATTTTCCGGCAGAGGAAAGGCGTAATTTGCCAGATAAAGATGCATACCGTTCTGCAACATGAGTTTTACTTTCTGCCACTGTTTTATGCCGGTTGCTTCTATCGGATCGTCGGTTGTTTCGGCGTCGGGTTCGCGGAATCTGCCGATAGCCAGAACATCTTTGACTTCCATACTGTTAAGTGTCTGCATGGTATTACCGAGCTGGCTGATCGTTGATCCCATAAAAATATATTCCCGCCGGACTTCCTGCAAATAACGGAAAATGCGTTTGAATGTAGAACCGAACTTACTTAAAGAACCTTCGTTGATAAAAACGATCCCGATCGGCGGCACACTTTTTTTATTCCGCAATTTACGGGCCGCCGCGTTGGGTTTATAGCCGTGTTCATCGGCGAATGCTTTGACCTGTTCTTCCAATTCCGGACGCAAACCGAATTCTTTTGCCCGCCCATTCAGACAAAATGATACAGCGGTTTTGGAGATATTCAGTGCCCGGGCTATTTCATTGAGTGTCATAAAAAATAAATTTCTTTCATCTAAAACGATTTAGATTATTTCTAATATAAATATATCCCGTAAAAACAAAAAGTCAAATTTAATCGGATTTTTTTACTTACCGTACTGATTTCTTGCCATCGCCGGTGAAGGTTGGCGATCATTTGATTAAAATATCACGGATTTTTCTGTAATCCGGGATTATCAGATTGGTTCCGAGTTTGCGGTGGATTTCTCTCTGGCGGGCCGCGGTCATATCGAGGCGGCTTAATGCGATTGCACCCAACTCTACGGCGGCGGCTATCTCGCTTCTGCCGTCACCTGCTATCAACAGATTTTCCGGTGCGATATTATCGCTTTGACAAAGTTGACGCATGATCTCCACTTTGGGCAGTTTTTTCTGCCAGGTCGAGCCGCAGAACTTTTCTATAAGTTTGCCAGAGCCCATTTCATAACCCAGAGCAGTAACTTCTTCTGCCATCGACCCGGCGGCATTGCCCCGGGCGTCGTACTCTACGACTGCACCGGTTACAAAGTAGTTTTTTACTCCGTTAGCGTAGAGATATTGCAGAAATTCCATACTGCCGGGTACCTGCCACGCTGCCGGATCAAGTTTTGCCGCTGCCAGATTTCTGTTGCGGCACATTTCCAGAAGCAATATTTCGTAAACATGAAACAGCTCCGATGATTGCTTTTGCAATTCCGCTGAATCCTCCGGGCTTTCTCCGGCATCTTCAAAGCGTTCTTTGCCCTGCCAGATAGCTTGAATGATTTTTTCGTTGAGTTCCGTGCTGGTATTGTCAAGCCGGCGGCTCATCCGCAAAGCCCATTCCATCTGGGTAAGGGCAGACAATCCCGCCGACTCTATGGCAAAACGGCGGGCTTCCGGGAATTCTTCCGGCGAATGTCCGGCAATAGCTTTTGCCGCTTCTGCCGGACTCCCCGGAAACATACCGTATGTTGCCACTGCTCCGGTAACGAGCGTCATGACCGGCACCCAGTCGCGTATCAGCGAATGAGTGCCGTCTATATCGTGAAAAACATACTTTATCAGGCGTTTTTCAAATGGCTTTGCCACTTCAATATCCGGCGTGCTGACTGCCGGACAAACGATCTTGAGCATGATTTATTCTCTGTCCCATTCATCCAGCACCCACGGCACTATGGCGTATTTAGCCATGCGTTTGCAGGGCGTCATTTCCTGCCAGAGATCATCCAGCGTAACGAACGCCAGATTGGTGTTGTAGTCGCCGGCACCGTAGTAGATACGCAATGTGTTGTTGTCGTCTTCCAACACTGCACCGCAGGGGAATACGGTGAATTCCACCCACTGATGTTCCAGATCGCCGGTTTCGTAAGGTGCTTCGGCAACCAGCAGCGGCTTTTTGGTCATGGCGATCAGCTCGGTCGGGTCTTCCAGACTGAAAAGTGCCGCTCCGGCAGTGTAACGCTTGATCCATTTTCTGCCTTGCGGATAAGCCGTATGGATGGGGTCTTCGTCCACTGCGTGGAAGATCAGCAGCCAGCCTTTGTCGGTTTTAAGGAACGGTGCACCGCCGCCGATCTTTGCCGTTGCCCACGGTACGTCTTCGCAGCCCAAAAGCAGCTCCGAATCGCCCCAGTAACGCAAGTCAGGCGATTTGCTGTACCAGATGTGGAACGGGTCACGCCACTGGTTGGAGGGTCGTTCCAGACGCATATACAGCCCGTCGGGAGTCTTTTCCGGGCAGAGGATCATGTTCCGCTGCTGGGGAACTCCTACTGTGATGGCATCAAAGTCCACGCCTTCGCCCCGCCATTTGGCGATCCCGGGGCGTTCGCTGTGCTGATTTTCAAAACAGAAACTCAAATACAAGCCATCTTCCAGCACCGTCAACCGGGAATCCACCACCCACGGCAGAATTTTACCCTTATAATGGACCCGGATGATTTCGGGATACATCGTAAAATTGATCCCGTCATCGCTGACGCCCAAGCCGGTGCCTTCGTAGAGCATATCGTGCTCGCCGGGCTGCTCATTGGCACGGCGGCAGTCGATGCGGGGCGCAATATAATATTTGCCCCGGTAGCGGGTGACCCCGGCGTTAAAGACCAGTGTTGCCGGATAAGGCACATCTTTGTCGGTCAGAATGGGGTTGTTTTCGTAGCGGCGGATGATGGGGCTGGAGTGTAATTCTCCGGGAAACTGTTTGTCTTTGAACGGATTGAACATTTTTTTGCTCCTCTGTATTGTTTTGGGGTTGTAATTAAAAGAATATTGCAAGCTGAATATTGCAAATTTTTTCCGGTGTTTTCTGCTGTACTTTTTAATAAAATCATTTTTCAGCACAGTTTTATCAACACAGTTTGCAATGTTGCGTGTTTGCTGTATATTAAAGTGTGTTTGCGGTTGCGGGAAGGCGTTTTTTTATGAAGAAGAACAAAAGATATTTTCTTGACGAATATGTATATAATTATGTAAAGGAACAAATATTTGTAACTCCGCCGGGAGGTCGCTTACCGGGAATACGCCGGATGCTCAAGGAGTCAGGCGTCGGCAGGGTCCGGTTGGAAAAAGCATTGCAGTGTTTTGAACTTGAAAACGCTATCGAAGTCAGACCGCAAAGCGGAAGATACCGTGTTGCCGAACCTTTGAGTACTGTTCCACAGGTTTTTATCCACTTTGGCAGACAACCGGTCGTTGAAAATGAAGCATCTTTCACCGGAGGGGTGGTAAAGGTACTGCGGGAAAAAGCCCGCGAAAACAGGCAATCGCTGGAAATAATCAACGCTTCAGATATTACTCAAGCAGATTTATATAAACTTTTAGGCAAGCTGAAAGTCCGTCAGGCGTTTGTATGGGGTGCTGACAATATTAAACTGCTCCGGGAGATGAGGAGTGTTGTGCCGTATGTGGTATCTATTCTGCCGCGTTATCCGGAAAAGGAAATAAGCGAATTGCGAGATTCGCCGGATATGACTGCTGTTCAGCTGGAATACATGTTCCGCTGTAATTACCGCCGGATTGCTTATATACACAATGCTGTGGATTGGGTGAAAACCCCCGTACAGCTTCTGCGGTTGATGGATTATTACCGTATTATGGCAGAAAACGGTATAAAAATAGAACCGGAATGGGTTTTTTTCTGTGCGTACAACCGCGAAACATTCAACCGGTCTATGCACCGTCTTCTGCGGTCAGGGAGGGCTGTACAGGCTCTGATCGTGCCGGGAAGTTCGCTGAAAATGCTTTATGACTTCTGTGCCAATAATGGTATAACCATTGGTCGGGAACTGGCAGTTATGTGCAGTGATGATACCGGGCCGGATCTGATACCGCGGGTGACTGCCGTAACCAACAGTCCGCGGGATATTGGCATCAGTGCATGGGAAATAATGCAAAATACCATACAAGGTGAACATTGCTGCCAAAATACCAACTTGCGGATAATCACCGGCGAAACAGTACCGGTGATAAACAATCCGGCTTGACTTTCATTCTGTAAATAAAAAAAGGAACAGCATTATTAATGCAATTCCTTGTAAATTTCCGGTAAAACTGTTTGGCAATCAGTTCTGCATACGGGGCAATGTAAGGTAGGCCCCTGCTTTGAGTTTGCCGTCAGCAGGAATTTCCGGATTCAGCTTGCGGATTTCTTCAACGGAAACATTGTTGCGTTTGCAGAAATCTTCGACAGTCATATCTTCGGGCACTTCCAGCGAATCATATTTGACCGGATCCGCAGTTGTCGTTGTTACAGTTTCTGTACTGTCAGCAGCCGGGGCGGCTGTTGTGTCTGTTGCCGCCGGACTTGCGGAGTTGTTGTTTTCCAAACCGGCGGTGGGGTCAAGATCGTTCAACAGGGCATCACTGTTTACAGTAGTACCAGTGGATGTGGTTGTGCCGTTATCGACCGGAGTATCTGTTTTGGCCGCCGGAGCCGCAGATTTGCCGGGAATACGCAACTTATCGCCGATCTGCAGGATCTTGGTCAGAGCAATGTCATTTTCTTTGGCGATGGCTTTGGCACTTACGCCGTAGCGGCGGCCGATGCGGTCGAGCGAATCGCCGGATTTGACTACATAAATTCCGTCAGCGGGCAATGCGGCAGTGGCTTTGGCTTTTTTGCCGCTCTTTTTGCGGGGCTTTACTGCACTCTTTTTGCCGGAAGTTTTAACTTTGCGGCTTTCGTTGTAAACTCCGCCTTCCGGAATGACCAGTTCCTGACCGATACGGATACGATTCATTGCGTTGCCGGAAAGGTTGTTGCAAGCCGCCAGATCACGGGTACGCAAGCCATGTTTGTAAGCGATCGCCGAAAGGGTATCGCCTTTTTTCACCTTGTAGGTTTTGGTTCCGGCAGTTGCCGGCGGCATTACCGGAGGTGTTACGACCGGAGCAAATTGCGGCTTCTGTTCCACGGGGGGCGGGAGCGGAGCATCACTGCCGCCGCTGGGAGGAACTTCAATCTGACCTGCCGGCTGGGCGGGTTTGTCAACTGCCGCCGGAACCTGGCTGACTTCCGGACCGTTGTTGTAAGTATGCGGAGCCAGAATCTTGGTCTGACGGCACCCGCCGCCAGTCATCAGGGCTATTGCCAATACACCGTGAGCAACTGCCACGCTTGCGATAATTCCAACCATTTTCTTTTGCACGCTATACCTCCGGAAAAATTTTATGTTAATTATTTAAAAATAAAAATCACCTCTATATAAAGTAGTACCATTTCGGCAACTTGTAAAGTCTTAAAACTCTTTTTTATGCAAAAAAAATGATTTTTTTTTGCTTTTAGATGCAACTGCCCAAAATCCAGCCTTATCTTTGAGCGGCTTGGCAAAGTGCAACCCCGGTAAATTTTCGGCAGTTACCCGCCGGGTAGCTACCTCAAACTTCCCGGTTTTGCCTTTTTGTCAATCCATCTCAAATCCTGCGGCATACTTTTGTCAGTCGCATCTTTTAGAGTTTTGTGCGAATTACTTATTTGTTTTTGTCTTTTTTTCCGGCAGTCGCCATATCAGAAAAGAGAGCATACCCAACAAGATCAATGCAAAAGTAAAATAGACTTTGAAACGGTTCATAGGTTCCCAGTCGGTCAATCTTGCATCAATGATCCTGAAGGCACTTGAAGAGAGCAACATCCCTGCCAAGCCTGCCAGCACACTGGTCACTACCGATGTAAGCATGGACGCCGCCACCCGGAACTGATCCGGCGTTATCTGCAAATAATATGCCGTGGTGGCATTTGAATTTACTATATGGGCTCCGCCGACGAGTATGAATATTGTTGTTACATAAATATAATTCATCTTCAACGGTGCAAGCAGCCACAATATCCCGACAGTCAGTATTACACTGAAACTCATGAAAATCGACTTCCGCGGCCCGATACGCCGCAAAAGTTTTGCCGAAAGATACGATACTCCGCAGCAGGATAAAAACTGTATCAGCGAAAAGTACAACGCTGCCCGGTCGCTTACACCCAAACCGCGTTTTACGCAGAGCATGGAAACCGCTCCGAGCATTATCTGGGCGAGCGTGGCGGTGAACATTGCCGGAAGCAGTTTTCTGATTTCTGCGATCTGCCATACCTTTCTGAACTCATTCATCAACGGCTTTCTTGCCGCTTTTATCATTGCCGGTGATTCATCCATCTGCCGGATAAAATAGGTGCTTGTCCAACCCAGCATGGCTCCCCATACAATGATACAGGTGATTGCCGATATGCTTTCGTTCCAGCTCAAAACTGCCCAGATCATCAAAAGAGAACATACACTGCCGACATAAAAGAGTGCCGCACTGTTGCCCAGCAGTTGCGGCCGTTCGCTTTCGGTTGCCATATCGCCGATAAACGGCTGTGCCATGACCACCCCCGCTGCACGCAGTCCGTAAAAAAGACATGCTCCGACAAATATCTGAACCAAGGCCAATGTCGGAAAACCCAAATAAGCGGTCAGCGAGCTTGCCGCTACGCCGATTGCCACAAAGTTGCGGATAGTCCAGAATACTGCCTGCGAACGGGCGGCACCCACTTTGCCTGCAACGATTTTACCCACCGGCAGCATGAAAAAGGCAAAGTATATACATGCACTCAAAGCCGCCACCATGCCATTGGGGGCGTTGAGTTTGATGGCAAACAATACGATGATCGTTTCGCCAAGACACATATATGCCGCACCGTTTATCAGATTGAAACGGCAATAATTTTTCTGGGTTTTAAGCCGCTGTTCGAGTTTTAACGGCCCCGGATAGATCATTTTTTACACTCTTTTGCAGAAAAAACATCCGCAGGCAAAACTGCGGATGTTTGGTTCAACTTACTTGCATTCCGGACAATCGCCGTCGCCTAATGCACAGAACCGGTGCGGCAGTTTGCACTGTTCGCACGGCTTGGTCTGCCGCCACGGCGAGGTTATAATGTCTTTGTAAGTCTTGCCCGGCGGGATCATCGGCAGAACATGTTCGTCATAACCGGTATGCACATCCAGCAGGAAGGCTCCGGGTGTTTCGAGCATTTCTTTGATCGCATCGGCGACTTCTTCGCGGCGGGTAACGGTTCTGCCGGGGATGCCGTAACCTTTGGCAATGGTTACAAAGTCAGGGTAATAGGCTTTGTCTTTGGGCGAACCGAGTATGGTATTACCGCGGCGGCTGTTGTAAAAACGGTCTTCCCACTGGGCGACCATGCCCAGATGCTGATTGTTGAGGATTATCATCTTTACGCCTATATCTTCCACATACAGCGTGCCGAGTTCCTGAATATTCATCTGGAAACTGCCGTCGCCGTCAATATTGATGACTGTGGCATCCGGACGGGCAACCTTTGCCCCCATAGCCGCGGGCAGACCGAAACCCATGGAACCCAATCCGCCGGAACTCAAAAGCTGGCGGGGATGACGGTAGCCGTAAAATTGCGTTGCCCACATCTGATGCTGGCCGACGCCCGGAACAATAACAGCTTCGCCGCCGGTAAGTTGGGAAAGCGTTTCCACCACAAACTGCGGCTGGATGCGGTCTTCTTTGATTTCATAGGTCAGCGGATAAGATTCTTTCCATTCCGCGATTTGGGCAAACCACTCTTTGTATTCCTTGTAAATCGGTTCCTGGTTGAGTTCGGTAAGCACATCTTTGATATTGGCGTGGATCCCGAGCGTAACGGGTTTGTTTTTGTTGATTTCCGACAAATCAATATCCACATGTACGATTCTGGCCCCGGCGGCAAAACTGTCGGGATTGCCGATCACGCGGTCGTCAAAACGGGCACCGAAAGCCAGCAGGAGATCGCATTCATTGATCGCGTTGTTGGCGTAAACAGTTCCGTGCATACCCGGCCAATGCAGACTCAACGGGTGGTGCAGCGGAAATGCCCCCAGTGCCATCATGGTACTGGTTACGGGCATATTGTAACTTTCGGCAAATTTGATAAGTTCATCTGCCGCTTCAGCAGCCACAATACCGCCGCCGATATAGACGCACGGCTTGCTGGCAGCGGCGATCAGAGTCCGCAATGCTGTGATTTCATCTTCTGAAGCCTGCGGCGCGGGTTCATAAGCCTGGATCGCCATATCGCAGTCAAAGTTCAGATCGGCAACAAACTGCTGCTGGACATTTTTGGGTATATCCACCACCACCGGGCCGGGCCTGCCGGAACCGGCAAGATAGAATGCTTCTTTCATGATCCGCGGCAAGTCGCGGGCATCCAACACCAGATAGCTGTGCTTGACAATGGGGCGGGTCATGCCGATGATGTCAGTTTCCTGAAACGCATTTTTGCCGATATTGGCCAGCGGAACCTGCCCGGTAATGAAGACTGTCGGCACCGAATCCATATAAGCATCTGCTATACCGGTGAGCAGATTGGTCGCTCCGGGGCCGCTGGTAGCCATTGCCACGCCGACTTTGCCGGTGGCACGGGCGTAGCCGTTGGCGGCAAAAGCTCCGCCCTGTTCATGACGGGGGAGAATGACCCGCAACGTGGAATCCTGCAATGCCTGATGCAGTTCAATCGCCTGACCGCCGGGGTAGGCAAAGACGACTTCCACGCCCAGTTTTTCCAGGCATTTGATCGTGATCTGACTGCCTTTTAAAGCGGTGGTGTTTGATTTTTCCATAAATAAACCTCTGAAAATATCTGTTAATAAATTAAATACATTCACACAATCGTCGTTAATTTAGCACCAAGGAAGATATACTGCAAACTTTTTTAGATTAAAAACATGATTTTTTCGCCTGATAAAGTAGCAAAGTGCAGGCTCTGCGTTATATTATTACTGGATCGAACCCGATGTAAACTGTAAAAAAGGAGTTGAAAAATCATGTCAAGCTGTATTTTTTGCAAAATAATTGCCGGAGAAATTCCGTCGGTGAAAATTTATGAAGACGAGCTTGTGTATGCTTTTATGGATATAGCACCGATCAACCTCGGGCATATACTTGTGATCCCCAAAGAACACCACGAAAGTGCCAGCAGTATCCCTGAAGCCACCGCCGGCAGAATGATGAAAGTCGGTTCCCGGCTGGGAATTGCCCTCAAACGGGCGTTGGATTACGATGCATACAATCTGCATCTGGCAGATGGCAAAGCCGCCGGTCAGGTGGTTATGCATGCTCATTTGCATGTTGTGCCGCGGGGCGTGGATGATGATTTCCGCTGGAACTGGCGTCAGCTGACTTACGCTGACGGCGAAGCGGCGGCAATGGCAGAAAAAGTTATCAGTAAATTCAAACTCAACGATCAGGAGTGATTTTTATGGCACGCTCTTTGCTTATTTTCGGAATAACCGGTGAGCTCGGCAGCCGCGTTGCACAGCTTGCAGTCGCCCGCGGTCATAAAGTCTATGGTGTAAGCCGCGGCAACAGAAGTTGTAACTGTGCCGATCTTACCGGCGTGGAAATCTTTACCGGCGATAAATTTGACCGGGATTTTCTTGCCGGTACTTTAAGTAAACTTCCGGTCGATGCCGTGCTGGATACCATTCCGAGTTTGAACGGCATACGCAATATTCAGGAATTTTTTCCGCAGGTAAAGAATGTTTTTCTGGTAAGTAGCACCGGTACATTTGTGCCGCTGCAAGCCCTGCCGGCAGACGAAACTCATCCGTGGCGGGAAGAAAACCATGTGAATTTCCACGGCAAGATCGCCAACGATAAACTGGCTCTGGAGTTGTACGAAAAAGACAACTATCCGGTAACGATTTTCCGCCCCACGAATATCATCGGCGACGGTTGTGTGCCGCTGGATCTTTTCGGAGCCAGAGATATTGAGTTTTTCCGGGCTTTACGCGACAGCAAGCCGGTAACTCTGCCGGACTGCCGCGAAATATTGCTTCAGAGCGGCTGCAACTGGGATTTGGCAAAAGCTATGACTCTGGCTCTGGATGCCGGCGATAAAGTTATTGGCGAAATTATTGTTATTTCCACATCTAAAGCCATCCGTTTGCAGGATTATCTGCAGACAGCCATGGAGTTTCTGAACAGTAAATCGGTCATAAACTGGGTGGATGCCGATGAGTTTTACAAAGCTCATCCGGAACATCGCGGACTGCCGTTCCTGCGTCAGCACATGTGTTTTAATATTGACAAAGCCCGCCGTCTGCTGGGCTATGAACCGGATTACACCGGCAAAGAAGGCTTGCTGAAGGCTCTGAAATGGTGTAAAGAAACCGGATTGCTGTAATTCGGGTAAAACTATTTGTGATTTCCGGCAGTCAATAGTTGCAGAAACGGGAATAACCCCGCTTCGGCAACTGTTGAAAGGAGTTTTCTTATGAAAAACCGTGTCCGCGAAATCTACAAATGTTCAAAGTGCAATCTGGCAGTGGAAATCGCTTCGGCGTGTGCATGTACTGAACCGTGTATGCGTTGCTGCGGCGAAGTTTTGCAGTCGGTAACCCCCAATACGGTCGATGCTGATAAAGAAAAGCATGTGCCGCATGCCGTAAGGACTGCCGACGGTATAAATGTGCAGATCGGGTCTGCAGAACACCCGATGTTTGAGGCACATCACATCGTTTGGATCGAAATTGTCCATGGCGATTGGAGTTTGCGGAAATATCTGCATCCGGGCGAAAAACCGGCTGTCGAATTCAAACTCTGCTGCTGCAAAACAGAAAAAGTAAAAGTAAGAACATTCTGCAATATCCACGGATTGTGGGAATGTGAAATATGAGTAAAACATAAGAATCGGGAGATTATTCAATGGCAAATTTTCAGGCAGTAAAAGTTACAGAAAAAGTTTGGTGGGTCGGTGCGATCGACTGGCATTTGCGGGAATTTCACGGTTACCGCACCAGCCGGGGAACGACCTATAACGCTTTTCTGGTGCTTGATGATAAAGTAACTCTGATCGACACGGTAAAGGCTCCGTTTTTTGAAGAAATGCGTGAACGCATTGCTTCGGTGATCGAGCCGGAAAAGATCGACTATATCGTATCCAATCATGCGGAAATGGATCACTCCGGCAGTCTGGCAATGGCAATGCAGGAATTCAAAGCCGAAAAACTTTTCTGCTCTATGCAGGGCGAAAAGGCTCTGAAGGCTCATTTCCACGATAAACTTCCGGCAATGGAAGTGGTCAAGACCGGCGACTCGATAGCTCTGGGCAAAAACAGTCTGGCTTTTGTGGAAACCAAAATGCTGCACTGGCCGGACAGCATGGTAAGTTATCTTACCGGAGAGAAAATTCTCTTTTCGCAGGATGCCTTCGGTATGCACCTTGCCGGTTCGGAACGCTTTGCCGATGAGTATTGCGACAGTGTGCTTTATGAGGAAGCCAAAAAATATTTTGCCAATATATTGCTTTTGCAATCCGGTAAGATCATAGATCTTTTGGATAATCTGCCCGGTTTGGATCTGGATATTGATATTGTTGCTCCCGATCACGGGCCGGTCTGGCGTAACGGCGATCACGGCAAGATCATTGATCTCTACCGGGAATTTGCCGAACAGAAGCCGGAAAAACGGGCGGTGGTGCTTTTTGACACCATGTGGCACAGCACCGAAGCCATGGCCAATGCGATCGCCGAAGGTTTGATCCAGTCCGGTATTTCCACCGAACTGATAAGTCTGCACAGCTGCGACCGCAGCGAAGCGATCACCCGGATCATGGGTGCCGGAGTGCTGGCAGTCGGAACTCCGACTATCAACAACAATATGTATCCCTCGCTGGGCGATATGCTTACTTATATGCGTGGACTTAAACCGAAAATTGCCGTCGGCGGTGCATTCGGCTCTTTCGGTTGGAGCGGCGAGGGGGCTAAACAGGTCGCCGAAGCATTGACCCTGATGAATATCGAACAACCTGCCGCCCCGCTGGCTGTAAAATATGTGCCGGATGCCGGAGCATTGGCACGCTGTGTGGAATTCGGCAAGGTTCTGGCTGAAGCTCTGAAAAACAAATTGGAAAGTTGAGCGTTGAAAAATGAAAAAATATGTATGCGATGTGTGTGGTTACATCTACGATCCCGTCAAAGGCGATCCCGACAGCGGCGTAAAACCCGGTACTGCCTGGGAAGATGTTCCTGTAACCTGGGTCTGTCCGGATTGCGGAGCAAGTAAACAGGATTTTTCGCCGATGCCGTAACAGGTGTAAAAGCGATCAAAAGGTTGTTGCTGGTTTAATACACAGCAACCTTTTTTTTGCCCTGATAACGGGTAAAGTTTGCAATATAACAGATAGCGGCATATATTATGTATCACAATCTCAAGGAGTATCTGTTATGTTGCAATATCGTTTACGCAGTAAGTTTATGTGGGTATTATTGTGTTGTGCAATGTCACCATTAATGCTCAATGCCGATAAATTGGCGGATAAAGCTGAAAATGTGGATTTTTCCAAACGCTTTATGAAAAAATATGGTAAGCACCATATAGTAATACGGCAGAAAATAAACAATAATAAGATAAAAGGCTCCATGCCTATTGACCGGACTGTTGAAAAATGTGCTGATCGCTTTTATAAGGCTTTGGAATATCTGCCGGATAAACTTATCCGTAAAACAAGATTGAAGTATGTTACTTTTGTAAGGAATCTCAAGCTGAATAATCAGTATGCCAGCGGAATTGCCAGCGGCGATACGATATACTTGACTGCCGATTTTTCTCAAAAAACTGTATTTCATGAGTTTTTTCATATTTTTGATCCTCAAAGGGAAAATCCGCAGTGGAGCAGCCTGAATGAAAAAAACTTTATTTATACCGGCAGTAAGTTCTACGAACGCGAATTCGACCGCAATGAAAAACGGCAGGTCAAAAAAAATAAACGGAAAAATGCGATCAGAGAGAGTTTTGTATCGCAATACGCTATGAGCTTTGAATGGGAAGACCGGGCAGAAACTTTTGCTTATATGATAGTGGAAGGAAAAAAATTTCTCAAACGGACCAAAAACCCGGTCATACAGGCAAAAATGATGCTTATAATGGATATGTTTGTCCGGCAGGGACTGCTCGATCAATCGTTCTGGGATAAACATTTTGACTGTAAATTCAATGTGAAAAACCGTTTTTACTCCGGGCAAACCAATTCCGGTAAGCTGAATAAAAAGTAAAAAAAGGTAGAGGTAGTTGAAAAACATCTCCAAAGTTGTCAAAAACACAACCTTCCGCAAACATATCGACCGTTTTTTTGCTGTCCATTGGCAAACAGACCATTTTTTGTTGAAAAAGATAAAAAATTTCACCAAAATGTGATTTCATTTTGAGAAAAGTGGTGTACCTTAAAGATAACATGTCAAATTTATGACAGCAACCAAAAGAGGTGAAAAATGTCAAACACTCCGATCAAAGTCGCTTTTATCGGGCTGG
Source organism: Lentisphaerota bacterium (assembly GCA_015061885.1). GTDB lineage: Bacteria > Verrucomicrobiota > Lentisphaeria > Victivallales > Victivallaceae > SIG78. The sequence goes on from SUVS01000013.1 coordinate 24,912, forward strand.
ATACCAGCCACTCCGTACAATTTGCTCAATACATTCAGGACCCGGCTATTCCGGAAGCTGACCGCTGTACCGATCTCCTGGTGACCCGCTGTATGCGGTTTGAAACTCCGTTTCAGAACAAAGACGGTCTGGATGCCCGTCAGAAACAGCTGGAAGCTCTGGGGATCCTGGTAACCGAAGATTTCGACGAAGCCGTTGCCGATTGCGATGCCATCTTCCTGGAAATCAACGATCCTACTCTGCATTTGGAGTATTTCCGGAAATGTGCAAAACTCGGCAAGCCGATCTTTTTGGACAAACCTTTTGCCGATACTCTGGAAAACGCCAAAGCTATCGCCAAAATCGCCGAAGAAAACAATATAAAATTCTTCACCGCTTCCAAACTCCGCAATTTCCAGACCATCGAAGATCTGGCGGCCAAGAATCTGAATGTAGCCACCGCTATGGCGTGGGGTTCGCTGGGCAAATGTCCGGAAGGCTACTCGCTGATAATCTGGTACGGTGTGCATACTTTTGAACTGCTGGAACGCTTCATGGGCATCGGTGCTGTGTCGGTGCTGACTCTGCCGACCGCTGTCGGTTTTGACTGTCAGGTCAAATACAAAGACGGACGCAGTGCCCTCGTCAAGATGAGTACCGGTATCGGCGGCGGTTACGGCTGCTGGGTCTTGGGCGACAATAAAGTAGAATGTGCCCTGGCACAGTCCGGCACCCCGATTAACATGCTCAACAACTTTGTTGCCATGTGCAAGGGGGCCGAACCGGCTGTATCCGTGGCAGAATCTCTCGAAATCATGGCAATGCTCGAAGCCGCTGAAAAATCCTATCAGTCCGGCAAAGAAGAAAAGATTGATTTATAAGTTGCAGGGTACTAAAAATCCCTCAAAATTCGGCAACGGTATAAACTTCGCCCAGCGGGAAAGAGCATTTCATGCGGTTACCTTTCCTCCTTCGCATAAAGCTATGGAGGACAAGTCAGATAGCCGCATGAAACTGCCGCCCCGCCGGCCTGTGTTTCTGCCCGTTGCCTTTGTTTTGAATGACTTTTAATACCCTGCCGGGGGATGCTTTTTTATTATCTTAAACAATGTAAGAATATACCGGAGGTTTTATCATGTCAAAAGAGAAGATTTACAAGTTTACCGATCCGGCAAAACCGGCAGCCAGTCTGATCTTGCTGATCAAATTTGAAATTGTTCTTGCTTTGATTTCGGTTATCAGTTCCATCAATGAATTGCGGGTGCTTACCGGAATAAAAAACAGGAATTTTGCCTCTGAAGAAGCTATGAACTCTGCCGCAAATTGCAGTGATATTATCGAAGCGGTCATCGGCTGTATTCAACTGCTGCTTGCTGGAGTTGTATTGATTGTTTTTTTGCGTTGGATGTACCGTGCCGCGGCAAACAATCACGCTTGGAGAATCGAAAATATTACGCAGAAACCGCATTGGGGCTGGATAAATTATATCATACCATTCTGGTCACTGGTCAAACCATACGAGTTTTTCCGTGAAATATGGAACGCTGTTGAGTTTGACAAATCCGAACCGGCGGCATGGAAAAAGTTACCTGCCCCCAAATGCCTGAAAATCTACTGGACATGTTTTCTGATAAGTAATATTCTGGGCAGAGCCGTCTTCCGGATGACGCTTAAAGCGGAAAGTGTTGACGCTATGATTACGGTGAATTCGTTGAATATGCTCAATGAATTTGTTGATATTGTGCTGAATATGGCTCTTATTGCATTGATTGCCGGAATAATGCAGCGGCAAAAGGCTTTTGCCGCAAAAGTGGAGGATGCAAGTCAGGCTGTTGCCTTGCCGACTGCCGACTTAACATACCTCCAACAAAATTAGGTACATTGCTCTAAAAATTCAGCGGCAATGATAACCACCATTTATTACCGTTCCTTACCGTTATATTCCGTAGCCGCCATCCACCATACAGCCCGCGTATGCGGTGCTGCCGGTAAAAAATATTCATGGGAAATCTTTCGATCTCCCATGAATATTTTTTATACAGTTATATACCGTTACAGGATCACCACACCGGATAGAGGTGGTGGATGCGTTTGCGGTATTTATCATGGATCGGCTTGTTATGCTCGTCACAGCCGGGGATGTTGTTGCTTACCCAGATTTCCGGATTGCCGCCTTTGGCTTTGATAAGGCGGATGGTTTCGCTCATCAGACAGTTCAATGTAAAACAGGTCAGAATAGTTGCGGTCGGCGTGATTTTTTCTTCAATGCCTTCGCAATCAAGCACTGCATCGGGGTAGGGTACATGGTTGTCAATGGCAATGTCGGCAAAGTCATTGATATTCTGTTTGCTGGAGTGCCGCCAGATGAAGTTCTTGGGCACTTTCTGGGCAAACTTGTGGGCGTTTACGGTAATAAGTTTTACGCCGCGTTTCTGGGCTTCGATCGCCACATCGACCGCGGTGATGTTCAAGCCGTAGAAGTTTACCAGAATCAGCACATCATCTTTGTAAACATCATAGAAGTTGAGAATGTAGGGAGCATATCCTTCCAGTTTAGCCGTGGTGGGATTGGCAGAAACGATGTTGGTTCCGGTGGGGAACATGGCGTTGATCTGGGCAATACCGCCGGCACGCCAGAAAATTTCCATAGCGGCAATAGCGGAGTGGCCGCCGGCACCGTAAATGTTGACAAGTCTGCCTTCGATAACTTTATCCGAAAGCAGATCGGCAGCTTTGAGGATCGCTTCTTCTTCATCCCGCATGATGTCGCTCATTGCGGCGGTTACGATGGCATTGTATTCTTCCATCATCTTGGTCATAATAAACCTCCGTTGTTATAGATTATTTATACCCTGTATGGATATGTTATGAAAACAAAGTTGTTCGTGCAATTCATCAGCTATTTTACTTATATCCTGCCGTATTTTATCTGCCGCATGTCTGCCGGTCATGTAAACAGTGCCCAAACACAAAGAATCGTGTCCGGAAGCATCTTTTACCGGCACAGCCAGACTGGTAAGGTGGTTGTTTTCGCGCATGACAGCCACAAATCGCTTTTGGCGGATAATGGCAAGCTCTTTCAGTAATTTATCTTTGGTAAATGCTTCCGGCCATTCTGCCGGTGAGGGGAGCCCTACACTGTCAACAACCGCATTGATCACATCATTGCTCTGCAGTGCAAGCAGCAGTCTGCCGGAACTCAAGCGGTACCAGCCGGATTTTTCAAACCAGTGGTCGGCAATGCTCAACTGTACCATGCTTTTCGGCTGGACTTTCGCCAGCGTCAGGCGTTGATTCTTCCAACAGGCTGCTACTACGCCCAGTTCCCCCAGTTCCGAGGCGATCTGGTCGGCACAGCGCTGGACAAGCATGTTGAGTATATTCTGCCGGTAAGTGCCGCCGGAGAGTTCGTAGAGTTTTTCTCCCAGACTGTAATGGCCGAAAGAACTTTTGGCAAGCAGTTGATTATCGCAGAGGGCACTTAAAATATGAGCCGCATTGCTGCGGGTGAGTTGAGTCCGTTCCACAATCTCGGCAAAACCCAGTGTATCGCCGTTGGCAAAAAGCTCCAGAACTTTAACTATTTTGGGCAGAACTTTCATATTTCACAATAAGAAATAAAAATAATAAAATCACCTGATACAATAGGAATATATCCTGAAAAATAAAGGTTTACAAGTTTAATAATGAAAAAAAACATAAATTTCTCAATGAGAAATTCTCCGGGAGTCTGTTTATTTAATGGCTAAAAGCATACGATTTCGGCAGAATAAAAAATCCACTGTTGAGCAGAAAAAACATCTTAAAACAGTATAAAGTGTGAAAAGTTGAATATTTAATTCAAAAAAATTTGCAAAATTGCAAATAAAATGTAAATTAATGCAATCAAAATACTGGGGAAGTAGCTCAGTTGGCTAGAGCATCACACTGGCAGTGTGAGGGTCGAGGGTTCGAGTCCCTTTTTCTCCACCATCCTTCGCTAAAGCTACGGATGGCAAGCCGAAAGGATTGCTATCCGTAGATTTTTTTTGCTTGCAAAAACAAGCGAAGTGAAACGAAGTGAGCGAAGGATGCCCTCCATAGCACGAAGTGCGACGGAGGGCGGAAGTATGATTTTAGATATGGCAAGCCGTAAGGTTTGCTATCCGTAGATTTTTTTTGCTTGCAAAAACAAGCGAAGTGAAACGAAGTGAGCGAAGGATGCCCTCCATAGCACGAAGTGCGACGGAGGGCGGAAGTATGATTTTAGATATGGCAAGCCGCAAGGTTTGCTATCCGTAGATTTTTTTTGCTTGCAAAAACAAGCGAAGTGAAACGAAGTGAGCGAAGGATGCCCTCCATAGCACGAAGTGCGACGGAGGGCGGAAGTATGATTTTAGATATGGCAAGCAGTAAGGTTTGCTATCCGTAGATTTTTTTTGCTTGCAAAAATAAGCGAAGTGAAACGAAGCGAGCGAAGGATGCCCGGAATTTTATCCTCCGTAGCTTCAGCGGAGGAGGAAGCCTTATTGCGACGGAGGGCTGAACGGCATTGCATAAGGATAAACCGATGTTTTACACTTACATTTTACGCAGTCTTTTCCATCCTGAACAGCGTTATATCGGCAGTACAAGAGATTTGAAACCCCGTCTTGCCAAACACAACGCAGGCGAAGTTCCGCATACATCCAAATTCGAATCGTGGAAAATCGAAACAGCAGTTGCGTTTTCATCAAAAGAAAAAGCCTATGCATTTGAAGCATATCTTCAAACTCATAGCGGCAGAGAATTTGCCAATCGCCACTTCCGATATTGTATCCAAAAATATTTTTCAGAAGTTGTAAATTCCTATATCAATGAAATTAAAATAAAATGGCTTCCACCTACGCCGGAGGCTCCGGCGGACGAGCCGGCCCCTGGTATTGCCTTGTGCTTTCAGCTTTGCTGAAATGCTCAGGCTCCCCTGCGGGGTCAAACCACCCTCCGGGTTCGGTTCGGTTCGTTTTTTGTTGCACAAAAAATGCGGAATGTTTCCATTCCGCAAATCCAGCTTTACCGATCCATTTTATTCAGAGGCAATTTCAAAAGTCCTCAAAAGTCGCCAAAGGTATAACCTTCGCCCAGCAAAAGGAGCGTTTGCAGCGGTTACCTTCCAGGTAGCCCCCGCAAACTACCTTTTACCGTGCTGTGGTTCTACTCTTTACCTTTGTTTTGAATGACTTTTGAAATTGCCTCTTTAAATAAAATTTAAAATAAAATGGCTCCGGCACCTGGATTCGAACCAGGGACCAAGTGGTTAACAGCCACCTACTCTACCGCTGAGCTATGCCGGAGCATGAATAAATCATTCTCAATGCCTTTTAATATACTGCTGTTTTTTTTAAAAGCAAATTAAAAATGTTCTTTTTTTGCAATTTTATTCTCTACTCCGACGATTATACCGCCTTTCGGAGTGTCCGGAGTGATTTCTCGTATTATAATTACTGAATTTACGGGGATTGCTTTCCGGCTTTAATTCGCTTTTCAGATAAAAACTTTCCAGCGGTTCGTATCCTTTTTCTTTCATCAGCATATTCCACGCTTCCGGTAGATGGATCTTTATAGTTACCATGCCGCCGCCCGGCACGATCATTGTTTTATTACGGCTTGCATCGCCGGTAATCAGTATCGCTGTTTTGCCCCGTTTCATTACCGGAACTGTTTTTTCTGACTTTTTTCCGCTCCATGCCAAATGTTCCGGCAAAGGCGTTATTTGACTGTTTTCGTTTCTGGATAGCCGATAGCTGTGTCTTTGCAATGACGCATTCATCCGGTTTTGAGCACTGCCCGGATTGGCGTAGAAGTTGAAATATGCTCTTTCGTATAACGGCATTCTTGCGTTGGCTATCAATGCATCTTCCAACACATTTTTACTCTTGTATTTTTTCGCCAGAACTTTTGCGACCTGGCTGGTGATCAATATCGTCCGGTAAACAAACGGTGTTCCACTGCCCAGTGCGAACTGCTGCTTTTCTACTGCGTCGGCGGCGATCAGCTCCAGTATTTTTTGCGGGTCGCTGGTTGCCGGTGCCAGATTGTTGCCCCATGCCAGCGATGACGCCGCTGTCAGCGTGTTATCGTTCAGTTGGTACCCCATTTGCATATGATATGGCAGATATTTTATTGACAAAGCGGTTTTTTCATCTTCTGCCAAACTCCACGGCATCAAATAGCCGAATGTCCCCATCCGGTTGGCTTTGATATAGTACCCGCCCAGATTCAGCATGGCGAGATTGATAAATCTGCCCAATTTAACATTCGCTTGTGCTGAAATCGCCCCCTGTGCGTAATCGAATCCCAGTTGTCTTGCCAGAGGGCCGTTTATCCAGCAATAAGGCGTCCAGGCGTGGGTGCTGGCGAGTGTTCTGCGGAAGTCTCCGTTTGCCATTGCTTGCGTAAAAGCAATCAAAATCGGCATGAATTCAGCGGGGCACCCTGCCATTATCCCGTTGATCGCCACTGTCCGGACGGTGGTTTTGCGGTGGCCCGGAGGAATTATTGCCACAACACTGTCGGGTTTCCAATCTGTGAATTTCAGAAATTCAGCAACTCGTTCAGCAGTCGGCGGTACGATCGGCAGACCGTCCGACCAGTTGTTTTCGCTGAAAAAGTGATTTACTTCGTCTAAAGAACCATTGAATACAACTTCCCGGGCTGGTACTGCTTGTGCGTTTTGTTTTTCCTGTTTTGTAAAATCTTCCGTCAGAGCTTTTACGATTGCCGGATAAAGTATCTTACGGGTATTATTGATAAGTTCATCGCGGTCGTGAGCAGAAAATGCCCCCGGGTAAACTGCAATCCGCGGCATTAAAACTCCGGCATTGCGGGCGGTCACTTGGGCCTGCACAGCAAAACTGGGGGCCGCAATCATAACTGCCGGTATTTGTACGTATTCAGCAGCAATACAGGACCCCATCTCTTTGGGCGTACACAACCCGCAGCCGCCGTTACCGGAAATCACGGCATCGACTTTGAATTTTTTCAGCTTGGCGGTAAACTCATCTTTTTGCTTGCGGATAACCCCCGGTGCCGGATAAGGGCCGGCGGAACCGATTTCGTTAAGCAGCAGTATTTTTGCGGATGGATAATCTTTCAATATCAGCTTTTTTAATTCAACATGGGTAACATGTGCCATAAAACTGCCGCCGACTATGGCAATCGTTTTATTGTTGAGTGTTTTTAAGCGAGGTGCCTGATTTATGGGTTTGACACTGCTTGTCCCTACCGGCGACAGCACTTTGAACATTGCACCTTTATCTTGAACCGCTCCCGGCAAATTGCAGCTGTTTTGCCCGCAGACTTCGGCAGATTGCAGGTTTATTGCTGCAAAAAACAGCAGTAACGATATTTTTTTGATCATAATATGGCACTCCAGGGATAGTTTGGTTACAACATTTATAATGATTTATCTATCAATTTTATTGTTGCAGAAAAGATTTTTTTGCTTGACAAATGTTCTTTTCAAGCTACATTAAAATCATAACCGCAAAAGGAGTTTTTTTATGAATGTATTGCTTGTCAATGGCAGTCCGCATCAGAATGGTTGTGTTTTTACTGCTTTGTCGGAAATTTCATCCTCTCTGGCTCGTGAAAATGTGTCAAGCGAAATATTCTGGATCGGCAATCAGCCTGTCCGCGGCTGTATCGGTTGCTGTAAATGCCGCGAAGATGGAGCGGCAGGTTGTGTTTTTGCTGATCCGCTTTATAATGCTCTGGTGGAAAAACTGCAAAATGCTGATGGCATTATTATCGGTTCGCCGGTTTATTACGCCGGGCCTCCAGGACAACTTTGCTCCATTCTTGACCGCGTGTTTTTCTCGGCGGCAAAGTTTTTGAAGCATAAACCTGCGGCCTGTGTGGTAAACTGCCGGCGCGGCGGAGCAAGTTCCACCTTTGACCGGCTCAATAAGTATTTCACCATTTTGCAAATGCCGGTCGTTTCCAGTCAATACTGGAATTCCACGCACGGTTTCACTCCAGAAGATGTCAAAAAAGATCTGGAAGGCTTGCAAACCATGCGGACTTTGGCTCGAAATATGGCATTTTTGCTTAAAAGTAATGCTGCCGCCGCTCTGCCGTTACCGGAACCGGAAACTCCAGTTGCAACCAATTTTATATCGTAAAAAAAGTGCTGTAATGCTGAAAAGTGCTGATTTAAGAGGTTTTTTTGAGAAAAAACAACTTTTTTTCGCTTTTTTATTTGCATTTTTCAATTTTTGTGGTAATTTAATTAAACAGCAAAAGAGATATGCGAGTGTAACTCAGCTGGTAGAGTATCACGTTGCCAACGTGACTGTCGACGGTTCGAATCCGTTCACTCGCTCCATTTTTTCTTTTCTGAACTCCTTTGTTAAGGTGCGAGTGTAACTCAGCTGGTAGAGTATCACGTTGCCAACGTGACTGTCGACGGTTCGAATCCGTTCACTCGCTCCATTTTTTTTGCCCTGATTTCTGTTTTTATTCCGCTGTAATGCTTTGTACGATCTGTTTTATTACCTTTTATTACGATTTTTTTTGAAAAAATTTTTTTTATGCACAATAAAACTGACCAGTCAGTCATTTATATGATTGAAAGCTGATGCTTTCAGCTCAAAAAACTTAATCAACTTAAAGAAAGGTTTTGATTATGAAAAAGATGACGATTGGTTTGTTTGCAGTTGCCACAATGTTGGTTGCAGTTCCGGAAGCGATGGCAGATCATCATGGCAAGCATCATGGTAAAGGTAATGATGGCTTGAGATTGGCTGCCGGAATTGTAAATCTGGTAAAAGAAATCGTTGCTCCTGCTCCGAAAGTGGTTTATGCTCCTCCGCCGACGGTCATTGCTCCGCAGCCGCATGTTTATCGCAAGCCGGAACCGCCCAAGCCGCCCAAGCCGCCCAAGCCGCACAGGGATCCGCGAAAAGGTGCAAAGCATAAACCGCAACCTCCGCGTGGCGGACACAAACGCTGATAATAACAACGATTCGTTGTCAAACTCCAAGACACAATACCTCCGCTGGCAGCTCACGCGGCGGCACGTTGCGAACAGATGTGATGGGTATGCACCGGATTTGTTATCCGGTGCACGAGCGGCTTCGCCGCGAAGCATCCCCGGAGTTGAGCGAAGCTCCCGGCGTTTGAGGGCACCGTGTCAGCGGTGGTTAAGGCGGCGTATGCCGCCGCTATAATTAAAAAAAACGCCAGGTAACTCGCACTGGATATTGTTGCCGTTGGAGCAATGGGTTCCAAGTGGACAATGCAATGCCCACTTGGGATGTGCATTGTCTGTTATATCGAATAATTTTATAAGTCAATCCGCACAAAAACAATATTGCGGAAGTTATTTCACAAACATCCCGTTTAAGCAAGAGCTGATATATGTTTGGGGTATTGGTAAATAATGATTTTTTATAGAATTGAACGGAAAAAAATAGAAAAAGGCTGTTGCAAAAGTTTGAGTTTTGCAACAGCCCATGTGATCTTTTACTGATGGCTTATCAGATCGAGTCGATTGCCGCCTTGATTTCGTTCTGCAGTGAACCGCCCAAACCGTACACTATACGGGTTGCGAGTTCGACCGAAGCGATCACCACCCGGTATTCCTGCGGCAGACGGCAGAGGCGGTCTTTGTATTTGGTCGCCAGTGTCTTGGGCAGGTAGGCAAGGATGATCTTGTCTTCCAGTTTATCCGGGTTTTCGGCAAAGTATTCGGCGATGGCAAAATCTTTGCTGTTGATCGTGGTGCTCAATTCTTCGGTAAGATCGGTCAGATATTTACCGGTTTCGTTGTGTGCCGTAAAGAGCCATTCGGCTTCGCCGCGGGCGAGCTTGGCAAGAATTTCCAATACTTCGCTTACGATGGCATCTTTTTCTTTGCGGAACTCTTCTTCATCCAGCAGTAATCCGGAAAGGATTTCGTAACTGGAGGTGATAACTCCGCACTTGTTGGCAGAAGCATCTTTAACGATCGGAATACCGGCATCCTGCAATTTGATACGGGCTTCCGGCGTGATAAAGCTGTTGCCGCCTTCCACGATCGCCCGGCTGGAGGGCTGTCCTTCGGGCAGATAATCCATGTAGTTATTGATATTCAGCGTGGAGGGTCTGCCGCCGCACGGCATGAATATATCAGCGTAATTATACAGATTGTTCTGGAATATGCTCATATATTCATTGCGATTGACTTCGCGTTCAAAGTTTTTGCCTTTCTGGCGTTCCACCAGACGGTATTTAGTGTTTACTTCTTTGCTGAAAAGCATGTAAGCACCGTCGCCCTGAAGTTTGGCCGGAGGGAAGCTGTCCAGATTGGCTTTCAAGAGCAGTTTTTCCAGCTCTTTGCGGTCGATACCGGCGGGGTCGTAGATCACGGCGGGGCCGTCGGTGATGGCAACTATCTTGAGTTTCGGGTGAACATATTTGCCGTTGGCATTTTTTGCCAGCAGAAGTTTCATCATGTTGCCCGCCACGTCGCCGCCGGGGCCGCCGGCGATCTTGACGCTGAATTCGCTCCGCGGATCAATATCCAGCTCTTTCATTGTACGCAGCAAATACTGATACACTCCGAAACTGGTAACGCCGTATTCCTTGTGGTTGATGCCGCTGTCGGGCTTACCGGAAATCAGACCGGAACCGAGGGTGTAGCCCACTTTTTCAGCGTATTTGCCCATCCAGACGATCATATCGTCAAACATATTTTCGTCGGGGCCGATTTCGATGATTTCTTTTTTGCCGAGATAATCAACGATGTTTTTGTCCTTGAGTTTGCCGTTTTCGTCGTAGTTTATCAACGAAACAAATGCTTCGCAAACCGCCCGCTGGGCCGTCCACAATGCCGGTTTTACATCTGCTGAAGGTGCGGCGTTCAAGAGCATGATCATCTTGGAACCGCCTTCGTAAATATCTTTGTTTTTCAGATGCTGGGTATGAGCAAGGACGAATCCTTCGCGGAAGATTTCGTCGTTGGCGGCTTCAAAGAGAGCCATTTCATCGAGCTTGCTGCTGCCGCGTTTGGGGATGACTGTACGCCAGCCGCCGCGGGCGATTTCCGAAAAACGCACCTGGAAGCCGATCGCTTCTTTGCGGTAGAAGAAAAATACCCCCACCGGGCGTTCCGCCGGGAATGCGTTGTTGTATGCTTCGTCCAGTTCGCCGAAGTAATCCATGAATGCCGGATCCAGCCGGAACGCAAAAGCCGCCCGTTTAGCGGAATAGCAGTTGCATTTGAGGATCATCTGTGTAAACATTGAAGCGGCATTGAGAACGGTCTTGGCGGTAACATCGTTGTAGTACACGCCGCTGTTGATGCTGTCGATATCTTCGGCAATGCTGTTGAGCAGTGCTTCGCCGGCTTCGGCATCAAAGACTTTCGACGGATTGAATTTCCAGTCAAAGTAATTCAGCAGATTCCGCAGAATTGCCGGATTCATTGCCATGTAACGGTAAATATCATATTTATTATAGCGGCTGCGGTCGATAAAAGAGAGCTGGGTGTGCAGAAATTCTGCCGCACCGCGCAGAATGTTGGCTTCCTGATAAGTTATCGTACCGGTTTTGACCAGATATTCGTCGAACAGATCGTCTTTGACGCTCCAGAAAAGATCAATCGCATCTTCTGCAATTTTGTCCATGTTTACATTGCCGGAAAAAGTGAATTTACCGATATAAACCGGCTTGCGGTCAAATTCCTCGATCGAATCCTGACCGGTGAGTTTGAGAAATCCAGCGGATGACGCCCCGAAGGATTTGTCTGCAAAGAAAGAATTCAATGCAGATACATAACTGTCAATGCCAATGAATGACGGCACAAACAATGTTATACTGCCGTTTTCAATAACCGCCGCCGGAGAATCGCTGCTCTGAACGGACAAAGCGTTTTCAATTACCACATCCGGCACTTTATCATTGTACCGGGCAACAGCTTCTGCTGTAAGACGCGTCAAAAGTTCTTCGCGGTCACACATAGAACAACTCCTGTAATTTTGCGGGATTTTTCAGAAAAAATCAGTTGATCCCAAATTGATTTTTAAGTCTGGATTTTTGCCGGCATTTACAATATACATGCATAAGGAAAATGCAAATCCAAAAATCAAAAAAAATGCAAAAAAACATACTGTAACGGTTCAGCAAAAATGCTGACGCAAATTCAGCAGTTTTGCTGACACATGTTGAACTTTTTCAGCAACAATTTTGCATAAATATTTGGATAACGGCAAAGCATGTGTTATATTACCGGATGATCCATATTTCCGGAATAAAATCAAACATCCGAAAAGAAAGGTTTTTTTACTATGAAAATGGGGATTACTGTGTACGGAGCCCACTTGCTGGTTCCGGAAGAAGGCAGAACTGTGGCAAAGATCATCCGCGAAGCGGCACATGTCGGTTTTGACGGTATTGATTTGGGCTATTACTGGGGCGAAGATAAAGCTGCGGAATTTGCTGAAGCCAAAAAAGTTGCTGACGGCGAGGGTATTGCCATTGCCAACTATATTGTCGGCAACAACTTCGGTAATGCTGCGGCAGAAGACCGTCTGCCCGCAGAGATCGAAAAAGTCAGGACCGCTCTGGAAGAAGCCGCATCTTTCGGCTGCAAAGCGTTGCGGGTGTTCGGCGGCGGCTACAATCTGGATTGGGCAACTTACAGCCCCAGAATCGCCGAAGCTCTTGCCGCATGTGTGGAAACTGCTGAAAAATGCAATGTCGTCATGGCTATCGAAGATCACGGAGCATTGTGCAAAAACTCTGCTGAACAGCTTTTCTATATCAACGAAGTAAATTCTCCCTTCCTGCGTGCCACTGCTGACATCGGCAACTACTGGCTGCCCGGCGGCGAACTGCCGATCGTAGGCGTGAGCAGCATTGCCGAATATGTTTCAATGGTGCATGTAAAAGACTATGTCTTTGTCAACAACCGTCATGTGGCATGTCCCTCCGGTGAAGGCGTGATCGATTTCAAAAATTGCTTCCGTGCTTTGAAAGATGCCGGATACGATGGCTACTTGAGTCTGGAATACGAGTGCAGTATCGGTGATCCCAAGCAGGGTATCACCACCAGTCTGGTAAATATGCGGCGTTTTGCGGCAACTTGCTGAAAAATTTTCCGGCAATCCCGCGAAAACCCTTGAAAAAGTTGTTTGGTAAGCTATATTATATAGCGTAATGGTATAACAGATAACTTTTTCAAGGGATTTTTATTGTATGGCAGCAGATGTTTCAGTCGTCAGAAAAGAACTGATTAAAAATACCAAACTTATCGTGGTCAAAGCCGGAACCAGACTTTTGACCGATCCCCGCCGTTTCAGCGAACTTATTGCGGGGATTGCCGCCTTGCGGGAAAAGGGGTACAAAGTCATGCTCATATCCTCCGGGGCCGTCGGTACCGGTATGACTGCTCTTGGCATGGAAAAACGCCCCAAACAGCTTTCCGAAGTGCAGGCTCTTGCCTCCATCGGGCAGGGCAAGCTCATGGCTCTGTACGATGCCGAGTGCCGCAAATACGGTTTTCATACCGCACAGCTGTTGCTGACAGCCGATGATTTGCGTCAGCGTTCACGCTATATCAATGCGGCAAACTGTATCAATGCTCTGCTGTGCCACGATGTGTTGCCGATCATCAACGAAAATGACTCTGTTTCGGTGGCTGAACTCAAGTTCGGCGACAACGATACGCTTGCCGGGATGCTCGGTGCGGTGCTGGGTGCGGAACTGACCGTTATTCTGACTACCGAACAGGGCTTGCGGAAACGCAATGCCGACGGCTCTTTGGGCGAACGTATTTCGCTGGTGGAAAAACTTACGCCGGAAATGATCGCTTCTGCCGGTGATACTGATAATAACGCCATGAGCGTCGGCGGCATGATTTCCAAACTCCGTGCCGCCAATCTGGTTACTGAAGCCGGCTCTTATTTGTGGATCGCCGACGGCCGCGAACCTGGTATATTGGAAAAAATCATTGCCGGCGAAGATGTCGGTACGCTTTTCTGCCCCCGCCGCAGTAAACTGCACTCCAAACAGTGCTGGATCAAGTTTTTTGCCAAAGCCTCCGGTTCGCTGACTCTGGATCCCGGTGCGATCAAAGCGGTGAAAAATGGCGGTTCAAGTCTGCTGCCGTCGGGCGTGACCGGGGTTTTCGGCTCATTCAAACGCGGCGATACGGTGGAACTCTGCACTGCCAAAGGCGAAGTCATCGCCCGCGGCTTGAGTAATTACTCTTCTGCTGAATGTGCTGAACTCATGGGCAAACACCACGACGAACTCGTTGAAAAGCTCGGCAGTGCCGCCGATGAAGAATTTGTCCACCGCGATAATCTGGTATTGGCTCCGGAGCTGAAAGGGCTTATCAAGTGAAAGTTTTTATCAAAACTTACGGTTGCCAGATGAATGTCCGCGACAGCGAAGCTCTCGCCGGTATGCTCACTGCCGCCGGTGCTGAACTTACCAATTCGGAAGCCGAAGCCGATGTGATGATTTTCAATACTTGCAGTGTCCGCGATCAGGCGGAACGCAAAGCCATCGGTAAGATCACTTTTATGAAAAAGTACAAAAAGCACAAGCCTGATCTGGTGGTGGGTGTTATCGGCTGTATGGCACAGCACCGGGGGCAGGAATTGCTGGATAAAATTCCGCATCTGGACTTTGCATTGGGTTCCGGTCAGTTGCACCGGTTGCTGGAAGTTATTGACGATGTCAAAGCCAACCGGTGCAAGATCGCTCTGCTGGAAGAAAGCGGCGATGTGCTGGAAGCTATGGGGATGCACAGCGATTTTTTCAACAGCCGTCCGCATACCGGCATGATCGCCATTACCCGCGGATGCAACCGTTTCTGCTCATACTGCATAGTGCCCTATGTGCGGGGGCGTGAAATCAGCCGCAAAGCGGAAGATATTGTTGACGAAGCAAAGATGCTTGCCGCGAAAGGCGTGCGTGAAATCATGCTGCTGGGGCAGAATGTGGCGGCTTACGGCTGCGGCGGTAATGTGAATCCGCCGGCAGCAGATGTATCGCCGTTTGGTGATCTGCTCCTGGAAATAGCGAAAATCAACGGCATTGACCGCATCCGTTATACCTCGCCGTATCCGACATTTTTTACCGATAAACTCATTGATATAATTGCCAACGAGCCGAAGATTTGCCGCAATGTGCATTTGCCGCTGCAGTCAGGTTCTGACCGGGTTTTGAAAAATATGAACCGGCAATACACGGCAGAAAGCTATCTGGAAATCGTCAATAAATTGAAAAATAAAGTTGGAGAACTCACTTTTTCCACCGATGTGATAGTAGGATTCCCCGGCGAAACCGATGAAGACTTTATGGCGACAAAGGATTTGATGAATACAGTTGGTTTTGATCACGCATTCATCTTCAAATACTCTCCCCGTGCCGGAGCCAAATCCGCCGAGTGGGCAGACGATGTGCCGCAGGAAATCAAGGAAGAACGCAATCAGATATTGCTGGCGGATTTGGAAAAGCGTTCCATCGCCGGTAATCTCGCTTGTGTAGGCAGAACTCTGGAAGTCATGGTCGATGGCGTAAGTCCCCGCAATCCTGCCCGCTGGTCGGGGCGGACATCCACAGCACGAACTGTGGTGTTTCAGCACGCCGAAGGTATGAAACCGGGCGATTTGATTCAAGTCCCCATCGAAAGAGCAGGCAGAGTAACATTGTTCGGTCCGGGGCTTGTAGGGGCTGACGAAGAACTGTAAATCAAGCAAAATTGCGGCAAATCTCGAGACCTTGCCTGCACTCCCCCTTCAGTCGAGTACAGTCGTACACTCCTTCAGGGGAATCTTGGCAAAATCTCGACATTTGCACGCACTTTTGCTTGATTGGCTGGAGCTTTGCGGCAAATCTCCAGCCTTGCTGCGTCGAACCGCTCAGTCACATACGGGGGTATGCTCCTTCGCTTGTCCGTCTTGCAAAACTCGACCTTTGCACGCACTTTTGCTTGATTGGTACTGGCTTGCCCGGTGGATTCTTGGCATTCGCTCTCCGTTATTTCCCGTTACTTCCCGTTTAATATCGGTTCACCTTACGATACTATATCGTATGCCGGTTCGCCGCCTACGCCCGCCTTTGTTGCACTCCGGCGTGGCAAGCGGGCAATATAGTGCGTGGGCGGCTTTTTATGGGAGAATATGGGAAAATATGAGAGCGTATGGGAATGCCTTGCCGCCTATGTTTTCCGCCTACGCCCGCCCTCCGTTTATTTCCGTTATTTACCGTTACTTACCGTTTTACTTTAAGCGGTATGCAGGTGTTCGCCATACGACAGCATTCCCTGCTCACATTTTGCCGAATCTACGGGCTAATTCTGTTTAGTCATTTTCAGCACAGTTGGTCTGCCGTGCGGGTAAACATTCGATTTTTGGGATGTTGCTGCAAGTATTATTATACTCTTTTCAAACATTAAGGGCATTTATCTTTTTGCACAGCAAAAAGATAAATGCCAATAAAAGGTTTGGAAAAGGGAGATGGGGTTTGGGGAAGAGGGAAATAACCTTTCCTTAAAAAGGTTTTTCCCTCTTCCCCCAAGTCCCGCTCACATTCTGCCGAATCTGCGGGCTAATTCTGTTTTGGTCATTTTCAGCACAGTTGGTCTGCCGTGGGGGCATACATCGGGTCTTTGGCAGTTTGCCAGTGACTTTATCAGGGCTTTGGCGGTGATTTCGTTTAATGGATCGTTGGCTTTTACTGCACTGTGGCATGCTGCACGGGCTATGGCTTCCAGTGAATCGCGGGTTGTTTTTTCGCCTTCCAGAACCGTATTTACTATATCACTTAAAACTTCTTCCCAGTTTTCGCACTTGGCGAGGTTTGCTGGCACTGCGTTGAGTAATATTGTGTTGGAACTCAACAACGCCGCATCGAATCCCAGCTGGCTGAAAAGTTTTTCGTTTTTATTGATAAAAGCCGCCGCTGTCCGGCTTAATTCTATGGCGGGGGGCAGCAATAACTGCTGGCTGGGGACGACTTTTTTGCCTTGCGATTCAGCCAATAATTCTTCGTAAAGCACCCGTTCGTGGGCGGCGTGAAAATCTATCAAATAAAGTATTTCGCTCTCCACTGCTTCCAGCATTACAAATGTTCCGAAGAGTATTCCGGCATACCGCATACTTTCGCTGTTTGCCAGTTCCATTGCCAGCGGGGGACGGTACTCCGGCTTTTTTACCGGGCATGGTTCATCCCACGGTTGATCGGTAAACGCAACCGCTGTGAAAGCCGGTTTTTCCGGAGTTGCCGCCGGGGCATGAACGGGATTTTCCGGAGCTGAAATTGGTACATCCCGGTCGGTG
This sequence comes from Lentisphaerota bacterium, assembly GCA_015061885.1. GTDB lineage: Bacteria > Verrucomicrobiota > Lentisphaeria > Victivallales > Victivallaceae > SIG78. The sequence continues at coordinate 42,182 of SUVS01000013.1, forward strand.
AATTGCGGTTTTGTGCTTGAGATTACTTTATTGTTTTCTGTTGGACTTTCATTATTTTTATCTTGAGTTGTTTTTTCTTCAATGCAGTCTTCCGGCGGCACCGTTGGCGTATCTTGCTTGAATATATCCTGATGCTGTTTGATACCCAAACCGGGAATCGACGGTGTTTCCGCTGCCGGAGTGTAACTTATTGCCGCAGAATCAATCAGCACTTCGGGGCGGGCAAGGAGTTTATTGGCAGGCAACTGCATTTCCGGTGCCGGAGCCTGCCGCAACGTTTGTTTTACGGCATTGGCAACGGCCCGGCTTATCAGATATTCGCGTTTAAAACGCACTTCGCGTTTGGTCGGATGCACATTTATATCGTATTCAAACGCATCAATTTCTATATTCAATATGGTCGGTGGAAATCTGCCGAAATCAGCCAATGTGCCGTACCCGTCGCGGATCCCCCGGTAGAGAGCCATTGATTCAACTGCTCTGCCGTTGACAAAAGTCCGCTGTTCGCGGCGGCTGGTACGGGTGAATCCGGGCATGGCGATCAGACCGCTGATATGCACATCTTCTTCTGTATGATCCACATTCAGCATTTTTCCGGCAAAACTTTTTCCGAAAAGTTCTGCCGAGCGTGCCGCCAGATTGTCTTCGCCGGGAGCCTGCAAGGCGGTTTTGCCGTCGAATTTAAGCGTTACAGTTACATGCGGAAAACCTAATGCCAGAGCTATGACCATTTCCTGAATATGAGCTTCTTCGGTTGCCGGACTGCGGAGAAATTTTTTCCGTGCCGGAACATTGAAAAACAGTTCTTTTACCGCAAAACTCGTTCCTGGAGCCATTCCGGTGGGCTTTTGATCTGTGATCTTGCCGCCTTCAAGCTCGATTTCCAAGCCTTCAGCTTTATCGGCAGGACGGGTTTTCAAGGTCAATTTTGCTACTGATGCAATGGAAGGCAGAGCTTCGCCCCGGAATCCCAATGTGGTGATGCGTTCAATATCTTCAGCACTTTTTATTTTACTGGTTGCGTGTGGCGAAAAACAGAGTATGGCATCATTTTCATCCATGCCGGAACCATTGTCGGTTATGCGGATGAGCCGGGAACCGGCACGCTCGATTTCCACTGTAATGATATTGGCTCCGGCATCGACGGCATTTTCAAACAGTTCTTTGACTACCGATGCCGGACGCTCCACGACTTCGCCGGCGGCGATGCGGTTGCTTAATTCTTCGGGTAAAACAGTTATTTTGCTCATATTTATTTTTCGCTCTGTTGCGTTTTCTGCTTGTAATAGTTCATAAATTCCGGACGCTCCAGCAAACGCACCAGTTCTTTATATTGAGATACTTTTTCCGGACTTATGCCGTTTGCCATTGCCTGCTGCAAAAATTTCAAAGCCCGATTATCTTCCTGCCGCAGAGCGTACAGACTTGCGGCATTAAGTAATATTTCTCCATTATTTGGAGCCAGATATAACGCCTGGTCAATCGTACTGCGGGCTTCGTTATAACGCTTTAATTTTATCAGTGCGGCACTTAAATTATTGTATCCGGCGGCGTTATCCGGATGGCGGCGTATCACATGACGGAACGCATTTTCAGCCGCCTCAAATTTCTGCTGTCTGAAATATACTGTTCCGGAAAGCAGCCAGACTGCGGCATTTGCCGGATATTGCTTTATAGCTTCGGTAAGCAGGTTTTCTGCTTGAACAAGTTCGTTGCGGCTCAATAATTCAGCGGCTTTATGCAATGTTTCTTTTACGCTGGCATTTTTGTGTATGGGAACATTTTCTCCGGTTGCCGTAGTCATGTCCGGCAGCTTATCCAGTTTTATAACCAGAATAATCGTTGCCGAAATCACCGCCAGTAAAATGCCAAGCAGTATAAAAAGCTCTTTGCGTTCTTTTTTCATTGCTCCGACCAATTTCTTATGCAACGCCATGAATGTTGGTTTTTTATTTTGAACTTGCTGTACTCTGAACATTCTTCCTGCGAATAACTGCAACGGGCGGCAAAGCGGCATCCGGCAGGAAAATCCTTTGGCATCGGAACGGTTCCGGGGATGGTATTCAGACTTTTTCCGCTTTTGCCGAGTTGCGGTACCGCCGCAAGCAACGCCCGGGTGTAGGGGTGCTGCGGCGAGTTTATCAACTCTTCTGCCGGAGCCGTTTCCACGATCAACCCGGCATACATAACCGCCACCTGATCGGCAAGTTCGGCAACTATCCCCAGATTGTGCGTTACCAATATTACCGCCATATTGTATTTCTTCCGCAATGAGTCGATCAAATCAAGTATCTGGGCTTGAATGGTTACATCCAGTGCGGTGGTCGGTTCATCAGCGATCAGCAGATCGGGCTGACCGGCAAGTGCCATGGCGATCATTATCCGCTGCTGCATACCGCCGGAGAGTTCGTGCGGATATGCTTGAGAGCGTTTTTCCGGATCGGGTATGCCCACATCCTGCAAAAGTTTTATTACTTCAGCATGAACATCGCTTACTTCCGGACGGTGCAATTCAATGACTTCGGCGATCTGATCTTCCACTCTGAACACCGGATTGAGCGATGCCGACGGCTCCTGAAAAATGTACGCTATTGAAGAACCGCGGATTTTACGCAAATCTTTTTCCCTGATATTGCATAAATCATAAACATTGCCGTTTTTGTGATGATAACGCACACTGCCGCGTATGATTCTGCCGCTTGGCGGCAGCAATCCGGTCAACGCCAGACACGAGAGACTCTTGCCGCAGCCGCTTTCGCCCACCAGCGAAAGGATTTGACCTTTGTGCAGAGAAAAAGATACATCGCTGGTAACTTCCACGCACTGACCGGTTTTGCCGAATCCCACGGAAAGATTTTCCACTTCCAGAATCAAATCTTGGTTACTGCTCATATTGCTGCTCAATTATCGGCGTTGGCGTTGTTGTTGAAATCCTTGTTCCAGCGTTTCCGCTGGATCGGTTCCGGCGGATTTACTTTGATCTTGCAATGCCGGGGGCCCAGCAGATTGCCGATCGCTTTGATCAAATCCGTGGAAATATCCACGCCGCCATTGGTCTGCTCAATAAATACATAGCGTTCGCCATTGTTGATGACCATACAGAAAACGGTCTTGGTTTCGCCCTTGTAGGCATCCAGCAACTTTTTGAGTTTGCCCAGCATTTCGTCGTTGACTTCGTCTTCGTAGAGGTCGATCAATATTTCGTTTGCCGCCGACTTGATTGCTGCATCCAGCAGTTCGACTTTGTCGGCAACCACCCGCGGTGCTTCGTTTTCGTCGCGGCGTGATACTTTGGCGGTTATGGCTATATTCATGCCCGGCATCAGCTTCAGACCCTGTTCAACGAGTTTTTCGTAAGCATCGCTGTAAACCATTACATCGCTGGCGGATTCAAAATCCTCCATGTTCAAAATCAAATACGGGCGGTTATCGCGTTTGGAGAATTTTTTGCTTACCGTGTTAAGCATACCGGCAATGCGGACAGTGGCACTTTCGCCCACACTTTCCAACTGCGAAAATTTGATCGTACTCAAGGCTTCGACCGCCGGCTGATAGGGCGAAAGCGGGTGGGCTGTAACGTAAAAACCCAACAGCTCTTTTTCGGATTTGAGAATATCTTCAATATCAAATTCCGGTATATCCGGTATGGCAATGCCGTTGAATTCCTGCTGACCGCTGTCATCGAGCAAATCAAAGAGCGACCCCTGACCGGCGGCTTTGTCTTTGGCTTTGGCAGAAGCATTTTTCAACGCATCTTCCGCGATCGCCAATACCTGACTGCGGCGGATGTTCAGCGAGTCAAACGCACCGGCTCTTGCCAGATTGTCGATCATGCGTGAATTCATTGCTGTGCCGCAGCGTTCGCAGAAATCGTTGAAATCTTTGAACTTGCCATCTTTCTGACGCGATTCGATGATCTTGCCGGCGGCATTTTCGCCCACGCCTTTGATCGCACCCAGACCGAAACGGATATTGTCGCCATCGACGCTGAAACTTATATCGCTGGAATTTATATCCGGCGGCATGACCGCAATTTTCATATCCCGGCAGGTGTTGATCAAAAAGGCGATCTTTTCGGCATTATCAATTTCGCTGGTGAGTACCGCCGCCATGAATTCAATGGGGTAATTGGCTTTCAGAAATGCGGTACGGTAGGCTACAAAGGCGTAAGCCGCACTGTGCGATTTGTTGAAGCCGTACCCGGCAAATGTTTCGATTTTTGCCCAGATACTGTTGGCGACTTCTTCAGAAATATTATTGCATTTGGCACAGCCTTCAATGAATTTACTCTTCTGTTCGGCAAGCACATCGGCTTTCTTTTTACCGATGGCACGGCGCAGAATATCCGCTCCGCCGAGAGAGAACCCGGCAAGCTCCTGCACGACTTGCATGATCTGCTCCTGATAAAGCATGATGCCGTAAGTTTCTGCCAGGTACTTTTCCATCTTGGGGTGGTCGTAGATGATTTCTTCTGTACCGCGTTTACGCCGGATGAATGTATCAATAAACTGCATCGGCCCCGGCCGGTAAATAGCGATCAACGCAATGATGTGTTTGATGTTTTCCACCCCGAACTGGCGGCAGAGATTACGCATACCCGTAGATTCCAGCTGGAATACCGAAATAGTATCGCCGCGGTTCAGAAGTGCGAAACTTGCGGGATCGTCCAGCGGGATTTTTGCCATATCGAGCTTTACCCCCCGGTTTTTTTCGATCATATCCACCGCCCGCTGAATGGTCGTGAGGGTTCGCAAACCCAGAAAGTCCATCTTGAGCAAGCCGAGGTGTTCGCACTGCACTGCCGGAAATTCGGTGATGACTTCCCCTTTTGCTCCGCGGGCAAGCGGCACCAGATTATCCAGCCGCTGATTACAGATGATTACCCCCGCAGCGTGGATACCCAACTGGCGGTTGATGCCTTCCAGAACTTCGGCATGGCGGAAAATTTCAGTAACATAAGGCTCATTTTCCACCATCTGTTTAAGTTCATCCGATTCCGTTTTGGCTTTAGCCAGCGTCATCTTGGGGTCGGCGGGTATCTGTTTGGTGATCCGGTCGCCGGCGGCAAAGTCATGACCGAGCACGCGGGCAACGTCCTTGACCACCGCTTTGGCTTTGAGCGTACCATAGGTACAGATCTGTGCAACCGAGTCTTCGCCGTATTTTTTGCGGACATACTCAATAACTTCACTGCGGCGTTGTTCGCAAAAGTCAATATCAAAGTCAGGCGGACTGACGCGTTCCGGGTTGAGGAACCGCTCAAAAAGCAATCCGTACCGCAGTGGGTCAATGTCGGTGATCTTTGCCAGATAAGCCACTACACTCCCGGCTCCCGAACCACGACCCGGCCCGACCGGGATACCGTGATCTTTGGCGTATTTGATAAAGTCGCTCACAACAAGAAAGTAACTGCAATACTTGGTGCGGTCGATGATCCCCAGTTCATAATCCATGCGGTCTATGACTTCCTGCTGTTCAGGCGTAAGTGTATCCAGTTCCCGCGGGTCGAAGCCGTAACGGTACATCATGTTGTCCAGACAGAAATTTCGCAGATAGTCTTTTTCGTATGAACCGTCGGGAATCGTAAACACCGGGTAGTGGTTGGCTTCCGGAGCGTAAATAAAATCCAGATCGCACCGCTCGGCAATACCTACGGTATTGGTAACAGCTTCCGGCACTTCCCGGAAAAGCTCTTTCATTTCCTGCGGACTTTTGAAATAAAATTCCGGGGCAGGGAACTTGAAGCGGTTTTCGTCAGACAGTTTGCTCTGGGTCTGGATGCAGAGCATTATTTCATGAGCTTCGGCATGTTCTTTCAATAGATAATGTATGTCGTTGGTCGCCACTAACGGCAGTTCAAACTTTTTGGAAAGCTCAATGATCCCACGGTTGGCAATGCGTTCTTCTTCCATGCCGTGATCCATGATCTCAAGGAAAAAGTTGTTTTTTCCGAAAATATCCACATATTCGGTAAGCAGTTTTTCGGCTTTGGGCATATCGTTATCCAGCACTGCACTGGGTATTTCCCCGGCAATACATGCCGAAAGAGCGATCAAACCTTCGTGATGCTCCCGCAAGAGATCCCGGTCAACACGCGGTTTGTAGTACATCCCGTTGAGCCACGCTTCCGACAGCAGTTTGCACAAACTGTGGTAGCCTTTGATGTTTTCCGCCAGAAGTACCAGGTGGTGTCCGCGAATATGCGGTTTGCTCGCATCGCGGTCAAAACGCGTGGTTGGCGATACATAAACTTCGCACCCGATGATCGGTTTTTTGCCGCCGGCTTTGAATGTATCGTACATATCGACCGCACCGCCAAGATAACCGTGGTCGGTAATGGCACAGCCGATCATATCGTATTCGTCAGTCATTTTTAAGAGTTGCTTTACGGTACATGCTCCGTCAAGCAAACTGTAATGCGAGTGTACATGCAAATGAACAAAATCAGCAGACATTGTCGTATATTTTTCCCTGTTTAGACATAATTATACAATACATCCTACAATGTAACACTCAAACCGGGAAAAACAAGTTTGCAATCAGCTTTTTTAACAAAAAAAAACGGAACCGTCCGGAGGACGATCCCGTTTGTAAGCTGTTGCAGAACTTTATCAGTTCTTGCGGGCAGTCTGGAAGAACTTGCCGACGACCTTTTCTTTCGGGTCGCTTGCGAGCAGATCTTTGTAGTTTTCGCAGACTTTGCGGACAGCGGCGATCTGTTCGTCGATCAGCAGACGGTCAAAGTGCTTGAACCACGGAATGCTGAAGGCACTGTTGCAGATGTTTTCGGCAACCGGGAAGTCGCCTTCCTGATTGATGGCACCGGCATCGGGGTTGTTGGCAGTGTTGGAGGGTTTACCATCGCCATAGACATCCATGGTGTGGAACAAACCGTGGGTGTGCAGAGCGGCGTTGCAGCCGGCGGCAAAACCCTGACCGCCTTCGGCGGCAACTGCTTCGATAAAGTATTTGAGCGAAAGACCATCAAAGGCTTCGGAGTTGTAAAGACCCTTACAGGCATACCAGCCGCCCTTGGAGGAGTTGGCTTCTTCCGGAATGTGATTGCCAAGCGGCAGATCTTTCAAGCCATCCCAGAAATATTTCATGGCTTTGTCGATAACAGCACATTCGCTGTCATATTTCTTGAGCTGTTCCAGACCGACTACGCTGGAGAGCTGGTGCATACGGTATTTGTAACCGCCGCAGGGCAGCCCCTTGTATTCGACCAGACCGGGCAGGGTGATGTCGTTGGCACGTTCATAGTGGCCCCAGAGCATGGCACGCTCATAGATTTCCTGATTGTCGGTAACGAGGATACCGCCTTCGCCGATAGCAAAGGATTTACCGCTCATCAAGCTCATGGCACCGACATCACCGATGGTACCGACCATTTTGCCCTTGTAAAGAGCACCCTGGGCGTGCGACACGTCTTCGATGACCTTGACATTGTGCTTGCGGGCGATCGCCATGATTTCGTCCATGGGAGCCGGATAGGCACAATAGTGAACAACTACCACCGCTTTGGTACGGGGAGTGATGCGTTTTTCAAAGTCAGCCGGATCCAGGCAGAGGGTTTTGGGATCAATGTCAGCATAGACAATGGTGGCACCCAGACTCATGGCAGGCAGAACGCTTGCCCAGTAGGTGATGGAGGGGCAGATGATTTCGTCGCCATGACCCAGACCGATACCGAACATGGCAGCCTGCAAGCTGGCGGTACCGCTGCTGTGGGCCAGAGCATATTTGGAACCCTGCCATTTGGCGAATTCTGCTTCAAACTGTTTGGTGATGTTGGTGCCGGACATATTGCCGTCACGCAGAACAGAGATAACACCTTCTTCCATGGCACGGTTGACGATCGGCCATTTGATACAGGGTGCGATAGAAGTGGTGGCGACTTTTTCGCCGCCAAGGATTGCAAGCTTGCTCATAGCTCTTTTCCTTTTATTTATTATGTTTAATTTTTTTGAGAATAAATGAATATCTCAAATGGTTACTGACACGATTTAGCAAATCACTATTAAAGTAATCCACATTTGAATTTTATGCAAGTATTTTTACTCAAAAAATAAGAAAAATTTCACATACAGGCAAATAAAATGCAACTTTCCCCAACTACCGGTCTTGTTTTGCGGCAACCGGGCAAAGAGTAAAGACATCCGCAAACCTGCGGCATACTTAATGTCTGCAACATACATTTGCGGCAACTGCTCAAGCTGCCGTTAACCTCATTGCTGTGGTACGGCGGATATGCCATGCTGGATATATACTCAATTACCGCTTTTTTGACTGCGTCGCAGTTGACCGGGAGTGGTCTTTTCCCGCAGACGGAACATCTTGATCATGTAGTTTGTATCGCAAAAGCCACATGATTCTGCGATTTCAGAAAGTTCCATATTGCTGTAAATCAAGAGATGCCGTACCTGATTGAGCCGCAGATTTATCAGGTATTCCATCGGCGATAAACCGATCATCTGCCGGAAAAATGCCGTATAACTCGATACGCTCATACAGGCGATTTGAGCCAGATGGCTCAATGTGATCTTACGCTGAATGTTTTTTTCCAGATAGTCCAGCGAATCCAGAAAGTGCGATCTTACCGTGGTTTTATCCGGTTCGCGTATTTGAGCTTTCAGAGAACCGATGGTAAAAAGAAAATTCAGAAATGCGGTTTTTGTCTGCAATTTCCATGCCGGAGGACGGCGGCTTGCGGCGTAGATCATTTTGTGCAGATGTTCAGAGGCAGCTTCCCGGCAGCGTGCATCCAGATAAAGATGCCGGTGCGGTTCTCCCGGCCGGTGCGACAACAGCGACCGGATGCCGGGCAACTCGTTGAGTTCAGACATTTCTCCGGCGATAAGCTGCGGTAAAAAAGCCACATTGTATATTTCAAAATTTTTACTGTCGCAGTAACTGTGTATTTCGCCGGGCATTACAGTAAAAACTTCTCCCCGGATCAAACCGTAAGATGCTTTTGCTCCTGCCGGTGCGGCAATGCGGTGCAGACTCTTGCCGCTGCTTACCAACACCAGTTCAATGAAATCATGCCCATGATCGACCATAAATTCCCGTTGGCGGGCTTTTTCCACATGCAGTGAAAAATCCGGATCGCTGAAAAATTTTTCTGAAAAATAATACTTCACAACTTTAACTCCTTTATTGAAATATACTGCATATAAGTGATTATTTCAAGTCGCATTTTTAGCGGATTGTTATATTTTTCAGAAAAATCATTATGGTATTGTTTTTGATTATGATGTATAATATCAGAAATTGAACAATGTTTATATTTTACAGGAGGATTTTTTTATGGCAAAACCCAGAACCGCAGTTTACTATTTTCCCAACTACCATGTTGACGAACGCAACGAAGCGATCCATGGTAAAGGCTGGACAGAATGGGAACTTATGAAACACGCCACCGCCCGTTTCCCCGGCCACGATCAACCCAAAGTGCCGCTGTGGGGGTACGAAGATGAAGCCGATCCGGCGGTGATGAGCCGCAAGATAGATGCTGCCGCCGATCACGGCGTGGATGCATTTATTTTTGATTGGTATTGGTACGACGGCCCTTATCTGGAACGCTGTCTCAACGAAGGTTTTCTCAAGAGCGGCAATGATCGTTTGGAATTTGCCCTGATGTGGGCAAACCATGATTGGGAAAACTTCCATCCCGGCGGCAGGGTGCGTCCTTATCCGGTGGATTTTTACTGGACAACCACCTACACCAGCGTCGGTTATGTGTGGGATTATCTGATCGAAAACTATTTCAAACACCCCCGGTACATGCGGGTAAAGGGGATGCCTTATTTTTCGATTTACGGCACCAACCGCTTTATTATCCAGATGGGCGGGGTGGAAAAGTGTAAAGAAGTGCTCGACCTTTTGCAGAAAAAAGCTCAAGCCGCCGGTCTGCCGGGTGTTTACCTTAATGGTATGTGGTGGGATAACATGGATCAGAGTCCATCGTCGATCTGCCCCCAGAGCGACTGGGTGAACAAGATCGGATTCCATTGCTACACCAGTTACAATATTCCGCTCTACCGGATGCCGGAAGGCCAGTTCCCCTACGCTAACTACGATCAGGTTTACGATATTTATTATCAGATGCGCGATCAGGCGATCAACGGATTGCCCGCAGTCTATTACCCGGTGGTAACAATGGGGTGGGATTCCAGCCCCCGGACTGTTCAGAGCGAAGTTTATGAGCGTTTGCGTTACCCCTATCTGCCGATCATGGACCCCACTCCGGAACAGTTCGGCGACAAGATCTCCGAGGCGGTGAATGTAATGAAAGATTGGCCCGAAGAAGACCGCATACTCTTCATCAATGCCTGGAACGAGTGGACTGAAGGCAGTTATCTGGAACCGGATGTCAAACATGGATATGGATTTTTAGAGGCACTTAAAAAGGCTCTTTACAGTTAACAGAAAGTGAGATAAATCATGATCAGAAAATCATTTACGCTGATTGAACTCCTCGTCGTCATAGCCATTATTGCCATACCTTCAAGCTCAAAATGCTCTTTTTTTCTGCTTTTTTCTGCCATATGAGTATTTTCTTTTTTTTACAAAAAAATACAATACAATCAAAAACGAGATATTACAATAAAATTAGATATTTATTGATGATGTTTCACAGCTATCCCATAACTTTTTTATAAAGTAGCTGTAAAACAGATTTTTTACGTATTTTGTAGATTTTTTGTTTGATGAGCGGGCAGTTTTACCTGCCCCTGTCATTCTTACTTTTGCTGTGTTTACTCTAAATCTGCCAGAAATTTTGCAAAGTGTAGTTACAAATCATATTTTGCAGTTTACTTTGCACGGATGTATTGCGGGTATCACAGACCGGACCAGTATCCCATGGGTGACCGATACATAGAATATGCAATGATGAATTATGCCTGGCTGATGAAAATGCCACAGCCGTATTATTCAGAGTTAAAACGTTATGGCGTGTTCAAAAGATTTTTTCAGGCCTTGTTGACGCATTGCGAGCTTGAACATATTCCTCAGGAAGACATCCTGAATTTCTTCTATTTTGTCGGCAAACGCAAACTGGATAAAGAATGGCGGCAGAATATCAGAAAGCCCAAAGAAAACTTCTCAGTCAATGAGCATATATTGAATATTGTAAAGAAAAATTGATCTTTTTTCAAAATCCTGATAAGATTTTTGGGCTCACGAGCGTCTTATAGGTAAAAACAAATCTTATGGACAGGAGGTGCTCAATGACTGAAGAAGAACTTGAACAACTGATAGAACAGAAAAAAGCTCAAGCAAAAGTAATTAAGTTCGATAGAACGGAAGACGAATTTATGGAGGATTTTATAAAAAAATTCTCAATATTTTAATCTAAATTCTCTGAATATTGCGATAACCTTAGAGAAATTTTAGATAAAAAATGATTGTAATAAGGAGTAGTAAATTATTGAAAAACATTACAGTAATAGGAGCAATTTCTTTACTTTTCCTACGAACTATTATAATAAATAATCCACTAATTACTAGTGCACCAAATACTAGAAGACTAAAAAAGAGACAGGAAATTGCCTTCCAATATAAATATTCTGTTCTCAGTTCCTTGCAGGCAAACCATCCCCAAACAAGCATCGTAATAAAAGAAATATAAGAAAAAACAGAATAAATCAAAAATATATATTTCATAATTATTCTCCTGTGTCATCATCGTTAGTTATTGGAAATGTCATGGTTGCTTTTTGGGCTGCTTCTGCATGGTTGGAGCCGGATAAAATGTAGCCAATGTAACGTCCCATATTAGCACTGTGTAGAACAGAATGTGCATCCTTCTGTCCGACAGCAGTGCCTATAGAGAAATTATTATGTATATAATTCACTGTTCGGTCTGCGCTTATGCTATTCCCCCATTCGTGCGAGCTATTAGGAATATCTTTTTCGTCAATCCCGTCTTTCACATCTGCCCAGTATGTCTGTACAGAATCCTCAAGCGAATAAAAATTATATGCTTTGTTTTGTATCATACCCATCCCTTCCGTGCTGGCATATAAGTACTCATACCACCGATGAGTATACCATGAACCATATGTTATTTTGATCTGTGGGGTTGCAATAAATGCAACATTTGTTACTTTGTATTTGTGTTTTTGCTTATTTTTGTAAAGCACACGCAAAGCTTCCCAAACAACATTTCCACCGTGGCTGTGAGCAATTATGTTAATTGGTTCCTTAGGATACTTACTCCTTATTGTTATTATATAGCACGCCAGGTCGCGCCCAGATGTGACTCTCGCTGAATGCGAGTTTTCGCCAGACCAGGAGTAGAGGTCAAATGGTTTATAACCGTCCGTTCTTATTTTCCAAACGTCTCCCAATACAGCATCTAAATTTGTTGCAAATCCACCCTTTCTAGTCCACCAAGAAGTTTTTGAGGCAAATGTACCATGGATAATTATAGATATTAAACCCAGTTTATCTATCAAGTTATTATTATTACGACATATAGTATATAGGTTTTTGCTCCCTTCTTCCTCAATAGGATCACGATTAATCCATCTTCCGAGAAGTGGGATGTAATATCTGTAATTATAGTAGACCAATTCTGTTTCATCATCGAAAAATTCAGAACTGAATTGGAAGGGATTTTCGGAATTCCCGTTATGTGTCACTTTTCCGAAAGGATCATAGATGTAAGAATCTGTAACACTTCCAGTCGCATTGCGCACTTGAATAATATTTTTATTGCCGTCAGCAATAAGATATTCACTGTTACGCAACAAAACGACATCCAAGCCAACCGGCTGCCAGAGATAACTTGCTTTAAGAGAATTGTTGTTGAGAGCGTCAAACTCTGCAATCTGTTTAAATCCATCATAGACAAAGACAGAATGTTTCACCAAGGTATTATTGTTATAAACCTTTTTGAAGATTCTCCGTCCCATATAGTCGTAGTCTGCTTCAACACGCACTCCAGTAGCAACATTTTCAGCCACAATCAGACGATTTTCGCCATTATAAGTATAATTCCATCCATTGTAACTTGTCATATTTCCGTCAAAATCATAGACCGGCACAACGGCATTGACTGCAGTATACTGGTTGACCAAATTGCTGGCATAGGTCGTCGTAGCAGAATTTTCCGTTGCCGATGTTCTATTACCGATCAGGTCATAGAAATAATTCATATTTGCCAACGGATTATTGGCGGTGTCTTGTTTGACCGCACCAGTCAACTGCCCCATAACATCATAGGTATAATTCCATTTATTACCGTCAGGGAGAGTTGCTGAAGTACGCTGGTTTTTATCATTCAAGGTATATCCATAAACATTCGTACCATTAACGGCAATATTCGTCAAGCGTTTATATTGGTCATAAGTATTGACGGTATTAATTGATGCGTTTTGCCAAGTCGCAGAACCGATCATATTTGTGCCGGGAACATAGGTGTAGGTAAGTGTATCGGTATTATTGCCAGCAGTAGCGATGCGCCCTCTGGTATCATAGGTATAATTTGCCTGAGCAAAGGAATCTGTTCCATTACTCAAGTTCATACCAGTCTTCCGTCCGGCGTTGTCATAAGTATAAGTAATCATACCATTCATTATACTTGGATTTGTTTCATTTCCAAGTTGATTATTGGCATTATAGCTGAAATTTCTTGTCCCGGCAGCATCAGTAATACTGCT
>SUVS01000014.1 GCA_015061885.1 Lentisphaerota bacterium
CGATGAAAGGTAGTTTGCGGCAGCTACCCGTAGCGGTAACTGCCGGAAACGCCCCTTTTGCCGGGCGAAGGTTATGCCTTGGGCGACTTTTGATGAGTTTGAAATCACCTCAACACTCAAACATATATTGGCTTCTTCTCAAATTGGATGTTTGAGCAATAACTTCCACAATGTTGTTTTTGTGCGGCTTGACTTATCAACTTATTCGATATAATAGAGCTTGCACATCCCAAGGGGGCATTGCATTGTCCCCTTGGAACCCCTTGCCCGGTCGGCAGCAATATTCAGTGCGAGTTACCTGGCGGTTTTTTAATTAGAGCGGCGGCATACGCCGCCTTAAGCGATTTTGAGCAAAGCTCAAAATCGTCCTCAAACGCCGGATGGCTTCGCTCAACACCGGAGATGCTTCGCGGATCCTTTCCGCTCGGTTTGCCGGAATGTATCCGGCAAACTGCCTTCCCATGCGTTCGCGGCTTGCCACGCTGTATTGTAATGAAGGCGGGCCCTGACCGCCCTATCGCGGCGTGCCGCCGCGTGAGCTGTTGGCAAACAACACCTGCCATACACTTCCGCAGTATTGTTTGATGAAGTCAGGTATTGACTTCTCCCCGTCATTTGGCACAGTATTCAAGTATGACAAGTTGCTTTTTACCTGCCTGCCTGTTATTGCTTGCGGTATTTCTGCAATTGGGCACAACCCAGAATCACCCGGTTCACCAGACGGTCATGGGCGTATATCGCCTGATTGTTGGGGCGTTCTTTGTTGATTATTGCTGCAAGTTCGCGGAATTGCGGTTCGTAACGGTCTTTCAGCAGCGGGAATGTCAGCTTATGCAAGCCCTGCGGGTAATCACCGGAGGCTTCAGCCAATGATAACGACAACTCCAGAGGTTTATAAAAACATTCCACCGGACTCATTTCTATCACCCCTTTGGTTCCGGCTATACGCAATCTGCGGCCCAGACCGTAATCTTTGCTGCATGAACGCAAAGTTACTGTGGCAAATTCGTATTCCATGACCGCCACGCAGTTATTCATTGCTTCGACTGGCGAATCAGCTGTACGTTTTATCATCGAAACAATATTTTCCGGTGCTCCCATCATACTTACAACCGAATCGATCAAATGACAGCAGAGGTTATACATCAACCCGCCATTGATCCGGCGCAGATACTGGCTGTATTCTTCGCCGCCGTAATGGTGGTTCATATCGGCCTGGATCTCAAAAATATCTCCCAGGAGGCCTTTTTTTACTGCGTCGATGCAAAATCTTACTGCCGGATTGCCGCGCAGCATGTAACCCATCTGAAAAGGTATATTGCGTTTTTCACATTCAAGTGAGAGTTTTTCAAATGGCTCGATGGTTTCGCCGCCGGGTTTATCCATGTGCATGGCAATATTTTTTTCCAGACATTTCAACGCTGTCGGCACCAGATCGCTGTTGGCGGTTTCGATGATCACCGCCTGAATATCCTGCCGCCGGAAAAATTCTTCAGGGGTTATAAAATTCAATCCTTCATAAAGCGACATATCAACTTCCTGCGGAAAACGTGCAGCGGTACTTGCCCGGTCGTCGATCACACCCACGATTTCAAAAATATCGGTAAGTTTCCGCAGCGAAGCAATTTTACCTGCTGCATGTTCGTGAGTTACACCATACTGAACGATTTTTATTTTTTCCATGACAAATAATCCTTCTGTTGCACATTGTCTGTTTTACTATAATACTTGCAGAATTTTTTTGCAAATAAAAATTGGCTCAATAATCAATAATTACCATCTGAAAGTGATTTTTTAATTCAATATTATTGCACCGGTTATACCTGAAATATGAGCTGTTAACAGCCAAAAATGCCTCAAAAATCTCTGCTTGGCTGAATCGTCCACTTTTTTGTCTTTATAGTCAAGGTTTTTGTGCTGATATTAAAGTATAATACAACTGATCGAAATGTGCGTTTTTTATAAAAATTCATAGGAGATATAAAAAATGAAAATCGCAACATTTACTAACATAATCACACCTCCTGTCGGCACGTGTGTAGCCGGTTACGGGCTCAAAGATGTGTCGGTAATGAAACAGGATGATTTGACATTGCAGGGCATTTGCATAGATGACGACGGGAAAAAAGCTCTGATAATAAGTTACGACCTTATCGGTATGGATGCAGAGGTCGTAAAAGTTATCCGTAAGCGTTGTGCCGGACTTATCGGCGGCGGCGAAGCCGATGTGCTTTTAAGCTGCACTCATACTCACGGCGGACCGCACACCCGTTATCATGAGGGGTTGAAGGGTAGAGATGAAGAATCGACCCGACTGGTTATTGAGCGCACTGTTGAAGCTGTTGCTGCCATCAGAGATGAAGATTTCATTGAAGGTAATTGGAGTTATTACACGGCACATTGCAAAGTAAATATCAACCGCCGTTATGTCGGGCCTGAAAACAAGTGCAAGATGCTCTTCCGCAACTGCGAACTGGAACCCATCGGCGATGGCTTTACTGATGATGAACTCGGAACACTGGCTTTTATCGACAGCAAACGCAATGTTATTGAACTGCTGGTCAATTATGCGGCTCATCCGCTTGCTTCGCACTCTCCCGGCACCGGAGGTTTGTCGATCACCCCGGATTATCCCGGAGTATTGCGTAAATATTTGCAGGATACTTTAGGCTGCCACATAACCTTTGTTTCCGGTGCTGCCGGAGATCAGTTTCCGCGTGATGCCCAAATCGGATTTCAGGCAATGGACAACATTGCGCGGCCGCTTGCCAATGAAAGTGTGCGTGCTCTGGTGAATATGCGGAGCAATCCGGATCGCTTTGTACTCAAAGATGCTCATATCAAAACCATGATCAAAGAATTCAAGGTCAATGTAACTGCTTGCGAAAATCCGCGACAGCTGCAGCGGTTCAAGCAAAACGGAGAATACACTCTGGAATTGCAATTGTTGAGTATCGGCGATATCTGCTTTGTCGGTGTACCGTGCGAACTGGTGGCGGAACTGGGGGCGGAAATCAAATGGCACTCGCCGTTCCGCAAGGCATTTATCTGCTATAATTCAACAGATTATGTTGATTACATCTGTCATGCCAACGCTTTGGTTGCCGGGGGATACGAGCCGGAATGTCAGCAGTTTGATCCCCGTGCCGGATTGCAGTTGGTAAATGCCGCTGTTGATGCCATGTTTGAGCTGAAAAAACAATGAAAATATATCAAAAATCGTGAAAATATTGTATAAAGAACTGAAATCAGCGTGTTAAGCTGAAAAATCGAAAAGGGTTGTTTTTATGTTGAAAAAAGTGTTGAGTTGTGTTGCTGTTCTGCTGTTGGCGGGTATTGTGTGTGCCGCTCCTGTCAAGGTGTTTGAAAAATTTGCAGTCGCACCGGAAAGTGCTGCAGTCAAGGCGGGAGAAATCGTAAAACTCAAACTTTCTTTTGCGTGTGTACCCGGGGCAAAAGTCGGCAGTTTCAAGGCATTTGTTCACCGCAAAGAAGCTCCGGCAGAATTTTTTGCCCGGAACAGCGACCTTATCCGCTGGAGTGACCGCAAGACCAAAAAAGTCAGCAACTACGATGCAATTTGGCTTACCGATGATAAAAACTTCCCTGTGCAGCTTGCTTCCGGGGAGTACGAAATCGTGATCAATACCAGCGGTATGGCTGTTGGAGATTACAGTATTCCCATTCAAGCCTGGGTACTCAAAGATAAAAAATCCTACTATTCTGCAACGCGTTTTTATCTTACCATTACCGGCGAAGACGGCAAAAAATTCGTCGCCACTCCGCAGGTCCTGCCGGCGGCTGCCCGGCAGGTCAAGGCGGTGAAAAATCCGTCATGGTACAAGAGTTGTGTGTTCACTCCCGCTGAACTGGCAGGGGTTTCGGGTACAAAATATACGGTGTCATGTGATTTTACTGCCGGCGATAAATACTTTTTCGGCGGCTATTGTGTAAAAGTTTTGCGTAAAGATGCTCCCAAAGCGTTCTTTGAACGCGAAAATCTGGATATGCGTTACCGTTTCAAAGATAAGAAAGTGGACGGATACGACTACGCTGTATTGGTAAAATTCAAGCACATGCCGTCGGTGGCAAGTCAGAAGTTTGATTTTGAACTGGATACGACCGCGTTTCCGGTTGGGAATTATAAGATCGCAGTGGAAGTCCGGCTGGTTGACCGGGCTACCGGCAAAAGCAGTTATCCGTCGGTATTTCTGCCGATGATCGTTCAGTAAGGGAATCAGTATGCGTAAAATATTTTTGCTGTTTGCCACAACCTTGTTCTGCGGAGTTTTGTGTGCGGAAAAGATCGTTGTGCCCAAACATTCCTGCAGCGGCAAGCCCGGCAGTGTACTGAATGTTGCTGTTCCGTTCCGCAGCAATTTCACCATCAATGGTGTGCCCGGCAAAAAACCGCTGGCACAAACGCATGTCAAGTTCTTTCACGACGGCAGATATATGTATGTGGGGATCAAAGCCGATGAGCCGCACATTGATAAAATGCGTTACCGGGAGGACTTCGCGGCATTTTCCATTTGGAACAACGATTCTGTGGAGGTCAACTTTGACCCGGATGGACGCAACCGTGCACTGGGCAAGATAATTGTGGACTGTCGCGGAAATATTGCTGACTTTTACGGGTTGGATGACAATACCGGCAATGACCGTTTTGTGCTTGAACGCTGCCGCAGGAGTTATACAAAAGTTATTTCCCGTGTTCAGGGGGCAGACTTCTGGAGCGTGGAATTGGCTGTCCCGCTGGGGGTGTTTTATTACGGCGAAAAGAAAGATAAACTCTCTCCGCGTATCAATATAGCCCGTACCCGCTATGCGGTGCGTGAGGGCAGCGACCTTTTCCCGCTGGATAAAGATACCCATAACTTCCCGCGTAAATTCCCTGAATTTGAATTTGCCGGTCTGGATACTGCCGAATTCGGTTATGCGGTCGAAGGTCTGTCGTTCAAAAGCAGCAAAAAAGATGGTAAAATCGTTGCCGATGTATCTGCCAAAGTCATCAATCCGGCAAAGCGTTTCCGCAATCTCAAAGCTGTGGTGCGTCTTTTGGATAAGCGCGGCAATCAGATTGCCGCATCAAGCAAAGTATTTCCGGCATTGCCCGGCAAATTATCCGGTGTGGCAGTAACTCTGATCCCGGAAAAACCCGGCAAATGCAAAGTTGAATTTGCCCTTATGGATCTTACCGGAGTGCTGTTGAGCAATCAGACAATGGAAGCGGTGCTTGCTTACAACCCTATAACTATTCAACTTGTGGAACCAGCTTACCGCAACAATATTTACGCTTCGATGCCGGAAGTCAAAAAAATCAAAGCCAATATAAATCTGTCTGAAATCGACGGTAAGCCGCTGACCGTGACTTTGACCGGGCCGGATTACAGCAAAAAAGTGGTTATTGAAAAGCCGGCGGCGGTCAACGCGGTGGAATTTGATTTTGCCAACACAAAAATCGGCAGTTATGTACTCTCTGCCAACGGAGTAAAAAGTGTTATAAAGAAGCTCCCGCATCGCCCCGGTGAAGTCTGGCTGGATAAAAAAGGTGTGGTGCATGTTGACGGCAGAAAGCTCATGGTTTTCGGGCAGAGTTATGCACCTGCGGATTGGAAGCCCCGCGGCGTGACCATTTCGGAAACTCCGGCACGCTGGACGAGTATTGAACAGGCACTCAAAGCATTGGATGCACTGCATAAAGCAGGGATCATGCTTAAACTTTATCCTTATTACCGTCCGGTTCCCGGCGAAGATCCGTTCAGCGATGCCGGTCGCAGTCAGGGTAAGCTCAACGCACGGCAAAAGGAGCTGCTGCGTGAATTTGTAAGCAAAGTCGGCAAACACCCCGCCGTGCTGTCGTGGTATATGGCAGATGAACCCGAAGGGCACGGACATAATGAAGACTGGTATGTTGACGCTCTTGAATTTATGAAAGAGATCGACCCCTACCACCCGACAACGATCTGCAACTACGGTGTGGCCGGGCAGAAAAGGTTTTACACCGGGTGCGATATATTGTTTCCTGATACCTATCCGAATTATTTTCAGGATGGTTCCACGGAGTTGGGCAACCGTGTTACTTACGATCACGCTGTTCATGCTGTAAACTTGCGTCCGGCGTGGCAATGTCTGCATGGTTTTGACTGGGGCAAGCGTAATTCGCGCGATTCGCACAGCAGAGCTCCGACTTACGATGAAATGCGTATGCAGTTTTACAGTGCGTTTCTGGCAAATGTCAAAGGTGTGACTTATTATGCTTTCGACAGTTGGGGCAATTACAGCAATCATTTGAGTATCGGCAAAGATCACATCGGTACGGAAGCCGACAGTTTGAAAGATTTCTTGCTTGAAGATACCGTAAAAACTGTCAAGTTCAGCGGCGTGAACAGCCGTGATTTCCTTTGCGGCGTGAAGCGTTATCAGGGCAGTTTTATTATTATAGCAGTGAATCTGACCGACAAACCCTGCACGGTGAATTTCCAAAGCACACAACCGCTGCCCGCAAAACTGGCAGTATTCGGCGAAAAGCGTTCTGTATCAACTGCTAACAATGCCTTCAAGGACAGTTTCCGTGCTCACGAAGTGCATGTTTATGCTTCCGGCAGGGTGGATGTTGATGCACTTGACCTCAACGTGGTGCGTGCTGCGATCCGCAAGGCGGATGCCGACCGTTTCCGTGCCGGCAATCTTGCGGCGGCAGGTGAATTGTCGCTGACCCAAATTCAGGAATATCCAACAAGTCTGCCCCGCGGTGCAGCCCGGATAACTTGTTCGAGCGAGATCAAGAGCCATCGGCCCAAAGGCAACAGCGTTTATTTTCTGCAGGATGGCGTTTACCGCAAACACTTTAATGCACTGATGACCTGGACACCTGATTTTGCCGATAAAACGCCGTGGGTGGAACTTGATTTCAACAAAGTTGTTACCGTCGGCAGAAGTGTTATACACTCCGGCGGCGGCGAGCGTTTTTCGTTTGTGGAAGCCGGTACTTTGCAGATACCCGACGGCAACGGCGGTTATAAAGATGTGGTAAGTTTCAGCGGCAATAAACAGGAATTTCTGGAAATAAAGTTTACTCCGGTAAAAACGCAGAAGCTCCGGCTGCTGATCAAAAAGTACGGCCGTCGCGGCAGACTTATGCACGAATGGGAAGTTTATGAAAAATAATACAGTAGAATGGGAGGTCTATGAAAAATAAAAAGAGGGAATATTTTTCAAATAACAATCAGTAAAAAACAATGTAACATAAACAAAAAAGAAAGAAAAACACTATGAAAAAACAATTTACACTTATTGAGCTTCTGGTGGTTATTGCTATCATTGCCATTCTGGCGGCAATGCTGCTGCCGGCACTTTCTGCCGCCCGCGAATCGGCAAAAGGTTCCAGCTGTTTAGCCAATATGAAGCAGGTTTACACTTACTGGTATCAGTATGCCAATGACAACAAAGAAAGCATGATGCTCTACAAAATGAAGTATAACAACGGTCAAAGCTGGTTCCCGGAAACGCTTGCCATGTATATGGGGGCAGATCGGACCAAGCTCAACGATATATGGGTGACCAGCCGGATCTTGCATTGTCCTTCAGATGCTGATGAACATTATGCCCATAACTGGGCAAAATGTCATGCCAGTTATGGATATAATTCATGGATTACCGATGTAAATGTAGAAGCCAAAGACGCCAATGCTATTACTAACATGAATCAGGTTCGTGAGAATATTGAGCACACTATTCTGCTTGGCGACACCTGGGTTGGTTTTGCTTCTAATATCTGGGCATTGGTGGATGCCGGACGCCTCTCCATAGGCAGTAAAAAAGCTCATTCCGGCGGGGCTAATCTGCTCTTTATGGATGGCAGTGCCAGATCCGGCAATACCGTAAAGGTTGTTAAAAAGAATACAAGAGCATTGAGTGTTTGGAGCGTATCCGATTTAGAGGATTACACCAGATAAGCGGCAGTAGAGTTTGAAGGTTAAAAGATGAAAAAACTTATTATCTCTTTGCTGGCAGTTCTCTTGGCCGGGAGTCTGTTCGCCGCACCCGCCAAGCCCTATGAATATTTTACGGTCGATCCGGCGGCGGCGAGTGTCGAAGCCGGTAAAATCCTGACGATCAAAGGCAAGGTCAAAACACAGGATGAATATATGTTTGGCGGCGTAACTGCATTGGTGCAGCGCCGGATGGCTCCGGCAAGTTACTTTGCTTCCCAGAGTGCCAGAGTGAAATTTTATCACAAAAATCCCGCCAAACCCGCACCGTATGATTCGATGCTTTTGAATAAAAATATCTTGAAAAAAGCTGTCGCCGAGGGCGAATTTGAGCTCACCGTAAATACCGCCGGTATGACACCGGGGGATTACGCCGTGGCATTGCAGGGCTATTTTACCAAACCCGGAGCCAAAGCAGCTTACGCAAGTATCTACTTTGTTTTGAACATAAAAGCTTCTGAATAAAAATTGATTGCAGGTATAATGATGAAAAAGACCTTTTTAGGCTGTTTAGCCTTGACTGCCGCATTGCTGGCACCTGCTGCTGCGGCGAGCGGCGTGCTCGAAGTCAGCAAATTAAATGATCTGGATAAGCCCGGCGCTATGTTGAACGCCAATTTGCCGTGGCACGGAAATTTTACACAGCTTTTAACGCTCAAGCCCGGCAGTGTCCAGACCCGGTTCAAGATCGCCCACGATAACAAAAACCTCTATCTGGGGATCGAAGCCTTTGATGATATGAAAAAAATCGTGTGCAAAGAGTATCCGCACGATGACCGCAAACGCACCCACAATGACAATATAACTATTGATTTTGACCCCGAAGGCAGCAATATGTCCGGCGGCAAGATCGTGGTCGATGCCAATGGCGGCATTACCGATTACTGGGGTATTGACGACAATACCGGTACCGGACGGTTTATTTTTCAGTCGCAATGGAACAGCAGCACCAAACTTATTTCAGCAAAAAAACATGCCGATCGCTGGACGGTGGAATTGAGTATTCCGATGGGTGCATTTTTTCAGAATGTGAAAAATCTGGACAAGCTGCGATTGAATATCGGGCGCGAACGGCCCAAAGCCAAAGAACTTACTTCGTATGCCAAAATCGAAGTAATGAATTTTGCTTCTTCGCGCTATTTTCCGGTACTCAAGCTCAAAGGGTTTGATGCAGATCCATTTCAATGGTTGATTTCTTCGGTCAAAGTAACTGCCAAACAGCAAGATGGTGTCGGCAAAGCGGCTGTTTCGGCTAAACTCTGGAACCGGAGCAAAAAATGGCGGGTTGCCCAATGCCGTATCACTCTGCGCGACTCGCAGGGCAAAGAGTTTGTCCGCCGGGTCGGCGTGCAGGCAGACCGGATGCGTAACTTTAATCTGGACGAAACCATTGCGGGAGTATCTCCGGGCAAGTGCAGTTTGAATATGGATCTTCTGGATGCCGAAGACAATCTGCTTGCTGCCATCGACAATCAGCTCGAACTGGATTTTCAGCCCGTCCGGATCAAGGTTCTGGAGCCAGCCTACCGCGACAATATATATTTTACCGAAAATCTGACCCGGATCAAGGCCGATATCCAACTTATGGACAACATCGGCAGGCCGTTGAGTGTAACTCTCTCCGGACCGGACAATTTCAGCAAAAAAGTTGATATAGCTTCTGCTGAAGAAAGCAATATTGTGGAATTTGATTTTCCCGCTGACATGCCTGCCGGAGAATATACGCTCAAGGCCGGCGAATGTACAAAAATCATCCGCAAGCTGCCCAAAGCTGTTGATGAAGTACGCATCGGCAAAAATAATATCACCTATGTCAACGGCAAAACATTCCTGCCGGTGGGGTATTTCCACATCAATCCGGATTGGAAAGTACCCGGTCTCAACATGATGGGTTATTTCCGCACTACCTGGAAAGACGGTGCCGAAATCAAACGCTTCCTCGACCGTTTGGCGGCTGCCGGAGTACGCGGCGTGATCTACCCCTACATTGAACCCTCCGGTACGAAAAAAGTCTTTGCCGACTCCGCCCGTCAGAAAGATAAATTGACTGATGAGCAGAAGCGTCTGCTGCGCGAAGCTGTGGAAGTCTGCCGCAACCACCCCGGCGTGCTGGCATATTTTGCCGGTGATGAGCCGGAAGGTCACGGCCACAGCGAAGAGTGGTACGAAGACCTCTACAAAAACCTCAAAGAACTCGACCCCTACCATCCGGTTTTTATTTGCAACTATGGTACATCCGGCATCCAGCGTTTCCATCGCGGCAACGACATTATTTGTGCGGATGCCTATCCGGATTATTTCACCGACAATACCAACAGCCGTCCGCTCAAGGTTTGCCGCGAATATGTCAAGTTTGCTTCCGCATTGCGTTCGCCGTGGCTGGCATTGCATACCTTTGACTGGGGCTTGAAAAATCCGCAGGGTGCTTACAGTCGCTCACCGAACTATGATGAGGTTCGTGAACAGATCGGCTTGGGCTTGCTGGGCAACAGTAAAGGTTTCATCGGATACATAGCCTGTCTTTCCGGCTCGTTGAGCAATCACCTGCGGGTTACCCAGGAGTATCTGGGCGTTGAGCTGCAGGCACTCAAAGATGTGCTTTTGCAGGATACGACAGATGTCAAATTTTCGCCCGCCGATCCCGCTTTGCATGTGGGTATGAAGCACCTGAAAAATGAATATGCTCTGATCGTTGTAAACACTTCTGACGCACCGGTCAAAGCCACGATCGCTCCCGGCGGCAAGGCTGCCGAACTGGCACTTTCCGGAGAAAAACGCTCGGTAAAGCTCGAAAACGGCAAGTTTACCGATACGATCCCGCCGCACCGGATGCATATTTATGTTACCGGCAAACTTAAAGCCGATGCCATTGATCATCAGGCAGTGCGTAACGAAATCAGCAAGCGCGAAAGAGAGCGTTTCCGTCCGGGCAACCTGGTGGCAGCCGGAGAACTGAATCTGGGGCAGATCCGCGATTATCAGCAGGGCCGTATTCCGGCAAATGTACCGAAAATCACCGTTTCCAGCCAGCTGGCAACCCACAATGTGAAGAAAGGTGCTACGCAATACTTCCTGCAGGATGGTATCCGGTCAACTACTCCCATGCAGATAATGACCTGGACTCCGCTGGCAAGCGACAAGCAGCCGTGGATCGAATTTGAACTGAAAAAGGAAGCTACGCTCGAAAAAGCAATGATTTTCCTGCACAAATCAACTTCGGGTGTGCTGTTGAAATCCGGTAAGATCCTGGCTGTGACTCCGGAAGGCAAATATATTCAGGTCGGCAGTTTTGCCAATAATGATAAATTGGTTATCGAAGTAAAATTGCAGGCGGTCAAAACCAGAAAAGTCCGTATTGAACTGACGGATTTTTCAACCCGCGACCGTATGCTTGAAGAAATAGAAATTTATGGGAAATAATGGTGTATTATGTTTGATGTAAAATGGTCTTTGGATCGCAATAACGTTATTGGTGAAGTAAAAAAAGAAATCTACGGCGGTTTTGTAGAACACCTCGGTCGTAATGTTTACGGAGGCGTGTATGAGCCGGATTCTCCGGTCGCCGACGAAGATGGTTTCCGTAAAGATGTGATCAGTTTGGTTCGGGAACTTGATATGCCAGCAACCCGCTACCCCGGCGGATGCTATATTGATTTGGAACGCTGGGAAGACAGCGTGGGGCCCAACCGCAAGGCACGACTCGAACCGGCGTGGCATCAGCTGGAACCGAATACCTTCGGTCTGGATGAATTTATGAAATGGGCTCGCAAGGTGAATACCGAACCGCTGATGACCGTAAATGTTGCCAACCGGACTCTTATGGATACTTTGAGTTTGTATGAATACTGCAATTTCCCCGGCGGCACTTACTGGAGCGATCAGCGTCGTGCCAACGGTGTGGAAAAACCCTACAATATCAAGAACTGGTGTTTGGGTAATGAACTTTACGGCCCGTGGGAAATGGGGCATATGTCCGCCGCTGAATACGGCAGACTCGCCCGCGAACATGGTAAACTGCTCAAAAAGAAGCTGGATCCGGAATGCAATATTATCGTTACCGGTTATCCGCACGACCGCGAATGGAACCGGACGGTTCTGGATATTTGCGGAGAATATACTGATATACTTTCGCTGCACTGCGGTTTTGCCAAAACTCCGGAGCGGACTGAACGGCAGTATCTTGAGCGGGTCGATTTTTTTGAAAAAGGCCTTATCGAAACAATCAAAGAGTGTAAGGCGTATGAAGCATTGACCGGACGGCACATTTCTATAAGTGTTGATGAGTGGATCATTTGGGATTTTGACCGCCGCAGACGCCCGGAAGAAGAGTGGACAGTCGGTATGCATCTTCTGGAACAGGACTATTCCATTCAGGAAGCCCTGATTACCGGCTCGCTTTTCAGTTGTTTCCATCGTTACGCCGATTGGATCGATATAGCTTGTATCGCCCAGAGCGTGAACGTGATCGCTCCGATCCGTACCGAACCGGACGGCACCAGCTGGAAGCAGAGCATATTCTTTCCGTTCCAGCTGACCAGCCGGAATGGTCGCGGTATGTCGCTTAAAATCGAAGAACTCAATAACGCTGATAAATCCATTTACGGCAGTGCTGTGCTGAACGAAGACAATGGAGTACTTACATTGTTCATCACCAACCGTTCAAATGAAGAGTGCAAGTTCACTGCAGAATTTGACGGTATAAGCAATGTTGCTGAAAGTGTAGTCATGGATTGCGACGACCACGAAAAAACCAACGCCCCCGGCGATGAAACTGTAAAGCCCCGTCCGTTTACGGTTGCTCTTAACGGTAATACTGTAGAAGCTGTGCTGCCCGGATTCTCATGGAGTATGATAAAGTTGAGCCTGTGACCGATCTGATACCGTAAAATTGAAAATGGGCTGCTGTAAAGCTGAAAAGCTGAGCAGCAGCCCATTATTATTGCATTACTGTTATTTTTATTTTTCCCGGATCACTTGATTTTTGGCGGCGGGTTTGCCGTCAAGTTTGCGGTACATTGCCGGAGCTACTCCGTAGTGCATGGCAAACATTTTGGTAAAATAGTTGGAGTCGTTGAACCCGCATTGATACGCGATTTCAGAGATGCGTGAGTTGCTGTTCTTCAGGAGGTCGGCAGCATGCTGCAAACGGACATTCTGCAGAAAAGCAATGGGGCTCATGCCGGTACTGCGCTTGAAACATCTTGTGAAATTGCGCGTTGACATACACGCTTTTTCCGCCAGTTCATCCAAAGTGAAATCTCTGGTGAAATGCTTTTCCAGCAAAGCGACGCTTTCGCCGATTTTCGGCAGCATATTATCCGGATTGGAGGGCTCTTCGTTGAGCTCCGAGACATAAAGGATGATTTCGATCAATCTTGCCAGTGCAAGCAATTCTTTTTCCGGAGTGATATGGATCAGCAGCTGTTGCATATCCAGCAGCATACTTTCCAGATGTTTCTGCTGCTGGATCGTGAGATGCAAGTGATTGCAGAAGTTTTTGCTGGTCCGCAAACGCGGCTCCACCATAAAGAATAAATTGTACCCTTTGCAGCGTTGGAACCGGTTCCACGGCAATCCCAGAGTGCGGCGGTCAAAGAGCAGATTCAACAGCGAAAAATCTTCGCTTTTCTGAAAAAAGTGTGCATTCTGGTCATCCAGCAAAAACAAATCGCCCTGCTGCAGTGCAAAATCCACTCCGTTGATATTCTGCACACCCTGACCGCTGGTCACCAGGACCATTTCCGAAAAATCATGACAGTGCGGCACATAAGTGTAATCGTTCCAGCCATAGCGGCTGGAGCCCATATTTTTGCTGACTACTGCCAGTCTGAAATCGGGCTTGGGAAAAAACTCACTGCCGGAGATTCGCAAGATGTTTTCGGTATCGCTGTTCATCGGGTGCCACATTCTTAATTACAGTTAAATAGTGTTCCAATCAAAAACAAATCCCAGCGGCGGGTTGCTGCCGGTAAGCAGTCTTTCATAAATCGCCGGAGCATCGACCGGGCTGACGACCTGCGATATAAGTTTCTTGAAATCAAACCGTTTGCCGGCAAGGTATTTTAAAACAGTTTCGTAATCATCGGAGGCGTTCCATCCGCCGGGATGGGAATCCAGAGTGGGGCGGTTGCTGGTATGAGCTCCGATCAGAGAGATGCCCGGCAGGTGTACATCGCGGTAAAAATCTATCTGGCAATCCGGTACTCTGGTACAGCCCAGAAGCGAGATCCTGCCCATCTTGGCGGTGTATTGCAGAGCCTGTTTCAAAGCAATCGCCTTGCCGGTGACCTCTACGGTCGCCGCAACGCCTTTACCTCCGGAAGCGGCTTTGACTTTTTCCACAAAATCCTCTTCCCGCGGATCAAAAACCGCATCCGCCCCCAGTTCCAGAGCCAGTTTCCGGCGTTCTTCGGAAAAATCACACGCCAGCAGCGGTACCGCGCCGCTTAAACGCGCCGCCTGCAAAGCGATCAAGCCCAGCAGGCCCAAACCGGCAATCATCACCGGTTCGCCCATTTGAATGTTGAGCCGCCGGACGCCCAGCATGGAAAATGATGCTATATGAGTAAGCGAGGCATCAAGCATATCCACCCGGTCGTCGCTGATCTTGTGTACGCCGAAACCGACCCGGTTGCCGATGACTGTGGAGTACGAGCGATGTCCGCCCCACGGCACGATCACGCGGTCGCCGACTGCAAAATTTTCCACCGCACTGCCGACTTTGATTACATGCCCACTGGAGCTGTAACCGGGATAAAACGGAAACGATTTAACGCTTGTATTATTGGAGTTGCCGGCAATCCATGCCAGTTCAGTACCGGCACTGATGGCACTGTAATCAATCTTGACCAGCAAACGGTCTTCCGGCAGTTTGGTTTCATCGTATGTTTCGCTGCAATATTCCACTTTGTTGGGTTCGTGGGCAACCAGATAGTTTACATTAAGCATTTTTACCTCATCATTTTATTCGTGACTGAAAATGAGTTTTACATTGTTTTTCTGCATTTGACGCAACCGTTTTACGGTATTGAAAAACTCCGGATTCTGCTTGAGATCAGCTTCGGAAAAATCGCAATCCAAAGCCTCAAGGGTATATGCCGCATCGCCGGTCAGCAGTACCTGGCTTGAATCATCCAAAGTTACAAGCAAACTCTGATGTCCGGCGGTATGACCGTAAGTCGGCAGCACGATCAGGCGTTTGTCGCCGAAAATATCGTATTCCCCATCGAGCAGCAGTTTTTTATGATCGCCCGGATTTTTTATGGCATATTCTTTTGACTGCATCAAGAGTGTTGCCTGCGGAAAGTCAACGATTCCGGCGGCGTGATCGCTGTGCAGATGCGACAAAACAATATAATCCATATCTTCCGGCGATACTCCGGTTTGCTGCAGCAGAGCTGCCGCGGTTTCAGCGGGCGTTACTTTGACCAGATAATCTGCATCGTCCGGCTGCTGATAGCTCAAAGGCTTCTGCCCCGCATCAAAAAGCAGTTTATGCCCGTTATGTTCAATATAAAAACACTTTACCGGTACTTCAAAACGGAGCCCTTGCGGTACATTACGCACCAACAGATGTTTCCAAGTCAGAATAGAGCCGGTACAAAGTGTTCTTATATTCATAAAAATCTCAACGCAATGTCAAAACGACCTTGCCGATATTTTCAGCTCTCCGCAATACTCCATGAGCAGCTTCGACTTCACTGATGGGATATACTGCATAAATATTGCTGATAAGTTTGCGTTCACTGAAAAGCGGCCAGAATTTGGTCTTGAGTGCCTGCATAATGCGGCATTTTTCTTCGGATGTGCGGCTGCGCAGCGTACTGCCGATCAAGCGGATGCGTTTGCGCCAGACAGTTTCCAGATTGATATTGGTTTCGGCTCCTGCCATGGTTGCGATCATGATCCAGCGGCCGCCGAAGACCATTTCCTTGAAACATTCGCCCATAAGTTTGCCGCCAATGCAGTCCAGAGCCACCGTCGGGGGATTTGCCTTGATCGCCGCCAATACATCATCGGTACGGTAATCCAGTACCACATCGGCTCCGAGTTTTTTGACAAATTCGGCTTTTTCCGGTGCATCAATAGTGGTAATGACTTTAGCACCCATGGTTTTGGCAAGCTGAATAACCGCCAGACCCACGCCGGAAGCACCCGCCTGCATATAAAATACATCGCCGGGATTCATGCCGCCGGCTTCCAATACCAAATTCAAATACGCGGTACACCATACTTCCGGGATACTGGCAGCTTCCACCATGGACAAGCCTTCCGGGATCGGAACCACCATGCCTGCCGGAACGGCGATTTTTTCGGAATAACCGCCGCCGCCGACCAGTGCACACACCTTATCGCCGGCTTTTACTTCGGCATCAGCCGGGGCTTCCAGCACAACACCGGCAACTTCCAGACCGCACCACTGCGGCCAATCCGGCGGAGATGAATAGCAGCCGTCTTTCTGCATAAGGTCGGCACGGTTGACTGCTGCGGCATGTACTTCAATAAGCACTTCATCAGCTTTGCGTACCGGATCGGCAACATCAGTCCAGAGAAAATTCAGCTTTTCGTCAAGGATCATCGCTTTCATAAAACATACTCTCTTTTTTGCTTTTGACACCTGGCTTTAAGAGCCTTGTGTCGTGAATAATATAATCTTACCCGAAATATTTGCAATTTTTTGTTACTTAAAAGGTCACAGTTTCATACCCGAGGTAACTGAAAAACGCCTCTTCCAATGCCGTAAAGCTGTCGCCGTAACTCAAACTCATGTGATGCGGGAACCCGCAGCGCAGCATAGTACGCAATTTACTCTGGAAGTTTTCAAATTCAGCCACACCGCCGCAACCGAAAAATTCTGCGGGCAATTCATCATCGGTAAATTCGCCTTTATCCAATGCAAAAATCAAACTGCCTTCGCGGGTCATACCCGACATCCAGGTGAATTTGCCCGGTTTCATTCTGCCTTCATTGCATCCCAAACCGTTACCGCATCCCAGTACGCGGGCGAACATCGGGTGGTCAACGATCTTTGCCGAAGGTTTCATCAGCGAAGCCGCGGTAGGTCCGCAATGGAACAAAACGCATTTGTTCAGTTCTTCGCCATAGTTATTGTTCCAATCCAGACAAGCACCCGGAGCATCGGCCGCCAGCGACAAAGCGTGCATACCGATCGCATTTACTGTATCGACTTCGCAATTGGCAGTTATCCGCCGGTCATTGAGCATCGACAAAACCATGCAGGGGGAGAGTTTAAGTTCTTCTTCCAACTCCGTCCAGCAGCGTAATGTTACCAGATCGAGCCGGTATTTTTCGATCATAGTTTCGATTGCCACAGCCAATTTTGCCATCCGCAGCTGTACCGGTTCGGTATTTGCCGGCCATAGACTGTAATTTTTGATAAACGCAGCTTTATTCTGAACGCGTTCGTTATCATCGCGGAGAGTCTTTATCAGTGCAAAAAGTTCTGACAGGTCAAATGCTTCGTTGGTAATATGATATTTTTCCAGTGTGGTTTCATCAAAACGTACGGTTTTGAAGGGTGTGCATCTGGCACCGATAGAGCCTGTCCGCAGATTTTTCATGCCGTTTGCCACCCGGCAGATCGCGGCAAAGGTCTGCAGGTTATCCTGAAACGCGGCACCGGAAGGATCAACAGTGTGCGGCTCCAGAACCGTGCAGGGTATGTGACATTGGCGGAAGAGATTCACCGCGCTGATCTTGCCGCAAAATGCGTCACGGCGGGTGGCGGAACCCATAGCGTCAAGGTGATCGCTGCACGCAATGAAAAGTATTGGTTTACCGAAATCGCGCAGCGCGGTCAGGCATGAGGATTCATCTCCGAAATTCGGGAAAACGGCAATCACCCCGTCGCAGATTTGATTCTTGAGAAAATCTGCATAACGCAACGCACCGGCATCGTCAGCAACACCCTCCGGCGGCAGAACCGGAGTATGACCGGATTTTTTCACCGCTTCAGCAACTTCATTTACAGCTTCAGCAACCAGTTGTTGAGGGAATGTGGTACGATTGGAGACAAAAAGTGCAAATTTCATATATAACCTCCTGGTAGTTTTGAGTTAATCTACCTTGTGAAAAATAAAAAACCTTGACAATCATGACAAAAATCTTAATATTTCAGCCAACTTGCCGGATGCAGTGCCAATCGGGTATATTTTATGCAGTAAATAAGACTTTTTTGCTGTGGCTGCAACCGATTAAACTGAAATGATTTTTTGCTTTTTCAGCCATGATACGATCTTGAGGTATTGGTATATTCAAAATCCTGTTTTACAGAAAGATTGCCTCTTTGCTATACAGAGATATTTCAGTCATGCGGGAGGGGAAGGCGGTTGCATAAGGTCAATCAAAGTATTGTTTTTTCATTTTAACATTGCTCACAGGTTTGTATTTTTTTATCAATGGGTATATTAAAGTTTATTGCCCGGACTGTTTTGCAGTGGCGATTGGCTAGAAGATTTTTTTTGAAATCTCCGGGAGTCGAAGCTGTTGAATTTATACCAGAGAGCATGATGATTTTTTTGTTGAAAGTTTTTGGTTTGGAGTGATTTTATGACTGTACTTCCCGGTATTATGCTGATGATCATTGCCGGCATCGGATGGGCCGCCGTC
Source organism: Lentisphaerota bacterium (assembly GCA_015061885.1). Lineage (GTDB taxonomy): Bacteria > Verrucomicrobiota > Lentisphaeria > Victivallales > Victivallaceae > SIG78. The sequence goes on from SUVS01000014.1 coordinate 18,624, forward strand.
GGAGCTGTTGTCGGTGCCGGTGCAAATAAGAAGATTTCGTGGTGGGTATATTTTTTTCAAGGAAAATCCTGCGTGGGGACGGCTGTTCGGGGTGCTTATGCTTTTGCTCTCGCTGGTACTGTTTGCTTTTGCCCGTGATAATTCAGTTAAAGGCAATCGCAGTGTCTGGCTGATTGCTTCCGCTATCCGTCTTCCAAGCCAAGCCTTATCCAGCTTGTCTGGCTCGCTCTGCGGCGACAGGTGCCGCCTGATTTCAGAAAAGCCGGTATTTTACTTTTTCTGCCAGATGCGGATGTAGTCGATCTTGTATTGTTTCGGAAAGTCAGTCCGGTCAATGACTCCTCCGTTGTAATTGCAGGCGGTTTTATTTGCTTTTTACCGGCAGTTCCACTGCACAGCGGAAACCCAGGTCGGAGAGGTTGGAGGCGTAGGCGTTGTTTGCCACCCGTGCCAGCCGTTGCGAATAGCGGAAACTTGATCCTTTGGCAGTATATCGCTGCCATGAGGTCGGATTATGCACCAGTTCGCGGACATTGCCGGTCATATCAAACACTCCATATACAGAACGATCCTGCGGATAACTGCCGGATGTTGCCGGGTGTTTTTTCTGTACGGTTTGACCGGGTTCGCTGATACATGCCAGACCGGGAGTGTAATCATTGCCCCAGACATATACTCTGCCATCTACACCGCGGGCGGCTTTTTCCCACTCCAACGCAGTCGGCAGTCGGTAGTGCATATTGGTTTTTCTGCTCATGTATTTCATGTATGCATTTACAGCTTCGGGGGTAATGCCTACTACCGGCATATCAGCTTTGTATGGAGCAAGCAAATTGCCCTGATCGTCCCACAGATCCAGCAGTTTTCTGCCGTTGGCAATATCGGCGTCGATCCTTGAGCGGTATTGCTCTTTTAAAGCCGGGTCGGTCAGCGATTGCCAGAATTTGAGATATTCACCGATAGTTACCTCATACTTGCCGATCAGGAATGCCGGCAGCCGGGTACGGGCAAACTGATCGTCAAAAGTACGCTCACCGAAGATAAAGTTGCCTTCCGGTATATAAACCATGTTGTCGGGAATAGCACCGGGCGGATCAAAGTTGATAACTTCCAGTTTGTTACGCCCGATGGATACCGGAAAGCGGAGTTCACGTCCGTTCGGCAAACTGGCAATGAACGTGTACTGACCGGCTTTAAGTGAGTTTACTGCCGGTGCCGGAACAATTTTGATAAACGCATTTTCAGCTTCGGTCTGTATGGGGGCGGCGGCAGAATCTTCTTTTATTGCAATAATATTTATACCTTTTTGAGGTATGTTGATTTTCAGCTCGCCGGAGCTGTTTTCAAAGGTTTTTATCTGGCGGAAAAGTGCCGGAGAACTTTCAAACAGCATCTCTTTAATATCTTCCGGCAGACTGTTGAATCTGCCGAATGCATGTTTCAGCAGTGCCTGATTGTTTACCGCCTGGGCAAACTGTATCTGATTGTTCAGCAAACGGGCGATATACTTGGTCAGCACCTTGTGATCCACATCCAGATTGAGCATTTTGGTCAGCAGATCCCAGGAGTTGTTGCTGGAAACTGCGAACTCGTTGCTGTTCCGCAGATAGCGGCTCTTTAAATGTAAACCGCTGCCGTGAACTTCTGTATTACCGGTGCGGGCAAAGGTTTCATTGAGTTTGTTGCGGCTGGAAATTGCCTGATTCCGGGATTTTTCGCACTCTTCAAGCAAATCATTGGCCAGGAGCATAAGCGATTGGGACTCAATATGATTCCGGAATTTCACCGATAAGTTCCACACTCCCAGCGTAAGCAGTGCCGCCAGCAGCGTAACCGGAATCAGCGGATGCCGCCGGATAAGTTTGTATAAGCGGTAATGCGGCAGCGGCGAATATGCCGATACCGGATATTTTGCCAGATAATTACGCACATCGGCAAGCAATGCTATTACGCTTTCGTAACGCTCTTTTTTATCTGCGTGCATAGCTTTGAGCGTGATAGCTTCCAGTTCGTAAGGTATCCGGCGGCGGGGAGCCCGGCGGCGGGGTCGCAGAAATTTGTGCGATGCCACATCGTGCATAAGTTCTGTAACTGTGGATGCTCCCTCAAACGGCGACGGCTCCCAGGTCAAAATGCTGTAAAGGATCGTACCCAGAGCATATACATCTATTTGCGAATCAAGTTCATCATCCTGACTTAATATCTGTTCCGGAGCCATAAAAGCTGGCGTTCCGCTGACCCGTACCGGTTCTCCGGCGCCCTTTTTTTCTTCCGGCAGATGCCCCAGACTTATCTTGCCGGCGGCATGGGATGTATCATTTTCCGCCCGGTAGATCGCCAATCCCCAGTCGGCTATGAATACTTCGCCGTACTCCCCGACCATGATATTTGCCGGTTTCAAATCCCGGTGGATTATCCCTTTGCTGTGGGCAAATGCCGTGCCGTTGCAGATAGATACAAAGATTTCCAGCAACCGCTGTCTGGTATAGGTTTTTAGGGTATTGGCATCACCCTCCCGCAGTTTACGCAATATCTGTGCAAGCGTGATGCCTTTGACCCGCTTCATGGTAAAATAGGCTCCGGCATCGTCAAACACCCCCAGTTTATGTACCGGTATGACATTGGGGTGGTCAATCTGGGCGGTGATGCGGGCTTCGCGGATGAAACTGGATACATATTTAAGCTGATTACGATATGCCGGACGCAGGATCTTGATGGCGATTTCCCGCCGCAGAGTCGGGTCCTGGGCGGAAAACACCGCTCCGATGCCGCCCATGCCGATCGGGGTCATATTTTCCAGCACCCCGATGCTTGCTTCACTGCCGGAACCCAGCATTTTCTGAAGGTCACTGCCGGAAATTTCATTGCCGTCGTCGTCCGACAGCGGAGCCGCCAGCTGGGTGTGTCCGTCAGCATCGGCAGTATTCATTACCTCCTGCTGAAAACTTTCCGGATCGCAGCTTAAAATTTCTTCGACAGAACTTTTCATTAAATTTTATATATCCCCTTGTTCTGACCGGCACTTTTAGTAAAAAATGTCAGCGACGGCGTTTTTTCACATTCAACTGTTCAGCTTGTTCCAACCAGAAATTGAGTTTATCGCTGAACTCCCGGTAATCCTTCTGGCCCTGAAGTTTTTTCAAACTTATCTGCGGCAGATCTTTTACCTCCGGCAAACTGTTGAATACATAACAGCGGGCTTCCTGCTGGCGGTCGAAGTCGTAATTTTCCAATGCTACAACTATTGCTGCAAGTTCGCCTTGCTTGGTCAGTACCAGATCGCCGACATCGGCTTTGAGTTCGCTGGAAACTCTGGCTCCGTTACGGATGTAAAGGTAATCGTCGTCACTGTCAAAACTCATTGAACAGCGGCTGTCAAGAATGGTGCTGTCTTTGCCGAAAGAACTGGTTTTGAACAGATAAAGGTCGTGTATGCCGCGGCGTTTGAGGGCATCTTTGGTGATGATGGTCAGCGGCTGGACTGCGGTTGACGGCGTTTCCAGCAACGCTACCCGGCAATCGCCTTTGCCGACAAATATCGGCCCGTCAAGCATTTTTCCGGCGGCTTTATCGCTGGCGGCAGGCGAGGCGGTGTACGAAAGTTCTGATACATTATCCAGAGCCGCCGAGTTCCGGCGGAGTCCGGCAAAGGACTGCAGGGCGGAAATCAGATAATTTTTGCCATGAATACTTATTGCGGGCAGAAACTTTTCGTTGACTTCAAAACGGTCTTTGAGCAAACGCGATTCCCGGAGCTGGTAATTGAGCTTGACCGCAGACTGCGAATAGCGTTTGAGTACATCGCTGCGGAGTTTGCTTTCAGCATTCTGCAATTTGACATTCACAGCATTGTAGTCACCCTTGAGCTTTGCCAGCTGGGTTTGAGCCTGTTCGCGGTCGGCACTTTCTCCGGCAAGGCGGGTGCGGGTGGCGGTGAGGTCGCGGACGGCATTTTTCAGCACATTCTGCATATTTTCCAACCGGGTCTGGGCGGAAGCCAGTTCGATTTCCCGGGCTTTGATGTTTTTTTCGCTGGTCAGCAGCCGGTCTTTGACCGAAGCGAGTTCTTTTTCCATAGCGTTGGATCTGCCGCGGAGAAACGCCAGCTCATTTTCGGTTTTAGTGATTTTCCGGCGGTACCCCTGGGCGGTCAGCCGGACATTGGCAAGTTCTTTACGGGTTCCGGCAAGATCGCTTTCCTTATGTTTGATTTCGGCATCTCTGGCGGTCAGCCGTTCCGAGAGGCGGGCAACTTCGCCGGCGGCTTTGGAAAGTTTGTTTTGAGTATTTTCCAGCGAGGCGGAACGCACCGCAAGCTCTCTGATAAGTGCATTGTGCTGCTGGCGTAAAGCGGTAAGGTTTTTATCGTTACGCTGTAAATTTTCTTTACTGGCAGCTAATTCGGCTGCCAGCTGCTCGTATTTTGCCCGGGCAAGATTCTTCTGCCGGATCTCTTCTTCCAGCTCTTTCTGCACTGCCGCCGGGGTTTGCGGACCGCTTTCTTCACGGTTGAGTCTGGCACGGCGTTCCATGAATTCAAGTTTACTGCGGACTTGGGCAAGTTCTATTGAAATCTTATCTGCCTGTTGTGCTTTGGCTTGGGCATCTTTGCTTTGGGCGGCGGCTTTGATCAGAGCCTGCCGGGTCTTTTCAAGTTCGTCACGCTGTTTTTCCAGCTCCGAAATTATCACATTCACCGCCGAGCGGTCAATGGTAGCCCCGCCCCCGTCCTGAAAAGGCGACTCGATTGCCGAAAACCCGCCGTTAAGGTAGATCATCGACGTAATGATAAAGTCGCAGATTACAATAAGAATTGATCTGTTCACTTGCAATGACTCCCTGATTTACTGCTGACCGGCTTCGGAAATGAGTCTGGATTTCAACGGATACATCAGAAAAACCCGCAGACAGGTACAGAAAATGATCCCGATAAGCGTGGAAGAATAAGCAATAAGCTGACCGCTGCTGGAGCTGAAACTCATGACCATAAAGCTGGAAACCGATCCGAACAGACCTATATACAGCGGCAGATCAAGAAAAATATCAGCATTGGCAAGTTTGGAGAGCTTGACCTTTGCCGTTTCGCCGGAACGGCTGATCTTTTTCAGCACGGCAACGGCAATAAAGAGTGCCAGGAACTGTATAACGATTATGCCGGTAAAGATGTAAAGCGACAGCAATCCGGCCCGTTCACTGCGGGCCGCCAGACTCTGGCGTATATCGGTTTTACCCAGCACCTCTGTTCCGCCGGAACCGAAAAGAGCCTTGAAATCAGCACAATTTTCGTAGCAGTAAAAGCATCCGGCAACAACTGCGGCGGAAATAATCAGAAAAAGCACGACATTAAAAAGTACAGACAAAAATTTTTTCATAATGATTTTTCCTTATTTATTGAATTTGATTTAAAAACCTTACGCTGTGTAATGTAATCTCAAATTTGCAAATATTCAAACCCTGAAAGGCACATATATTGAATTTTGTTGCAAAAAACATGGTTGCCGCAGCAAGATAAGTTTGCCAAAAGCATCTTTGCAGTGTATAATATATGCAGGAAACAGGGATATTTACATTTACAGAACTTGCGGAATAATATATGTGGACTCTTAACCGATATGTAACCAGAGATTTTCTGATCGTCTTCGGTATGGCGATCGGGGTGCTGACCTTTGCAATGCTGGGTGCCAGACTGGGGGAAGTTATGGAAATGCTTGCCCGGGGTATTCCGGTGAAGAATTTCTTTCTTTTCATTTACTACACATTGCCGATGGTGCTGATCTATACTATCCCGTGGTCGATACTTGTGGCGATCATGGTGGTGTTCGGGCGGCTTTCGGCGGATTCGGAAATAACCGCCATGCGGGCGTGCGGCGTATCGCTTTTACAGATAGTTGCTCCGCTGCTGCTGTTTGTTATCGGTATGACGGCGATCTGTCTGTATTTGCAAGTTTATGCCGGGCCGCCGATGTACCGCAAGGCAAGAACTTTACTGCGGGATACCGCCACCACCCAGCCGATGGCGATTTTTGAGCCGGGCAAGCAGATCGAGTTTGAGGGTGCCGTGGTCTATATCGACGACAAGATAGGCAACGATCAGCTCCGCGGTGTGCAGATATTTATGTTTGACGATAAATTGCGTCTGACGCAGGATATTTTTGCCGAATCCGCCAAACTCACTGCCGATGAAGCGACCATGATGCTCAATATCAATCTTTTCAAATGCGTTATCGGTTCTTACGCCGCCGACGGCAGCAAGCAGACTATTTTCAACGATGAACTGGAGTTCAACTTTGACTACGGCAAGGCGGTCAACGATAACCGGGTACGGGAGCGTGCCAAATTTCTGCCTGCCGACCAACTGCTGGCACGCACCAAGATCATGCGGAAACGCGGAATGCCAAAACAGGATATTTGTGAGTTGGAAGTTGAGTTGAATTCGCGTATAGCACTGGCACTTTCGCCCATAGCATTTCTGCTGCTGGGCTTGCCGCTGGCGATCCGCACATCCCGCCGCGAAACCAGCGTGGGGTTGTTTTTGAGCGTGATCCTGGGCGGGGTGTTTTTCCTTTCGATCGTAGTTATTGAGTCGCTGACGATCTTTCCGGCGATCTTTCCGCAATACCTTATCTGGCTGCCCAATCTGGTGTTTCAGGCATTGGGGGCGACACTGCTCTACCGGGTTTCGCAGCAGTGAACCGGCAGTGCCGTAGAAAAAAGGAATTTTTTTATGGCTGAAAAAAGTAAAATCAATTTGCTCGTACAGATACTGCTTCTGGCATCGGTGGTCTTTTTCGGCATAACATTGACCAACGCTCTTGACCGCAACCGGTGCGAAATGGCGGAATTGCGGAAAACCATTGCCGCCATGCCGCAGCGGCAGGTCAGTACAGTCGGCAATAACTTTTTGCCGCCGCCTGCCGGAAAATCCGCTCTGGCAGAGTATTATCAGGCCAATGCCCCCCGCGACGGCGTTTTACGCAGTGTTATAGCCTCCGATACCGGTTCGCTGAATCCGGTTACTTCCAACGAAGCCACCGCCAGTGCTATTTTAGGCATGTGTACCGAATCGCTGGGCACCGGCGACTGGCGTGAACCCGGAAAACTCGTGCCGCTGGCGGCTGAATCATGGCAGGTTGCCGACAACGGCAAACGCATCAATATAAAGTTGCGTAAAGGTATATTGTTCCACAGTTTTACCGATCCGGAAAGCGGGAAGTTTGTGCCGGAAAAACCGGTTACAGCACACGACTTTGTCTTTTATGTGGATGTGATCCGCAATCCGGAGGTCAATGCCGGAGCGTTACGCAGTTATTTTCAGGATCTTGACAGCATCAAGGCAGTGAATGATCACGAGTTGGAACTGGTTTGGAAAAAGGAATATTTCCGGTCGCTGGAAATGAGTCTGTCGCTGATACCCCTGCCGCGGCACTTTTATATGCCCGACGGCAAATTTGATCCGGCAAAGTTCAACGACGATTACCGCCGCAACGATATGATCGTTGGTTGCGGGCCCTACAAATTGGTCAAACACATCAAAGATCAGCGTTATGAACTTGAGCGGTTTGAAAATTACTTCGGCAACGCTCTGGGGATTGCTCCGGCAGTCAGAAAACGGATCATAGAAATCGTCAAGGCTGACAACACACGCTTCCAGATGCTTTTATCCGGCGAACTGGATATGCTGGGTGTTTCTGCCGAACAGTGGATCAAACGCACAATGGATAAGCCATTTGCACAAAAAGTGATAACCGTCGGCGGCAAAGCAAGCGATGTTCCGCTGAAAACGGGAGAGAAGTTCCGCAAGGTCAAACACCTTGCCAACGCTTATTTTTACATCGGCTACAATCAGCGTAAAAAACCTTTCGACGATAAACTGGTGCGTCAGGCGTTGACCATGCTCTGCAACCGGGAGCGTATTCTCAAAGAAGTGTATCACAATCAGGGGAAAATCATCAGCGGACCGTTTTTCTACGACAGCCCTTACTACGATAAAACTGTCAAGCCGTTGCCGTTTGACCCCAAAAAAGCCGCTGAATTGCTGAAAAAAGCCGGTTGGCTGGATCGGGATGGCGACGGCATATTGGACAAAGCGGGCAAAAAGTTTGTATTCACCGCCTTGCAGGTATCGGGCAATCCGGTGCAGGAAAAAATCCTTTCCATCTTCAAAGAAGACCTTGCCGCGGCGGGAATAGATATGAAAATCGCCACATTGGAGTGGCCGGTCTATATCGGAAAACTCGATAAACATGACTACGAAGTCTGTTCGCTGGGCTGGCAGATGCCGTTTGAAAGCGATCCCTACCAGGTGTGGCACTCCAGTCAGGCAGAAACTTCCGGCGGAAGCAATCACATCGGATTTGTCAACAAACAAGCCGACCGGTTGATCGAAGATATACGCAAAACGCTTGACAGCAAAAAGCGTATAGAGTTATGCAAAGAGTTCCACCGCCTTATCCACGAAGAACAACCCTACACCTTTCTGGCAGTGCCGGAAAGTCTGCAGTTGATTTCCGGCAGAATAAACAACGCCGAATGTTTCCCGCTGGGCATGAACCCCGCCTGTTTTGTTGTAGAATGAGGGGAATTCAAAAGCCCTCAAAAGTCGGCGATGGCATAAACTTCGCACAGCGGGGGGAGCGATTTTTACGGTTACCTTACAGGTAGCCGCAAAAACCTACCGCCCCACTGTGCTGTGTTTCTGCTCATCGCCTTTGTTTTGACGGCTTTAGAACTCCCCTCTGAAACCCTATACCTACCAAAGTTTGTTATTGTTGCCGGCATAAACTTCGCCCAGCGGGGGGAGCGATTTTTACGGTTACCTTACAGGTAGCCGCAAAAACCTACCGCCCCACTGTGCTGTGTTTCTGCTCATCGCCTTTGTTTTGATGGCTTTAGAACTCCCCTTTGAAACCCTATACCTACCAAAGTTTGTTATTGTTGTCGGCATAAACTTCGTACAGCGGGGGGAGCGAATATGGCATACGGTATAGTGTTGCAGGGCGAACACCTGTCTGCCGTGCGATAGATATGGGAAAATATGGGAGGGTATGGGATGACGGGCAAAGCCCGCCAACAGCCGGTTGACGCTCTACTTCCGCAAGCAGTACCCAGTGTACAGCCAGCCAACAGCATCCGGCGGCATCAGCCGCCCACGCACACTACCGCCCGCAAATGCGGCAAAAGGCGGCAAGGCATTCTCATATTTTCTCATACTCTCCCATAAAAAGCCGCCATCTATCCTGCCGCACGCTTGCCACGCCGGAGTACAACGGAGGCGAACCGTATGCGGCAATGTCAGCTAAAAAAATCCATTATTTCGCAAAAAAAGCATTGTAAAAATCACGATTTATGATATATTTCTCCGTAACAGCAAAGTTATTGAAAACAACAACCACTAACTGAAGGATTTTTATTATGGATGTAATTATCTGCAAAACCTCTGCCGATGCCGAAAAGCTGGCAGCCCGCATGATCGCCGATGCCATCAACGCCAAGCCCGAATTCAAACTCGGTCTTGCCACCGGTGCAACTATGGAAAATGTTTATGCCGAACTTTCCAGACTCAACAAAGAAGGCAAAGTCGATTTCTCGCAAGTCCGCAGCTGGAACCTGGATGAATATGCCGGTCTGGCTCCTGAACACGATCAGAGCTATCGTTATTACATGAACAAGCATCTGTTCAACAATGTCAATATTGATGTAAGAAACACCCATCTGCCCGACGGTCTTGCCGAAGATGAAGAAATCGAAGCCGCCCGTTACGATGAATCCATCGACGAAGCCGGTGGCATCGACCTGTGGCTGGTCGGTATCGGCAAATCCGGTCATGTAGGTTTCAACGATCCCGGTACGAGCTTTGCCAGCCGCACCCATGTGGCGTATTTAAACAACACCACTTATGAGCAGAACAAGATCTACTTTAATCCGCCGGAATCCATGCCCCGCCGTGCTTACACCGCAGGTGTCGGGACTGTGCTGGATGCCAAAAAGGTCTTGCAGCTCATCACCGGCGAACGTAAAGCCGCTATCGCCGCCGCCGCCATCGAAGGCCCGATGACTGCCATGATCAGCTCGACCGCGTTGCAGCTGCATCCGGATACCGTCATTATTCTGGACGAAGCCGCCGCCGCCGATCTCAAGCTCAAAGATTTCTACAAAGAAGTCTTTGAAAACGATCCCAAATGGGCTGCATATCGCTGAAAAAAATCATTGTATGATTTGTAAACTGCATTGCCGTTAAAGCAGTGCAGTTTTTTTTGTTGCCGGTAACGAAAAATATAGTAAAAATATATCAAAAAAATCTTATAAAGGGTTGACTTTTGGATTAGTTTTTATTATATTGGTTACTGAAGATATTTTTGCTTAACATAATAATGAAGGGGAGTTTTTATGAAAAACATCAAAAATTGTGCCGCAACAAAAAATATCAGGTTTACTTTGATTGAATTGTTGGTGAAAAATTCACATCTCTGCCGTAAACATGAAAGCCCTGCCCATGGGCAGGGTAAAGCACGCTTTACCCTTATTGAACTTCTCGTCGTGATTGCAATAATAGCAATTTTAGCGGCAATGCTGCTGCCGGCACTTTCAGCTTCCAGAGAAGCCGCCAGAACTACCGGGTGTTTAGCCAACCTCAAGCAGCTTATTTTTGCCTACAAAACCTATTCGCAGGATAATGACGAATGGATTCGCCCTGCACGCGATTATAACGGCACATATTTTATTGCCAGGCTCCGGGCAGAACTTTATCCGATGAATACTAAAAGTATTGGATTGGCTACCAAAGCTGCCGAAAAACATTATGCCATGTTCCGCTGTCCTTCTGAACCTCACGGTTTCGGCCCATATTCCAATAAACTTTTTGCATACGGTCATTACGGGGCCAACAGCTGGGTCGGCGGTTTTTCCTTCGGTACCGGCGGTGCAGCGGGATTCCCGAAAATGCAGAAAGAAAGCGGCTTGGATGATCCCAGCAAGGTGATGACTTTGATGGATTTGCGGTATTTCAGTACTCCCAATATCAAAGAAGTAAGTTACATGGGATTCCGTCATGGTTCCGGTGTTACTGCGACTGTCGGCTCAAGTGCCATGTCGTATTCCGGACAGGGGCAGATCAATATAGCTTATTACGACGGCCACGGCGAAACGCACCAGAAAAGTGATTTCTATCCCGGCGGCAAAGGTCGTAACGCCAGTATTTTCTATCAGGGAATGCACGCTGGCCGCAGTTCCGAAACTTGGCCGAAAAATTAATAACGCCACAGAGGTTGTTACATTACATTTCTGATATAAGCAACTCTATCTTGTTGGTCATTATGCCTTTGGCTCCCATGGCAATGAAACTGCGGGCTTCAGCAGGATCGTCGGAATAGAATATGTTATCCCGCAACCCGAGTTTGCTGATATTTACTGCGGTTTCGGCACAGAAATTTTTGCAATAGGGCTGGACATAACGGCAGTTGAGCTTTTTGCACAGTTCCAGCGACTCAAGTTTGGCACGCTCTTTCATTGGCGGCGTAAAGCATATTTCTATATCTCCGGCATAATCACGCGTTGCCTGGAATATATCCTGCCATGCTATGGTCAGATAGCCGGTCTTTTCCATATTATACTTTTTGTAAAGTCGGCAAATCTCTTTTATTCCCGCGTCATCCGGCTTGCCGTTGAGCTGGATATTCATGCAGACCACGCCGCTGAACTTTTGCAGAACTTCTTCAAAAGTCGGTATTTCGCAAACTTCATACATGGGTTCATCGTGGCGTTCGCCGTGATGATAATAACTGTAATTGAAACTTTTAAGTTCGGCAAGCGTAAGGTCTTCAGGTCGGCCGCTGCCGTTGGAAGTACGGTCAATGGTTTTGTCGTGCAAAACTACCGGTACACCATCTTTGCTTACATACAAATCAAACTCAATAAAGTGCGTACCGGCTTTGACCGCCGCTTCAAATGCCGGGATGGTGTTTTCGGGGTACTCAAACGATGCACCGCGATGTGCGGTCAATACGGTTTTATCCAGTGTAAAAAGATCATCCAAATCAAGCATATTCTGCCTCATGCAAAGATATTTTTCAGTTCAGCGGCACAGTTGCTGGTCAGGCCTTCAACACCGTAATCAATAAAGCGTTTTGCTTTTTCCGGATCATCGACTGTCCAGATGTCGAGGGTGTATCCTGCGGCGTGGATCTTGTCCACATACTCCTGATCCACATTATCTGAACCACGCAGATCCAGACCATCGGCTTTGCATGCCTTGAGCCGTTCAATGGCTTCTTCAGCAGTTACGGTGGGTTCGCCGCCGATAAGCAGTAAAGCACGGCGTTCGGGAGCGGCTTCCTTGTAGGCTTTGACCACTTCGTCGCCGAAACTTATCATGGTGAACTGTTTTTGCGGAATACCGGATTCGTCCATTTGTTCAATTAGCACCGGCACCACACTTACATCACCGCGTTTGATTTCCACATAATACTCCCGGTCGCCCAGATACGCAAGCGTATCTTTCCACAGCGGTATATGAGTGTTGACAAAACCGGGTTTGCCGTTGGAAACATCTATTTTCTGCAAATCAGCGAAAGTTGTCTTATTGACATCGGCATCGACTTTTTCGCCGCTTACGCGGAAGGTGTTGCCATCGTGATTGCAGACAAGATATTTGTCGGCGGTAAGGTATATATCGCACTCCATGCCGTCGCTTTTACGCTCCAGCGAGAGGGCGAACGCCGGGATGGTGTTTTCGGGGGCATCCAGCGATTCGCCGCGATGCGAAATAAATTTTACAGACATGATTTTATCCTCATTTGACATTGATTTTTTTGCTGACAACCTTGCCGGATGCCAGACATTTGGCTGTAACTGTTACAGTATTGCCCTGCAAGTTGGCAGCGGCGATCTCTTTCAATTCAAGCACTCCGTTTACGGCGGCGTGATACCCGCTGCCGGGCAGGCGTCTGCCTTGTGCATCGCTTAAAGTTACTTCCAGCGGCAGACAGGCTTGCACGGCTTTGCCGGAAGCATCCAGCACGCTGATCTTGAGGAGAAAATCTTTGCCTTTTTCCAGCGGTTCAGCATTGTTTATTGCCAGCGAGGCAATGGGTTTTTCCAACAGCAGAACCAATGTGCCGTCGCCGCCGGCAAGATCGACATCGAAACTTACAGCTTTTTTGCTTTGCTTCAACGCTATTTGCTTATGCTTGACCAAGTCATAAGCGGCGGCGGCGGGGTGTTGTACCGTAACCGTGCCGGAAAGCGGTTCGCCCTTTTCCAGAACCCGTTTCCATTGACCGAGGTAATCGCCGAAAGTACGCTTGTCGTTGAGTATAAATACATAATCAGCTTTGTCGCATCCGCGGCGGCGTACCACCAGATCGTTGGAAGTGGTTTTTACCGGAGCCGGATAACTTCCGGCAATGACTTTGCGTATCTTTTCGCCCAGAGCCTGCAAATCTTTTTTGCTTTTCAAGGGGTCGCGGCTGTCGCGGCGGACACTCTGGATTCTTGCATCGAGCATGATCGCCGGAGCGGTGAACTCATCGCCCACTAAAATCACGCCTTTTTTACGCAGTTCACGCAATTTTTCCAGAATAACTTCATCCACTACTTCCATACCCGGCAGAACCAGCACTTTCAGGTTTTTGAGGAATTTTTCGTCCAGCAGATGTTCTTCGTAGAATACATTGGCCGGGATATTCGCCCATGCCAGAGCCAGATGAATATCTGCCACCCAGTTGCGGCTCCAGCCCGATGAAAAATGTTTGGGGGCGTAAAGTGCCGAGGCAAAACTTTCCAGTATCGCCACTTCTGCCGGGCGTTCCGGCACTTTCGGCAGGATCGGCCCCAGCGGCAGGAGGACTTCTTTGTTGAGTTTTGCCAGTCGTTTGGCGGCTCTGCGGTCGGTCATGCGGTAGCCGCCGTCGATTCCGCGGGTCAGCAGTGAACCCGAACCGTGATACATGATGCCATCCAGACGGCGGCTGATCTTGCTCCACAGGGCAATGCTCAAAGCATCTTCAGGAATACTTATGTAACTGCCGTTGGGTTCGTATTTCAGCCATTCGGGAGGATTGGCTACGGTTTCGTTTTTCGGGGCGGTGGCACTGCGGTACCAGATCGCCTGGGTCATGCTATAAACTTTCTGACCGGGCACGCCGTCAGCCATGGCAATGACTTCATCGGTGGCCTGACCGATCTTGATCGGGTCGGGGTTGGTGTAAGTCCACTGATTGATGGCATCGACTCTGCCGCCGGAGCCCCACAGCGGGGGAACGCGGGTGACCGGATCGTAGAAGGTCAGGAAGTTATCACGCTTGATAACACTGTGGTACGCTTCGGTTATTGCCGTGTGCAGCGGGTTCCAGCCATCGCCTTTTTTCCACACCCAGCGGTAGAAGATCATTTCCGGCGAATCGCGTTTGATGACTCTGTCCCACGGGAAATCGTCGATAAGATTGTGCGGCATGGGGCTTCTGCCGGTGATACCTTTGGGGATGGCAAAACCGGCTTCTTTGCGGAAGTTTTCCGGCTCCTGACCGCCCCAGCTCAAACCGCTGTTGCCGCGGATCTCGCTGTTGGAAAGCACGCCGGTCCATGCCGGGTGTTCGCCCAGCGATTTTGCCGTATCAACGGCTACACGGGTATATTCGGCAACGACTTCGGGATTGGAGGCTTCCAGAGCGTTCCATGTTTTACCCGCTTTATTGGTACGCAAAAAGCGTTTTTGGGTGATAAAACGATATTTTGGCCCGATGCGTTCCCACAGCCAGATGCCGTTTTTGAGCGATTTATCCAGCCTGTTTATGGCACTGATAAGTCCCGCCGGACTGTATTCGCCGGAGTTGGGTGTAAAAGTGGTGTTGGTATGCGTGAATCCGGCATTTTTGAGCCGTTCGGGTATATCACCACCCCACATCATCAGCGGGAAATTGGGGGTTTTGCCTTCGGCAATGTAATACTCCAGTTTATTTTTTGTCAGCACTTTGCCGGAAGCATCGCTTACAACGGCGTCAAAGGCATAATCGCCGGGGAGCAGAGTGGTGTTTACATCCAGAGCAAATTCAACGGGTTTTTCCGGTTCTACGGCATCTGCGGTAAATTCCTGTTTGAAGCCGCACGGACTGCTTACAGTTATCTTCAGGTCTTTGACACTCTGCTTGCGGCTGTGCAGATTAAAATAGAGTTTTTTATCTTTTTCGCCGCGGATAAAGGCTCCGCGTTTGGCGTAGTTGCGGATAACACTGAATTCTTCAGCCGGAGCCGTGGACATGCGGACTGCACCGATAAAACCTTCAAACGGACGGTGCCCGGAACTGATACGGTCGCCGAAAACGGGAGAGCGTTTGGCAACAGCCACCGTACCGTAATGCGTCGGGGATTTGCCGGCATCTTTGCCGTTGCAGAAGAAGCGGACAGTGCCCCGGGCATCAAAATCAAATGCCAGTTCGTACCATTTGCCGAGTTCCATGTAAAAGACTGCACTTGTGGATGCAAGGCTCTTTTTGCCGAATCCGGAATGCAGTACCATGCGGTATGCGTTGTCGCCCAGGTCGGTAAGTTCGAGCATAAAGCCGGAGTGTTCGCGGTATTCAAGATATTTGCTGTCAAAAAGCAGCATTTTTTCTCTGCCTTTGTGAACGACATGCTGTTTTTTGTCGAGCATAACGAGCATCTGCATGTAAACTTTGCCGGCGGGCGAAAGCAGTTTGATGCCGCCTTTGACTTCGGCACCGGCGGCTTTATTGTTTACCTTGCGGCCGGGAGCGTTGATCGCCAATGCTCCGGAGTTGCCGACTTTTACCAGCTGGGTATTGCCGCGGAGTTTCAGTTCGTTTTTCATGGCATCGGTTTGCAGATTGCCGTTGAAGTTCCACTCGGCAATATTTTTGTAACCGGCAGGAACCGGCTGCAATGCGGTTTTTTCCGGTATATCAAAACCGGGATCAACCATTTCCACTGTTTTGGCTTTGACCGGTTCAGCAGTACGCAAAACTACTTTGCTGATAATTCCGGCAAAAGGACTGCGGGTGGAACTGATGCGGTCGCCGATGACAGCGGCCCGTACCGCCGGAGCGATCTTGCCGCCTTCGATTTCCACGGTGTGTTTGACCTGATCGTCCCACTGGAACGATACAAAACCCGCCGGATCATAACCTATACGCAGGGTGTGGAAATCATTGCCGAAACCTTTTTTCCACTGACCGGTAACTTGCTTGGTGTGGTCGCCGTAACCTAAAAATATATCCGGCAGAACCGCATCTTTACCGAAACGCAGCCGCACCAGAAATCCGGAATTAACGGCTTTTTTGCTGCCCGGTCTGGTGTTGAAAAGGTATTTGGTATCAAAGATGACCGCATCTTTGCGTTTGGTGTTGGGCGAAAATCTGGAAAAATCCGGCTTGAACTTTATTTCCAGCTCAAATGCTCCGGCGGGCGTAAGTTCGGGATAACGCTTTACAGCAGTAAGCCCCGCATCAATATCTTTGCCCGGATCGGTAAAAATCATACCTTCGGCGGTTTGCTGAACAAACTTTTCATTGCGGATTTTCAATTCAAATCTGCCGTCGGCGGATTTCAGACTTTTGCTCAAATCCCACTCGGCGATCACGGCCGCCGGAACGGCTTGGGCGGTAATAAGCAATGCCGCTGCAATAGAAAATATCTTCATATTTCAATACCTCAAATCTCAAATCATTTGTTTGCTGCCGCCGCAGTTGTATCGGCATCGGAAAGCACTATTTTGCTGATGGTGCCCTTGAACGGCATACGGGTCGAACTGTAACGGTCGCCGACGATCAGCGGGTAGCCCGCCGGAGAAAGCGGCCCTTTGTTTTTGGTCTGGCGGACGAGGGGCTTCTGATTATCCCAGACAAAAGTTACTGTACCGGCGGGATCGTATTTGATCTTGAGGGTATGGAAGGTTTTGCCGTCAGTTTTGATGTACGGGCCTGAAACGGTTTCGGTGCATTTGCCCATTCCCAGATAGAGCGTTACACTGATGTTATTGTTGCTGATGGTGGTTCGCACAAGCATACCGCTGTGATAAGCGGACTTGTCGGATTTGTGGTAATAATAGTATTTATTATCCAGCAGAACACTGTATTTGGTCTTGGTTTTCGGGTAATATGCTTCCATATCGGGTTTGAAAGTTATGGCAAGTTCAAACGCTCCTTTGGGAGTCATTTCGGCATATCTTTTTACGGTTGCCATCCCTGCATCGGTATCATTTTTTGCGGGGAAAGAGAACTCCGCACCTTCCGGAGTGAGTTTTACCAAGTCTGCCACCCGCGGCTTGAATTCAAATTTTCCATCGGCGGATTTCAGACCTTTGGTGAAATCCCATTCGGCGATAACAGCGGCTGAAACGCTTGTAATGGCGGCGGCAAAGAGAGCAAGAAATGTCAGAGTTTTCATGATGTTTCCTTTCAAATATACAATTACTTTAATATTTCAGCATGGATCGCCCGCCAGATACCACCGGCGGCTCCGGTATCTTTTACCCGCACGACCAGCAGGTTTTCGGCACCGAACTTGACTTCTTTGGTGCCGTCCACGGCAAAATGTTTGTTATGACCGGCCACGCCTATATCATGACTTCCGAGATAGACGCCGTTCAGCCAGATCCACGCACTTTCGTCCACACCGTCAAAGTGCAGTTCAAAAGCGTTGTGATCGACTTTTTTGGGCATGGTAAAGCGGATGCGGTACCAGCCGATGCCGTCGTAATCTTCCCAACCCTGTTCTTCCCAATAGCCGTATTTGATCGGCTTCCACTGTTTTTCGCTGATTTTCCGGGCGTAGTATTTGAACTTATCGGTATGCCCTTTGGCTCCGGGGTCGGGGAGGAATTTCCACTTGTCATCGGCAATTTTCCAGCGTTTGAGCGTAATTACTTCATGATCCCAGCCGGGATTGTTGCGGATGAGCAATATATCGCGTTTGAAGGGCCAACTGGCTTTGCCTGCCAGTTCGCGGATCGCCAGTTCCGGATCATCGGTGGCTATTTTTATAAGCAGCTGGTTCAGCGAGGCATCCTTTTTTGCCAGATCGCAGAGTGCCGATACGGCAGTCATCCGCACCGGAAAATCCTTGTCTGCTGTGGCTTTCTTCAATGCCGGGATCGCTTTGGAGCCATACTTTTTGGCGTAGAGATAAAGGGCGTAACGCCGGATCTCCGGGTCTTTATCGTTAAGATATTTGGCGGCTTTGGCGGCATTTTCGCCACATTCGCGGGTGAACGCCTGACGGCGTGCCACATCTTGCGGGGTTGATGCCTGCAGTAAAACGGGTATTGCCGTCAGCAGTGCAAGCATTGTCAGAAAAAGTTTTTTGCTCATGCTCTCTCCAATGGGTTTGAAGTTTATAACAGTCCGCTTACAATAATATGTTAATAGAAAGTATAACACGCTTTTGAACATTTTTCAATATTTCAAGTCAGAAAAAAGTGTTTTTTTTTACTTTAAACATACGGTATAAACGAGTTAAAGTTATTTATGCAGTCTGAAAACCGTATGCAGTTTGGTCGCGGCGGTTTTTTCGAGTCTGCCGCCGAAGCGTTCTTCATAAGCGGCGGGGTTTTCATCGTACCGCAAAATTACTGCCGAACCGTTGTCAAGTTTTTTTACCGAGTTGAAGGGTATGTCGCTGTGGAACTGCCGACTGATGCCGTTATTTACCGCATAAAATAAAACCGGTGCCGGGTCGGCTGGAAAACTTATGAAAATCGTTGTATTTTCAGGCAGTTCTTTTATAAGTTCCACTGTCGCTGAAACTTTGTACCCCGGAAACATATACCACGGGTGGAAAAAATCATCTTCAAACCGCGACAGACCGCTCTTTTCTGCTATTACCGCCCCGGTTATAAGTATTACCGGCTGTGAAGCAATGATTATCAGGAAAAATGCCGCCCGGTGGAAGAACCGCCACTTTTCAGAGTTGGTCAGGTTCGCTATGCCGTCGATAACCAGCATACACAAAACCGGCAGTATGGTAACAAATACCCGCGGGAACGGCGGCCGGTTCAGAATATATATGCTGATAAACGGCAGGAGCCAGATCAGATAACGCATCAAGTGTGCCTTATCGGGTTTTTCAAGGCGGAAAAGTCCGAAAATCAACAGCAACCCGAAGCCGGCAAAGTACATGCCTGAAGTCACCAGTGCCGCCGCGTTTCTGCCGGAAAAACCTTCGCCCAGCTTGAACGCCGCCAGCAGATCGCCGATTATGGGCAGATAAAATATCAGCAGACTGCCGGGCAGTACGGCGGCGGCGATATATGCCCTTTTATCCCGGTAAAACTCCTTTTTCATCCACGGAACCGCGTAAAGCAGAGCCGCCGCCAACGCCAGCAGATTGGTCGGCACCGTACCGACGGCCAGAATGGATGAAATTATATAAATGCTCCAGCCGGAACACATTCTGTTATGAAAAATATTATACAAACCCAACAGCGATAAAGATACAAAAAACCAGCTCGCCGCATAGCCGCGCAATGCCGTGGCGTAGTTGAGAAAAACCGCCGAAAGACTTATTGCGGATAATACTGAAATAGTTGAAAATAATCGTTTTCCGTCAATTTTTTTATTCAGATGAATTATTACAGCAAACATGCCGAAAGAGAGTATTACCGAAAGCAGTCGCCAATGTACCGTTATATCTGTATAACCGATATAAAAGAGATCCCATATTTTCAGCAGCATGGAATATACTATTTGATTATTGGGAATTGTATAGGATAAATAAATCCTGCCCAGATCCAGCGGCAGGACAAAATTCAGCAGTGTCAACGCTTCGTCGAACCACAATTCCCGCAAAAGTACCGGCCGCAGAGCCGCCGCGGCAATAATAAACGGCAGAGCGTAAAGATATTTTTTCATAGCATTTTTCCGCCGTCTGCCAGTTCAGAAGCGAACATGGCAAGGGTGTTATCTCTGGCTCCGGCGATCAGGATGACATCGTTTTCAGCCGCCTGCTGCCGGAGCAGAGTCTTCAAGGTCTGCCGGTCGGCAAAAAGCTCAACATTTATATCGGTGTAAGTGTTCTGCCACTGTTGCAAAACATCTTCAGCGTGGGGCGAAAAACTTGAGGTTCCGCCCGCGTAAAATGGTTCGGCAAGATATACTTTATCGTTACTGCGTAAAAGTTTTTTGAAGACTCTGCCCAGCTCTTCAGCCATAAACTTGAAAGGCCCGTACCCATGCGGCTGAAAAAGCATCAATACTCTGCCGGAAGTTCCGCTGACTTCCTGGGCGGCGGATAAGACAGTGGCAAGTTTTTCGGGGTTGTGGGCGTAATCGTCGTAAATCTTTGCTCCGCAAGCTGTTTTGCCTTTATAGTCAAAACGGCGGGCAACGCCGTGGGTATTCAATGCACAGCGTAAAGCCAGCTTGGGATCGTATCCGGAAAGCTCCAGCAGAGCCGCCGCCGCCGCCGCGTTCAGAGCCGTGTGTCTGCCGGGTGACGGCAAGGCGTGCCATTCGCCATTATTGAACCGGGCAAGGCTTCTGCCGGCCTGATTTTTGTAATCACTGATGCACCAATTTGAATCGTCTGTTTTTCCGGAAAAGGTTTTTATTGCCAGATCCGGCTTTATCTTATCACCGATGAGTTCAAAAACTTCTTTTTCCAGCACGGCACCTTTCCGGCATTGATTTACAAAACAGGCAAACATCTCCGCCAGTTCGGCTTTGGGGTAATGGTCAGTGCCGATATTCAGCACCAGGGCGTAATCGGGGTGGAACTCCAGCAGACTTTTGTCGCTTTCGTCGGCTTCAAAAACTATTGCCCCCTTGCCGGGGCGGTAATTGCCGGGATATTTTTCCGTCATAAAAGCCTTGACCATGCCGCCATTGATGCACTCCGGATCGTCTCCGGCGTTGTTCAACGCTTCGGAAATGATCGCAGTAGTGGAGGTCTTGCCGCAGGTGCCGGCAACTGCCACAGATACTTTGCCGCTGGAACACTGCTGCAATATCAGCTCTTTAAGGGCGGTTGCCCGATGGAGCCTTTCTATGCCCTGCGAGGAGGCAAAATCCGGATTGCTTTCTTCGATCGCTGAAGAATAAACCACCGCATCCACCGGCGGATTGCCGGGGGCAAAACGGCTGCCGTCCTGCGGATAAAGTTCAATGCCTTGAGCTTGAAGCATAGCTTTAAGTTGAGCATTTTCGCTCTTTTCCAACGCCCGGTCACTGCCGGAAACACCGATATTCTGCGAGCGGGCAAACTGGGCAAGGGCACTCATGCCTATACCGCAAATACCGACGATGTGCCAATTTTTCATAAAATTACTCATTATTGGGCTCTTACCAGCATACGGTTACTGCGGAGTTTGAAGGTTTTTAATGTGGTGCTTACATAAACTTCAAACAATGCTTTTTCCCCCGGATTCAGATCGCCGACAAAAGGCAGATTCATCGACAGTACCGCCCGGTTGCCGCGGTTCAGGATCAAGCCGGAACGGTTGGCATCTTTGGGCGGTTTGAGGCGGAATACTTTGAACGGTATTTTTTTGTTGTTCAATTTATTGGTTTCCAACCGGCGGTAGCGGATTTCAAAATTATACCGGTCAAACATATACCACTCTTTGACTTCCAGAGTTTTGCGGCCATAGTAAGCAAGCTGGATATTCAATTCCTGCGATGTACCGGCAGTTACGGTAATATCGTAAGGTATTTTAAGTTCGCAATCACCGGTGGGGATTTTCTGCAATGTTTTTTTGACCTGCCGTTTGGGCATGTTTTCAAACTTGGATGGGTCTTTGTCGGTCTGGTCAGCATCATTGCTTGAACAACCGCAGAAAAAAGCTGTCAGCAGAATAACTGCTGAAAAACATAAGGATAACTTTTTCATAAAGCTCAAAACTCCCTGATTTTTTATTCCGATTGGTTTTTGCCGGAGGCTCCGGGCGGTTTCAGTAAATTTTTCCGGCAGCAGAAACTGCCTATTTTGAGTTTTGAAATCAACTCTGTCTATAAAAATAGCACATTTATTCTTTTCTGCAACCTTTAATTGCGTAATAATTCAGCTTTTAAGCAGGGGTAAATTTGCTTTTCGGCAGTTTTGGCTGTACCTTATATATAATTAAAAGTATATCAGTTACTATGTGAAATTAGGTTTTTGTTGTAATATATGGCTCGTAAAATCAATACCGACGGTCAGGTCGGCTGGGTAGCTTGGGGATCGCTCATATTCTGTATGGCGGCTCTGTTTGTGATACTCCGCAGTTCCTTGAGTGCCGCCTTCAGCAGTGACTGGGGAGTTATATGGATTTCGGCGGCGACCACTGCGGGGATCATTACGGTTGCCCGCTGCCGCCGGTTCGGTCTGCTTACCGGGTTGACTTTGCCGGTGGTGTTCGGGCTGGCTCTGGCTTTGAAGCTGGTGACGGATGCTTCTCCGGCATGGTGTATGGCGGGGCTGGCACTGGGTATCTATCTGGCACTGGTCGGCGGCAGAGTGGCGATGCACCTTATCTACATCGATCAGCGGAGCCGCCAGAGCCACTGGTTCCTTACCTGCTGTATCATACTGCTGCCGGTGGTGCTGATAAGTGCGTTCAAATTGTGCTGGGACGAAGTCCGTGCCACTCCGCACGGCCTGGAGCTTTATTCGCAATATCTGCTTATTGCATGGGGCGTTTTTCTGCTGATCTGGCGGCCGGAACTGCTGTTGCGGGCATTGACTTTCATACTCTGCAACACCTTTTACCATCTGCGGCTGGAACATGCCGAACGGCTGCCGGATTACGGACCGGTGCTGATCGTTTCCAATCATGTGTCGTTTCTGGATGCTTTGTTCATCATGGGTTTGAAAGCCCGGAAAGTTACCATTCTCATACACAGCAACTTCTACCGGATGCCCGGATTCAAGTGGTTTTTCCGCTGGATCGGAGCTTTGGAAGTACCCAACGCCAACCAGCCCAAGCAGATGCAGAAGTTTTTCGACCGGGTCCACCGGGTGCTTGACCGCGGCGGCGTAGTTTGCATGTTTCCGGAAGGCTCGATCTCCCAGAACGGCGTGATGCAGGAATTCAAAAGCGGCGTGGCGGCGATGCTTCCCAATAAGGATGTACCGGTCATACCCATGCACTTGAGTATGCTCTGGGGCAGTCTGTTCCGTATCCATCAGGGGCATCTGCGTTTCATCCGGCCGCACAAACTGCCGATCCCGGCAACAGTTTATGTGGGCGATCCCATCCCCGGCGACTGGAACGGTTTCAAAATCTGGCAGAAGATCGGCGAACTGGGTGCCGAGGCGGAAATGCCGCTGATCCCCGGCGAAAAAACCATCCATCACCGGTTCCTCAAACGGGCAAAACAGCACCCGTTGCAGGTAACATTCAAAGATTACGATGCAGCGGAACATCTCAACAACTTTCAGGTGCTTGCCCGGTCGGTGCTTTTGAGCAAAAAATTCCGCAAACTTCTGTCGGAACGCAACGACAACGGCAAAAATATGGGTATCATGCTCGCCAACGGCACCATTGCGGCAGAAGCCTTGCTCGCCTTGTGGTTTGCTGACCGCCGTGCCGCGATGATAAACTACACCTCCGGAGCCGAAGCCATGCAGAAAATGCGTTTCAAGGCGGAGCTTAAGACGATCATTACCAGCCGGGCGTTAGTGGAAAAACTCAGACAGCCGGTTATTGAAGAAATGGTGTTTCTGGAAGATATTTTTGCTTCCGCAACTGCGGTGGAGAGATTTCTGAATTTTCTTCAAGTGCTGCTGGTGCCGCACTGGATACTGATCCGTATGATTTCGCCGGCTTCGTGGCGGGGCGTTACGGATTGTGCAACGATCCTTTTTTCCAGCGGTTCGACCGGATTGCCCAAAGGGGTGATGCTTTCGCATCACAATCTGCACAGCAACATCATAAGTTTCTGGCGTGAGATCGCCTGGCGGCCCAACGACAGCGTGTTGGGCAATCTGCCGCTTTTTCATGTTTTCGGGCTGATGACCAACTTCTGTTTCCCGGCGGTAACGGGTACAACGGTGGTTTATGTGCCCAATCCGCTGGATGGCAAAGCAGTGTGCCAGACCATAAAAGAGAACCGCATAACTCTGCTGCTGGCCACGCCGACATTCCTGCAAAGTTATCTCAAATACGCTACCGTGGAAGATTTTTCCTCGCTGCGGCTGGTGATCGCCGGAGCTGAAAAACTTCAGCGTAAACTCTTTGAACGGGTCAAAACCATTACCGGTTTGAATATTGTCGAAGCCTACGGCTGTACGGAAATGAGCCCCATTGTGGCGATCAATATATCCAGTTCACTTTTTACTTTGGGCAAGGAATCCGGGCCCTATGGCAGTATCGGCGTACCCATGCCGGGGATCGCGGTCAAGATCATTGATCCGGATACCGGTGCTGAACTGGGCGAAAATGAACAGGGCTTGCTGCATTGCAAAGGAGCCAGCGTAATGATCGGTTATCTGGATGATCCCGAAGCCACCGCCAACGCCATTACGCCCGACGGTTATTACAATACCAACGATATAGCCACAGTTGACCGCAACGGCTGTATCCGTATTGTGGGGCGTATGACGCGTTTCAGCAAGATCGCCGGCGAAATGGTTCCGCACGAAATGATCGAACGGCGGATCGAAGAACTCGGCCATCTGGACAGTCTGGTGGCAGTTGCCGCCCGCCCCGATGAACGCAAAGGCGAACAGCTGGTGGTATTTTACGCTAAAGAAGCCAAATTTGATATAGCAGACCTTTTGAAGAAAATGCGGGAATCCGGCCTGCCGAATCTGTGGATACCCCGTGCCGATTGCTTCTTTGAAGTCGAAGCTATCCCCATGCTGGGCAACGGCAAAAAAGACCTGAAAAAAGTTCAGGCTCTGGCAAAAGAAATCAGCGAAGATGTTTTTTAAGAATTCAAACTTTAAGATACAGGAGAGTTGAAAATGAAAGTTTTGGTAGTCGGTTCCGGCGGTCGTGAACATGTGTTGTGCTGGGTTCTTGCACAGAGCAAAAATGTGGAAAAAGTCTATTGTGCCCCCGGCAACGCCGGTATTGCACAGGAGTTTGAATGTGTAAATATCAAAGTCGATGAACTGGAAAAGATGGCTGACTGGGCTGTCGAAAACAATATTGACTTTACCGCCGTCGGACCGGAAGCCCCGCTTTGCGACGGTATCGTGGATGTTTTCAAAAGCCGCGGTCTGAAGATTTTCGGCCCTTCCAAAGCCGCCGCCCAGCTGGAAGGCAGCAAGACTTTTGCCAAAAAGTTTATGGAAAAATACAATATCCCCACCGCCCGTGCCGCCGAGTTCGATACTCCCGCACCGGCTAAAGATTATGTCAATAAAGAGTTTGCCAACGGCGAAAAAGGTATCGTGGTCAAGGCTGACGGTCTGGCGGCGGGCAAAGGCGTACTGGTTGCCGACAATGCCAAAGATGCCTGCGACTTTATTGATTTGTGCTTTGACGGCGGTTTCGGCGGAGCCGGCAGCCGGGTGCTGATCGAAGAGTGTCTGTTCGGCGAAGAAACCAGCGTTCTGGCATTGGTCGATGGCAACACCATCCGGGCGTTGGCTTCCAGTCAGGATCACAAACGGGCTTACGATCAGGATAAAGGCCCCAACACCGGCGGCATGGGGGCATACAGCCCCGCACCGGTGGTGACAGATGCCGTATTGGAAGAAGTGCAGAAAAATGTTCTGGACAATGTTTTGAGAGGTTTGCAGGCAGAAAATCTGGACTTCCGCGGTCTGCTTTTTGTGGGGGCAATGGTTACAGATAAGGGCGTCAAAGTTCTGGAATTCAACGTGCGTTTCGGCGATCCGGAAGTACAGGCGGTCTTGAGCCGTTTTGAAGGCGATCTCCTGGATGTTATGCAGAAAGTCGCTGACGGCAGACTTGCCGAAGCTGAACTGCTCTGGAGCAGTGAACCGGCGGTCTGCGTAGTAATGGCATCCGGCGGCTATCCCGGCGATTACGAAAAAGGTTTTGCCATCAGCGGTCTGGCGGAAGCCGCCGCCACCGGGGCAAAGGTTTTCCACGCCGGAACCAGTTTGAACGACAAGGGCGAGATCGTCAATACCGGCGGCCGGGTCCTGGGCGTGACCGCCCGCGGCAAAGATGTGCGTGCGGCTATTGAAAATGCCTACAAGGCAGTGGACTGCATCAAGTGGGAAAAAGCATTCTGCCGCCGCGACATCGGCTACCACGCTCTCGAACACGAAGCCGCCGGCAAGTGACCGGCAGGTAAATAATGCTGGGAGAACGACCCTATATGCAATATCGTGATGACCTTGGCAGAGCTGCCCGCGAAGCCATGCAGTGCGTCTGGGTGCTGATTTTTATAAACGTGGCGGTTTTTCTGCTGAATATCGGCGAAAACGGTTCGCTTTATCTGTGGGCAAACGAGTATAAGTTCCACTGGTATCAGCTGGCAACATACATGTTTTTCCATGATGGGTTCGGCCATATATTTTTCAATATGTACGGACTTTATCTTTTTGGGAGCATGGTTGCACCGATCCTGGGCAGAACGCGTTTTCTGATACTCTATTTT
This sequence comes from Lentisphaerota bacterium, assembly GCA_015061885.1. Classification (GTDB taxonomy): domain Bacteria; phylum Verrucomicrobiota; class Lentisphaeria; order Victivallales; family Victivallaceae; genus SIG78. Next base: position 45,128 of record SUVS01000014.1, read on the forward strand.
GTAAGCGGTATTTGCGGCGGCTTGCTGCATCTGGCGGCTAACTGGGGCGATAAATATCCCACGGTCGGGGCAAGCGGTGCATTGTTCGGCGTAATGCTGGCTGTGGCAATGTTCCGGCCCAACACCGAGATGTTTATGCTCTTTATACCCGTGCCGATCAAGATAAAAACGCTGGTCGTTGTATATGCACTGCTGGAAATTTTGAGCTCCGGCAAGCTCGACAATATAGCACATCTGGCACATCTGGGCGGCTTTGTGGGAGCGTATTTGTATTTGATGATCTTCTGCAAACGCGATGTGGTCTGGAGCCTGAAAGACCTGTTTAAAGGTCTGGGCGGCTCCGGCAGAAGCAAGACTTATGACCGGCACGGGCCCTCCGGTTCCGGAGCTTCCGGCAATACGGCAGACAACGGGGCAACCGGCTCGCCGCAGCCGCATATAACGCATGTATCACAGCAGGAAGTTGACCGTCTGCTGGATAAGATTTCGCAGGAAGGTATCAACAGTCTGACCGATTATGAGCGTGCCGAACTGCAATTTTTCCGTGAACAGATGCAGTCAAAAGGACGGTAAAGGCAATTGAAATGAGAACTGATCTCTTTGATTATCAACTGCCCGAAGAGCTTATCGCCCAGCGGCCCGCCGAAAAACGCGACCGCTCAAGGATGCTGGTGCTGAACCGGACTACCGGCGAGTGTGTCATCCGGGAATTTGCCGATATTGTTGAATACCTTTCACCGGGTGATCTGCTGGTCAGCAACAACACCAAAGTCATGCGGGCAAGAATGTACGGCAGAAAAAACGGTCTGGCGGAAGGTGCGTACTTTGAAGCTCTTTTGCTCAATCCGCATCCGGCGGGCGAAAAGGTTCCCGGTACCCGTTATCAGGCCATGCTCAAGCCGGGTAAGCGGGCAGTGCCGGGTACCTGGGTGAAACTGCTCGACCACGCCGGAAATATGTTGGCAGATGCCCCCGGTTTTACCGTGGCTGAACGCCTGGAAGACGGCACTTTTGTTGTTGATTTTGACGATGCCGATCAGGAAACTTTGCAGGAGAAATTCGGTCATATACCCTTGCCGCCTTATATCAAACGGGGCGATGAGGGCAGTGATTTTGAGCGTTACCAGACCATTTTTGCCAAAGTATCCGGTGCGGTGGCGGCTCCGACAGCGGGATTGCATTTTACCGGAGATGTGATCGCAGAGCTTGAGGCAAAAGGCGTTGTCCGCTCGGAAGTAACGCTTCATGTGGGGGCAGGTACTTTCAAGCCGGTCAGCGAAGAGATCATTACCGATCACAAGATGCACACGGAACGGTTTGTTTTAAGTCCGGCAACTGCCGATTTGATAAACGCCACGCGTTCTGCGGGCAGAAAAGTTGTGGCAGTAGGTACGACCACGGTGCGGACGCTCGAAAGCTGTGCCGGCGAGGATGGCAGAGTTCAGGCTCAAAGCGGGGCGACCAATATATTTTTATATCCGCCGTACAAACCGCGGGCAGTGGATATGCTTTTAACGAATTTTCATCTGCCGAAAAGTACGCTGCTGATGCTCGTAAGCTGTTTTGCCGACCGCGAAAAAGTGCTTAAAGCGTATCAGACGGCGATCGAAAACCAGATGCGTTTTTACAGTTACGGCGATTGTATGTTGTTTATATGAGGTGAAAAATGTTTACTTTAGACGATGAAAATATCAAATATGCCGTTATCGGCGACCCGGTGGCTCACAGTGTATCGCCCGCCATGCAGAATGCGGCATTTATGGCGGCCGGTTTGGATGAACGCTACGGCAAATACCATGTAAAGCCGGAGGAACTGCCGGAGTTTGTGGAGTTTGCCCGCCGGAATCTGCTGGGATTCAATGCCACCGTGCCGCACAAAAGTGCGTTGATACCGCTGTTGGATGAAATATCTCCGGCGGCGTTGGCGGCAAAGAGTGTCAATACCGTAATAAACCGCAACGGCAGACTCTATGGCGACAGTACCGACGGTTATGGTTTGGAAACTGCACTTTTTGAAGCATTCAAGCTCAATATTAAAGGCTCCACAATCGTTATATTAGGTGCGGGCGGTGCGGCACAGGCAACCGCATTTGAGTTTGTTTCAAGATCAGCTGCCGGATTGACGATCGTCAACCGCACCAGAAGCAAGGCGGAAGCTCTGGCTCAACAGCTTGCCGGCAAAGATACTCTGCTGACTGCTCTGGGCAATGACGAAACTGACCGGATCGCCGCCGCCGTGGCCGGTGCCGATGTGGTGATCCAGGCCACCAGTGCCGGTTTGCGTGCCGACGATGCTCCGCCCATAGAGCTGGAGCTGCTGAAAAATGCTCATGCGGTTTTTGATATGATCTATCACCCGACCAAAGTGCAGGAGTTTGCCCGCAAAAACAACATACCATGTGCCGACGGCAGAGGTATGCTGCTGCATCAGGGAGCGAAAAGTTTCAGTTTGTGGACCGATCGTCCGGCGGCAGTCGCGGCAATGCGTGCGGCGTTGGATAACGCCTTGAATCATAAATAACGAGGCTGTTTTAAGCTCAAATGACGGATAAATGACGGAAGTTTGACGGATAAGTGACGGATGAATATAGTTTGTAAATACCCGGTCAGGCACCGCTTGACGGAGCAACTGTAACAGGAGAAATATTTATGGCTTGCAATGGAGATTGCTCAAACTGCAACAGCAAAGAAAAGGCGGCGGAAGATTGCCGTCTGAAAAGCACCATGCAGAACATCAAACACAAAATTGTGGTGATGTCCGGCAAGGGCGGTGTGGGTAAAAGCACCGTGGCGGTGAATCTGGCGGTGTCGCTGGCAATGGCAGGCAACAGCGTAGGTTTGCTGGATGTGGATATTCACGGGCCGAGCATACCGCAAATGCTCAAACTCGGTAATTGCGGCGTGATGATGGAAAACGACATGATCCTGCCGCAGGAGATCGGTTCGCTCAAAGTCGTGTCGCTGGGATTCATGTTCGACGACCCTGACGGGGCGATCATCTGGCGTGGCCCGATGAAAATAGGCGTCATCAAACAATTTTTGAGCGATGTGGCATGGGGCGAACTGGATTATCTGGTGATCGATTCTCCGCCCGGTACCGGCGATGAGCCGCTGACCGTCTGCCAGCTGCTTGACGGCGATAAAAAAGCCGTTATCGTTACCACTCCGCAGCAGGTTGCCGCCAATGATGTGGCAAAAAGTCTGAATTTCTGTCAGCAGTTGGAGTTCCCGGTGCTGGGGTTGGTGGAAAATATGAGCGGTTTTGTCTGTCCGGACTGCGGCAAGGTGGTGAATATCTTTGCCGAAGGTGCCGGCGAAAAACTCGCGGCAAAATATGGAGTGGAACTCCTTGCCAAAATACCGCTCGACCCGGTGATATGTCAGGGCGGCGACGAAGGTACGCCCTTCAGTCAACGCTTCGCCAAAAGTGTACCCGGCAAAGCCTTTGAAGCAATGGTGCAGAAATATTTTTGAGCGATCCAACCGGGGGCGTGACCAATGAAAAAACTGGAAAACAAGCGTATTCTCATTACCGGCGGTGCGGGGTTCATCGGGTCCAATCTGGTGGAAAAATTTCTTGCACAGAACAACGAAGTGGTGGTGCTGGATAATTTTTCCACCGGCAAACGGGAAAATCTTGCCGCCTTTGCCGGGTGCAAGGCATTTACGCTTGTTGAAGGCGATATACGCAACATCGACGATTGCCGTCAAGCCCTCGACGGAGTGGAATATGTTCTGCATCAGGCGGCATTGGGCAGTGTACCGAGGTCGGTCAAAGACCCGGTAACGAGTACGCATGTCAATATTCTGGGTTTTGTAAATATGCTTTTTGCCTCCCAGCAGGCGGGGGTCAAACGCTTTGTTTATGCCGCCAGCAGTTCCACCTACGGCGACAGCAAATCACTGCCCAAAAAAGAGGATGTTATCGGCAAACCGCTTTCGCCCTACGCCATAACCAAGTATGTCAACGAGCTTTACGCCGAAAATTTCCATAATCTATACGGCATAGACACCGTCGGACTGCGTTACTTCAATGTGTTCGGCAGAAGACAGGACCCCCACGGAGCATACGCCGCAGTTATTCCGAAATTTGTGATAAATCTTTTGCGGCACGAACCGGTAACGATCAATGGCGACGGCAGTTACAGCCGCGATTTTACCTACATAGATAATGTATTGCAGGCCAATGAGCTGGCTTTGCTGACAGAAAAACCCGGTTCGCTGAATACCGTTTACAATGTCGCTTGCGGCAGCCGCACCACGCTCAACGAATTGTTTGAGTATCTCAAAGAAGAATTGAGTGTTTTTGATTTGCAGATAAAAGATGCCGTTGCCGTACATGGTGCCGGACGCACCGGCGATATACCCCACAGTCTGGCAGACATCAGCAAAGCGTCTGAACTGCTGGGGTATCAGCCGACCCACAATGTCCGGCAGGGGTTGCACGAATGTTGCCAATGGTATGCTGAAAACCTCAAAATATGAGTCAAAAGACTATGAGCCGTCCCGCCAACACTTTTTTTATAGATGTACTGCGTCAGGCGATCACCGATGGTGAATACGCCAATGGTGCTTTACTGCCCAGCGAGCGTAAGATCGCCGCCGATTTCAATGTGGGCAGAAGTGTGGTACGCAATGCTATGAAAGAACTTGCCGCCGAAGGGCTCATAGCCCTGATACCGCATCGTGGGGCAACGGTCAACAGAAATACCAACGAGCGGAAATTCCGGCGTTTCATGTTCTGTTGCGGCATGCTGCGTAAATTCCCCGAAGAGATGCTTGCACTGCTGTCGGCAGTCTGCATGGCGGCGGCAAACGAACACGCAGAAGTGCTGGTGAGTTTTTCGGAAGAAAGCGAAATCGTCCTCGACATCAACGAACTTGCCAACCGTATCCATCAGGGAGAACTGCAAGGCGTAATGATATTGGAAAATTGCAGCGGCGATACCCTTGAGGCGTTGAAAAAATATTCCATACCCTATGTGATTATCAATCAGGAGGCTTTTTACGGCGGTTGTTCCTGCCGTATAGATCATCGTGCCATCGGCAGAATGGCAGGCAGCAGATTACTGCAAAGCAAGATGCCGCATTACGGGAGCGTGACCGGCAATCTCAATACGCTGTTTTTCAAAGAAATGCTCGCCGGATTCCGCGGTGCATTGGCCGAAGAGGAGATCATGCTCGACCGGGATTTGATTTTTGAACTCATGCCGACGTTTTCTGACGAAAGCTACCGCTCGCTGGTGGAGTTTCTGCGTAAAGCCCCCAAGCCGCTGGCACTTTTTGCCATGCGTGATGTGCGGGCGGGGTTCGTCTGCCGGGCGTGTGCCGAGCTGGGTTTGCAGATACCCGGCGATGTGTCGATAATCGGCTACGATAATATTTCGTGGTCAGAGGGTGCGTCCATGGGGCTGACGACCATCAGCCAGCCGGTCAAAGAACAGGCACTGCACAGCGTGAAAATGCTCAAAAAGTGGTACGAAACCGGCAAAGAACCCGCCCCAGCAGTAGTGACCGGCAATCTGATAGAACGCACAAGCATAAAGTGCTGATTATTTTTGATGCCGGCGTTTTACCGGCGATATACCAGTCAGGCGTTTGTAGTAGCGGGAAAATGTGTAAACATTGTTGAATTTAAGCTGACTGGCGATCATCGAAAGCGAAAAATCCGTAAAATCCAGATAACGGTCGATCTGGTGCAGTATCGCCTGATCTATCAGTTTTTTCACCGAATATTTTTCCACCGGCAGCTTGTATTCTTTCAACGCTTTGGAAAACTGGTAGTTGAGCTGAACGGCACTCATATTGAGTCTTTCGGCACAGCTTTCCACATTCAACGCTTCGCCGGAACTCAACACGGCATCGCGGATTTTCTTGAATATATCCGGTTCGTTGAGCCGGTGTTTTTCTTCATCGGCACAAAAGCGTTTCATACATGCGGCTAAAACCCCTTCAACGATCTCCCGGTTGCTGTTGGTTATCGGCATGGCATAACGGGCATCGGCGGGATGGCAGAAGTTCAAACTGTTTATGCACCATTGAGTTAAAGTGTTGTTCAATAGGAGCGTGGCGTGGGCGGGAGCGGTTGAGGCCTCAAATTTCAGCGAATAAAATTTGTTGGTTTCATCCGGATATGTTACATAATGCCCCGTTCCCGGCGGCAGCAGCAGCATATCGCCGGAACGCAGCACAAATTTGCCGTCGCCGGTGGTCATCAGCAAATGCCCCGCACAGCAGATCTCCAACTGGCAGTAGGGGTGATACTCAAACTTGCGTTTACCGTGTTTGCTCAATTTGCCCCACGATCTGCCCCAGTACAATAATTCAATATCCATAAAGCATTTTTTTATGAAAATGGTAAATTTTTTATTGTTTATGGTATTGAATATAGCACAAAATGGCAGTATATTCAAATAAACAAGATAAGAAAGGATATATTTATGAAGATTTTTCTGATTTTTTCGGTATTTCTGACATTGTTGAATCTTGCGGCACAGGATAAGGAAAAAGATATTGCCAACCGTACCTGGGATAAACTCTCTTATGACGGCAAAACCCTTACCGCCGGTGAGCTTTTCCGCCCGTTGAGCGGAGATGAAATACGCCGCCGCAGTCAGAACCAGCTGGTGCTGTGCATGATCGGTGACAGCGTTACCTGGGCTCAAGCTGGTGATTATTTCCGCAAAGAACTGTTGCTTTTATTGCCCGATCTGGCTTTTGAAGGCACGCATACGGCAGTGCTGGGCTATTCACACGCCGGGGAAGGCGGCGATTCCAGCTACCGGGTACTCAAGCGTATCCACGACAAAAACCGTATTCCTGATGCACCGTACTACCATCTGCTGATCGGGGTGAACGATGCCAGTGCCGCCAAAAACGACAGTCAGAGTCCCGCCGTGGCCAAAGCAACTGTTGAGCGTATTGTCAGGATCGTCAATACGCTGCTCGATCGCCCCGGCACCCGCAAGGTATTTCTGGGGTCGATCCTGCCCAGTCCTTTTGGTAAAAACGGCGAATCCACCCCCCGCGAGCGTACCGGATCGGTGATAAATAAAATGTTGCGGGATGATTTTCAGAAATATTTTCCCCACGGCAATGCGGTCTGGATCGAATACGAAAAACCTTTGCGTACTGAACTCGAGGTCTGGAAAAAACGGGAAAACCTCATCGGGGCACATCCCACCAAAAAAGGTTATAAGTGGATAGCCTCTATCGCCGCCCCGGTCATGCAGAAAAATATGCAGCCGGAAAAACTTACCGGCAAAGGCAAAGTTGGGGTAAAAGTCGTAAATCTCTGGCAAGCCCAAGAAGCTCAAAGCGAACCGCTGATCCCCGGCTGGTACACGCTTTCGATGGAAGCGGAAAAAGCCGGTAAAATCTCTTTTACACTTTATTCTGTAACCAAAAATACCAAAGCTCAATTCAAGAAAACTTATACCCTGGAAGCCAAGCCCAACGAACGCGTACAGCTCAATTTTATGACCGGCTATCAGAATTACGGTTACGACAAAGCTCCGTTCAAACTGGAATTTCACACCAATTCCGCCAAAAATATCATGATCGAAAAAACCCGCCCGCTGCAAAAGGCGTCACGCTACGGCGTGGGCAGTTTTGTGGATACAGTTTCCGACATTGCTCCCGGCGAAAGACTGGTTACAGCACCGTAAGCACCAATCCGGAAATAATCAGCAAGGTTCCGACGATCTTCGGCATACTGCAACGCTCTTTGAGGATAATGACTCCGCCGAGCAGTCCGAAGATCAAACCCAGCTGACGGAAAACTTGCACATAAGATACATTGGTTACATAATTCATTGCCAATAAAACTGTTACATAGGTAAGCGAGGCAAACGCCCCCGCCGCAAATGCCGGCCACTGTTTTTGGCGGAAGATATTTTTGAAATTGAAAAACTCGCCTTTTATCAGCAAAGTAGCTATCAGCAGCGACGATGTCAGGCAGATGCCGCGGGTGGAGTAATAAGACAAACTGATAACAGGTTTGGCGGCATTGGAATAGACCTCACGCAAAACTCCTTGAGCCTGACTGTCAAAAATAGTGTAACCGGTAGTGCCGCAGGCCACAATGATGATAAAAAACATGCGGCTGTTGAGGTAGTCGCTCCACTTGAAACTGCTGAAATCCTTCATCGGCATAATGATACAGCCGATAAAAACCACCAGCATCCCCAGCAGTGCCAGCGGCGTAAGCTCTTCACCCCACCCGGCAATACTGGTGACCGCCGCCGTAAAGATCAGCGGCAGAGAACGCATCATGGGGTAAGCGGTACTCATTTCCATAGTACGGTATGCCCTCACCAGACCCAGACAGTAAATTATATCGCTGGTGACCGAACCGGCAATGTAAATATAAAAGAGCGTCGGCATCTGCCAGACTTTAAGCGGGGTCCAGAATTGCACATGCGACCACAAGACCGCCGCCGTACCGCAAATAACCGTATAAAACGCCACAGTCATAGCCGAGCGTTTGGCAAGCAGATTCCAAGAAGCGTGCAGACACGCCGAAAAAACGATCAGTAAGAAAGCAAAAAGCGACATAAAAAACCCGTAATCTATGTTTCAAACAGCCGGAGAAGCATATTTTCCCGGAAAAAGTCATATAATATAGCACAAAAGCAAAAAAAATCCACAGCTACCCCATAACTTTTCTCTATTATATCTTTCTCCGGCAGAGGTCTAGTGACCTCCTGTGGCGGAGAATTTCGGGGGATTTTATGCGGATTTTGTCGGCAAACAGCCCTCTCCCCATTCTCCACAGAGAAAATTCAGCAGAAGCAGAAAAGTTGCAAATCCCTTTGACACAAGCACTTTTACGCAGAAAATAAAAAAGTCCGAATCAGAGGTCTGACTCGGACAGAGAATTTATAATGGGGTGGTAGATCCGCCTGCGTATGAAACTACGGCGGGACAAGCCGGACTTGAACCGTCGACCTTCTGGGGCACACGCAAGGGCGGTACGCCCGCAGCGAGCCCGAGCGTAGGCGTTTATTACGCCGGAGCCGGGCAACCTATATACAGCCGCAGGAGGGCGATTGGCTGGTTTTCCAGCCAATCAGTGCGTAGCACCCGCTTTCGCCGGATTTCTTTTTTTGAGCCGGAAAGTTACACTTTCCGGGCAAAAAAAATCCGGCAAAGCGGTATCGCCCTCCGGAATCCTGGCAAAAAAATGGGGTGGTAG
>SUVS01000015.1 GCA_015061885.1 Lentisphaerota bacterium
ATTAAAACGGTTTACAAATGCCAAAGCGTGGGAGGACTATTGGCAAAACAAAATGAATTGTGTAGGCAATGTTGTTATCAACATTGGAAATTATAAATGTTTTTCACAAAATTTAGGACAATAACTAAATATAAGGCATAAAAATCTATGAAAATAAAACTTTTGCTGTTGGCTGCATTGACAGCTCTTGTGCCGGGTTTTACTGCAATATCAGCGGAAGAACCGATTCTCAAGCCAATCTATGCCGAACACATTGCCATAGATGGCAAACTGGACGATGCGGTCTGGAAAAAGGCTCAATTCGTCAGTTCGTTCAAAATCATGAACTCCGACAAGCCTGCGACCCGCCGTACCGAAGTGGCAGTGGCAAACAACGGTGTTGATATTGTATTCGGCTTCAAGTGCTATATTCCGGCCAATGAGATCAAAAACGCCAAACTTTTTGATGAGTGCGTGGAAGTAATGATCGACCCGCAGGGCGACAGTGCCAGTTATTACCACTTTGCTCTGGGGCATAACGGTGAACTTTTTGACCGCTCCTGCGATCAGGGCGGCTATGTGCAGGATACGACCTACGAATCCGGATTCCGCGGCAAAGTTCAGCACGGCAAAGATTTCTGGACGGCGGAAATAGCCATTCCGTTCCGGGCGTTGGATCTTGCCAGCCGCAACAAGGATTTCTGGACGGTCAACTGTGCCAGAGAATCCAGCGAAATCACTGCCATCGGTAAAAACGGTGTGCTCAATGTAAAGGGCGTGTTTGTAAAAATGCTTCCTCCACAGGCAAATCTTGAACAGTATGCCTGGAAAGCCGGTGAACCGGTTATCAATGCCAATATCAAAAAAGGCAAACTGGCCGCAGATTATCAGATCGACCTGACCGCCGCCTCCGGCAAAGCCGGCTCTATCATGCCGGAGCTGATGTGGAAGGATTCCGATGGCAAATGCTACACCCGCACTCTGCTGAAGCAGAAAGTTGATGCCAACAGCAAAGTTACGATCAAATTTCCGGCCGAAATGCTGGAAAAAAGCGGCAAATACAGCGTAACGCTCAATGTGCGTGATGCCGCCACCCACCGTTTGCTGGTGGATAAAAAAGTAATGAAAAATCTGGAATTTGTGCCGATTGCCATCGACCTTATCGACCCGCATTACCGGCAGGCGATCTTTGTTACGCAGAAACTTGATAAAGTGCGGTTCAAAGTTACCGCATCCGATGTCAAAAAGGGCGTTTCCATTCGCGGCAGTATCCGCAAAGCCGGTGAAAAAAGCTCATTGGCAGCGGCAAAGAAACCGGCAGCAGCAGGCGTGCTTTTTGAGTTCGATGCCGCCGCTCTCCCGATGGGCAGACTGGAAGCTGTTGCCGAAATCGTCGATGCATCCGGCAAAGTAACCGCCCGGACGGTTACTCCCATTCGTAAACTCGAATACCGCAAAGGCGAAGTATGGCGGGGCAAAGACCGCAACTGGTATATCGACGGCAAAAAGGTGTTTCTGCTGTTGAGCTGGAACAACAGAGATTTCTATTTTCCTGAATTTCTGGCAGTAATGACCAACACCGGCAAATACTCCAATGTCCGCAGTATGACTCCGATGGGGTTCGGTCTGGTTGCCAATGGTTTCGGGTTGCGTAATGTGCTTGCCAAACAGGGTATCACTCCGGCGGCGGAAGCGTTTTTCCGCAAACGCGTGGCAAAATATATGCAGCCGGAAAATGTCTTTGCCCATTACTGGGTCGATGAACCCGATTGCTCCGGTTTGAGCCGGGAATCCGCGGCCAAGGTCGCCGCGATCGCCGCCGATGTTGACCCGTGGCACCCGGTGGTTATTTCCACCGGCACCAAAGGGGTGATCGCTTACCCGGATTGCGGCGAAATCAACGGTTTCCACTGTTACCCGCACCCCAGCCAGACAGCACAGATGAGCAACTTCAAAAAGATCGTGGTTTGTCTGGATATTGCCGCAGAGTATTTCAAAGATAAAGTCGATGCCCAGAGTATAGCGTATCTGCATCAGGGCTTCAACTACGGCGAACACGGTTCCCGCCGCAGCCGCGTGCCCAGTTACGAAGAATACCGTTCGCAGAATCTTCTGGCACTCATTCTGGGGGCTCAAGGCTTGCTGCACTACAATGTGTTTCAGGGCGATTACCCCGAAATCCTGCTCGGTATGCCGCTGCTGGTCAAAGAGCAGAAAGTCGTGGGCGAAGAAGCCATTATCCAGACTCCGCTTAAAGCCAAATCACCCACTAAAAGTCTGCGTTTGCGGGCGGCAAAAAATCCGGAAACCGGAGCCGTCTGGCTGTTGGCATGCAATGTGGAGTATGAAGATGCCGAATATGAGTTTGAACTCCCCGAATTCGGCAACAGCAAGTTGCAGGTCTTGAGCGAAAACCGTTCGATCAAGGCTTCCAACGGCAGGATCAAAGATAAATTCCGCCCCTTTGAAGTGCATGTTTACACCACAGATATGCGGGATTTCAAGCTCAAGACGGTCGATGAGATCAAAGCGGTCATCGAAGATGCCTACAAAAAGCTCGCCAAACCGGGCAACATTCTCTGGCAGCGTATGGAAGAAGAAAAACTTGAGATCATACCTTCCAGCAACGCCAAACGCCGTCCGCGCGACCCCATTGCCAACCAGTTGTGGCATGTTACCGACGGCGTGATCAAAGCCCGGAGTTACCGCGGCGGTTGTCCGTGGCAGGATAACACCCCCAACGAAGTGCCGGACTGGATCGAACTCAAGCTCAAGAAAGCCGCAACCATCGGCAGAGTGGTCGTCTATCCGGAAAATCAATCGCTGCGTGACTTTGAAGTACAGCTCAAAAAAGGTTCCGCAGACTGGAAAACCGTCGGCAAGGCTGAAAACAGCAAGCAGGATATGTACGAATTCAAGTTTACTCCAGAAGAAGCCGATGCCATTCGCATTTATGTAACCAAAAACAACGGCAAACACACCATTATTGCCGAAATCGAAGCATACGAAAAATAATTTTTGAAAGGATTCTTTTATGAAAGGCGTAAAACTTTTTACCGCAATCTTCTGCATGGGGGTGTTTGCCCTTTACGGAACTGAACCTTATTTGCATTTTCCGCTCAACGAAGGCGATGTGACCAAGATCAAAGAAGTTACCGGCAAAGTGCCCAAAGTAACGATCTGGAACAACAATCAGTTTGAAGTTGTCGATGGCCCGGACGGCAAGGCATTCAACTTCAATACCCCCGATGACAAAAAGACTTACGCCGGGGTCTGCTTTAACATGCCTCCTGAATTTGACCCGGTCAAAGGTTTTACCTTCACAGCATTGGTCAAAACTCCGGAAAAGATGCACCGCAGCCGTCAGTATCAGCTCTTTTTCTGGAGCAATTCGCACTCGCAAGGTCCCGGATTCCGCATTTATATAAGCTGGAAATCGCTCTATATATGTATGGGCGACGGCGGCAAAAAGCCGTTGGTGCTTGCATCTAAAAATTCGCAGGGAACCCTTAAAGACAACACTTTTTACCGGGTTGCCGCCAGCTATGACGGCGAAACAGTCAAGATCTATATCAACGGTGTTCTCCGCGGCACCGCCAAAGGCAAAATGACCAAATCCACCCGCAATTGGGCGGCGATCGGCGCCAGCAGTAAAGGCGGCTCGGCATACGGGTTCAACGGCATAATCAGCGATGTAAAAATCTTCGACAAAGCCCTGACCGATACCGAAATAGCCGAAATGAAACCCGAAAAGTAATGTTAAAGGTCGGCAGGCTCCAGGAAAAGAGGGAAAGACCTTGACTGATGTCCGCCGACAGCACACGCGGCGGAACACCATCACCCTTTTCCCATGTCGCCGCAGCTTTAGCATAGGTGGAAAACCTTTTCCTGACAATCATCTTTTTGCTTTGCTGAAAGATGATTGTCCTGAAGTTTGAAAAATGTCAGATATGAATATTGATTATACAACTCCAACCCTTATATTAGGGGCTACTTTTTACGGCTGCGGTCTGGCGGCGGCGATGCCGGAAGCTCTTCTGGTGGAAAGTTCTATTTCCGTCGGGAGCGATTACGCTTTTGCTCTGTTGCAGGGCGAAGATTGGTCGGAGCCGCTGACAACCACCGGAGCGGAAGAATTCCGGCAGGAACTTATTGCCCGTCATGCGTTGGAAAACAATCAGGTTATTCCGGCGGCATTGGCTCCGGTACTTGCCGACTGGTGCCGGAAAAGGAATGTTCACCCCAAACTCGGGTTGGAACTCATCGGTTGTAAAGGCAATATTTATACATTTGCGGACTGGTGCGGCAAAAAAGTTTGTATTCAGGCAGAGAAAGTGATTGATGCGAGGTGTCAAAGCAATCAGAAACTGCTGACTGCCGCCATCCGTTCGGAAAACCCGCTTGCCGAAGGCGTTTACGGCATTTTTACGGTCAAAAGCACTCCGGCGGAAAAGTTTTACACTCTGGCAATGCCCTGTCAGAGCAATGATACCATGCAGAGTGCCCGCAAACTCTTTGCTGAAAAGTGGGCGAATCGCCCCGCCGGACTTGCCGAAGCTCAAACGGTTTGGACGGCATCGCGTTTCAGTTACAAAACTTTTGCCAATGCCGCAACCGCGTTGGATCGCGGTTTGCAGAAGATTTTTCAATACACCCGGCTGCCGGAAACAGATACCATTGCCGAATCAGCTTACGACTGCGTGGTTGCCGGTTTGGGAACCGCCGGGATCATCGCCGCCATCACCGCCGCACGACGGGGCTTGAAAGTGTTGGCGATCGAAAAAAATTTCTACCCCGGCGGCGTATGGACGGGCGGCTTTGTTGCCCGCTCCTATATTCAGCAGACCGGCGGACTGGCACGGCAGTTACAGGATTTATCCGAAACGCGGCAGGGATATTTTTCCATGAGCGAATCACTCAAGCTGGAGCTGGAAAATGCCGCCGTTGCTGCCGGAGTCAAAATAGAATACGGAACCGCTCTTGCCAATGTGGAAAAATCCGGTTCCCGCGTAAAAAGCGTAACTTACCGCGACAATACGGGCAAACTCTGTAAAGTTTCGGCATACACCTTTATTGATTCCACAGCAGATGCGGTGCTTTGCCGTATGGCGGGAGCCTCTTTAAGTTGCGGGCGGCAGGACGATAAAGAATTCAACAGCTACACTTACAGCATGGGCAAGCTCAACGACTGGAGTTTTTATGTCGATAACTTTGATGCCGGCAGAACCGCTCAATACGATATGGAAGATTTCTCCCGGAGCCTGCTTGCCGCTCACAAAGATCATCTGCTGGCAGATTACCGGCAGAGCCGTTATTGCGTTCAGCTTTCGGACAATCCCGGCGTGCGTGAGGGCTTGCGGATCGTGCCTGCAAAAAGTTATACGATCAAAGATTTTTTTGCCAGTAAAGGCAAATGCGACGAAGCGTTTTTCCATGTAATATCCAACTTGGATACCCACGCTCAAGACCTCTTTTTTGAAAGCGGAGATTATCAGGATTGGACGATCGCGGCTTCCTGCTGGGAAATAAAACTTTCCATACCCGTACCAATGAGTGTGTTGTTTCCGGAGAGTGTTCACGGTGTGATCGCCGCGGCACGCCATCTGGGCGTGGATCACGATCTGGGCTGTGCCTTGCGGATGATCGCTTTGATGACTGCCGCCGGAGAACTCGCCGGGAATCTGGCGTTTGAAGCTCAAAAACGCAATATTCTGCCGCACGAAGTAAAGTTTGAAAGCATAAAACATCTGTTGCCGGAAACGCCCGGTGTTTATCCGAAAATGCAAAGCAAGCTCCCCGATGGAGATATAAATGCCGTCTGGCACTCGGCAAATGATGACGAAATAAAAACAGGGCTGGCCAGCGGAACCCCCGCACTGGCGATCTGGAATGTCAAACAGCAGAACAAAACAGCTCTGGCATGGGAGATTTTCAGCCAAGCCGGAGAAAAATCGCCGCAAAAAATCAACGCAGCACTGGCTCTTGCACTCGCCGGAGATACGCGGAGCGTACCGCAACTTATGCAGATGATCGAAGACGATGACCAGACCCCGGTCAATGAAAATTTGCGTTTTTCAGCTCCCCGCCGGCTCGCGGCAACCTATCTGCTGGGCAAATTGCACGCCGCCGAAGCCGTGGAACTGCTGTTGAAAAATCTGAACAACCTTGAGTGCGAAAAGTTTTTCGGGCATACTGTGATGGCGTTAATAAAAATTGCCGATAAACAAGTTGAACACCGGCAAAAAATCGGCGAAAGCCTGGCGGCAAAAGCTCAAGATCCCTCATGGCAAATGCTCGAACAGCTCAAAGGTTCCGGAGCTTCGATCCGCCGTTCCGATGGACTCTTGCGTCTGCACATAGCAAAAGCCCTTGACCGCTGGCAAATCCCGCACAGTATAGAACAAACAGTAAAAAAACTGCCATTGGACAATCACGAAAAATTTGTATGGCAAAGCTATAAATGACCCGGCATACAATATAGTGGCGTAAGGCGAACACCCTGCCGCCCGCTTGTTTCGGCGTAGAGTAACGAAGCCGGGCGTATGCGGAGAAAACCCCACATATTTCTGCAATAATTGCCCTGATTTAATTGCTTTTATTGCCATAAGGTGTATTATTATAGCTGTGAGGTGATTGAAGAAAATGAATATTTTAAGCAAATACTGTTATCTTTTATTGCTATTGACCGCAACTATTTTCTGCAACGGCAGTGACAGCAGTCCGGAGTTTGTCAGTTACGAAAAATTCGGAGCCAGGGGCGACGGTAAAACCGATGACCAGAAAGCGATCGCCGCCGCTCATGAGTACGCCAACAAAAACAATTTGCCGGTCAAAGCCCGAAAAAATGCCCGCTATTATATCGGTTCCGGCAGTACAGTTGCAGTTATCAGAACCGATACCGATTTCAATCACGCCAGTTTTATCATCGACGACCGCAACGCAAAAAATTATCAACAGCCGGTTTTCCGGCTGGAACCGGATAAACCCAACCGCAAGCTCAAAACACTTAAAAGCCTGAAAAAAAATCAGTCAAAAATCAATATGACTTTTTCCGGCAAAGTCCTGCTGCTGCTGCAAAACAACAAACAGAGCCGGTTCAACCGCCTGCGATCCAACCGCCCGGTGCAGAAAAGCCCGCAACGCGATCTGATAATTGTGGATAAACATGGCATCATCGACAAAACTACTCCGCTCTTGTGGGATTTTGATTCATTTACCGAGTGTCTGGTACATTATATACCCCCCAAACCCATTACCGTAAAAAACGGTACTTTTACCACCATTGACAACGGCAAAAGCGATAAAGACTGTTATCATAAACGCAATATCGAAGTGTTGCGTTCCAATGTGGTGTTCGACAATATAATCCACCGGGTCAGAGAAAGCAATACCCCGCACAGCTATATGTCGGGCGGTTTTATTGCCATCCGCGATTGTGCTTATATTACAGTAAAAAATTCCGCATTTACCGGCGACAAGCGTTATGCGATGGTCAAATATCCGGAAAACCGCTCCGGCGGTTATGATTTGACTCTGTGGCGGGCAACGGATATAAAATTTATCAACTGCCGCCAGCTCAACGATATTTATGACGATTCTTATTGGGGCATAATCGGTTCAAACTACTGTAAAAATCTGGTATTCGACAACTGCAGATTTTCCAGAGTCGATGCCCACATGGGCGTATATAATGCCACCATAAAAAACTGCACTCTGGGCCATCAGGGCATAAGCGTGACCGGCTACGGGACTTTGCTGGTGAAAAATACTTCGGTCAAATCCAAATTTTTTATCAATCTGCGGGCTGACTACGGAAGTTTCTGGCATGGTAAAATCATTATCCGCAACTGTCAGTTCGCCCGGATGCCGACGCAAAAACCGCGACCGGTGGAGCTTATCGGCGGAGTCAACACCGGCAGCCACGACTTCGGTTATACCTGTTATATGCCCGAAAACATTGAAATTGACGGCTTGAAAATCAATGACCAGCGGGTCAACAAAAAATATCCGCCGATATATATATTTTCCAACTTCAACAACAAATACAAGTCTGATAAATACAAAGAACAATATCCTTATATCAAGACCAGAACCGTCACCATAAAAAATCTGAAGGCTCACAGCAAAAAAATATTGATAAGTTTTAATAAATTCATGTTCAAAAAGGTAAAGATCGTACAAAAATGAATATTTTAAGCAAATACTGTTATCTTTTATTGCTATTGACCGCAACTATTTTCTGCAACGGCAGTGACGACAGTCCGGAGTTTGTCAGTTACGAAAAATTCGGCGCCAGGGGCGACGGTAAAACCGATGACCAGCTCGCCATCGCCGCCGCTCATGACTTTGCCAACGCCGCCAACCTGCCGGTCAAGGTCAAAGATAATGCCAGATATTATATCGGCGGTGGCGACCGTGCAATAGTTATCATGACCGATACCGATTTCAGCAACGCCCAATTTACCATTGACGACCGCAAAGTAAAAAAGATCAACCGTCCGGTATTTGTTGTAAAATCACGCCGGAAACACTACAAACTCAAAGAGTTGACCAGCTTATACAGAAATCAGAACAAGCTGCCGCTGCTGCTCAAATCCGATTCTCTCATAGTACTGAATAACAACAAGATCAAACGCTTTATCCGCTATGGCGTAAATGCCAACGCCGGCAAAGCTCAAACCGATATAATCATTGTCCGCAAAGACGGCACCATCAGCAAAGATACGCCGCTGGCATGGGATTTTGAACAGATCACCGGCAATACCGTTTACCCCATTGACCGCAAACAGTTGATCGTCAAAGGCGGTACCTTTACAACGATTGCCAATCAGGAACCGGGTCCTCACAAATATTATTCCCGCAATATGCAAATAACCCGTTCCAATGTGCTGATAAGCAATATCACGCACAAAGTCATCGAGCCGGATAAACCGCACAGCTTCCCTTACAGCGGTTTTATCAGCATAAGCAACTGCTGTAATGTTACCGTGCAGGATTGTGTGCTTTCCGGCAGAAAAGTTTACAAAACCGTAAAGCCCAACAGCAAATCCACCTCGACCGGTACTTACGATATATCGCTTTCGCGGGCGGCAAATATCAGGTTTGTCAACTGCACGCAAACCAATGATATACTTGATTCGCAATATTGGGGCATAATGGGGTCCAATTATTGCAAAAATCTGGAATATGACCGCTGCAAACTCTCCCGTTTCGATGCTCATTGCGGCGTTTACAACGCAACGATCAAAAACTCCATCATCGGCAGAGGCGGCATAAGCGTAACCGGGTATGGAACACTCACGGTGGAAAATACCACTGTTTACGCCTGGAACTTTATAACTTTGCGGGCAGATTACGGCAGTTTCTGGCGTGGAAATATAAAAATAAGCAATTCAACCTTTATTCCGGCGGCAGGCAAAAAAATCGCCAATGCCGCGATCATCAGCGGAAATTATGCTGACCATCACAACTTCGGCTATGCCTGCTATATGCCGGAAAATGTGCTTGTGGAAAATCTGACCGTGCGTGATGGCAACCATCTGCCCGGCTACAAAGGTCTGTCGGTATTTTCCATGTTCAATGTAAAGCTGCATAACAACCGGAAATACAAGGAAATCTACCCCTCAATAAAACCCGGACAGGTAACGGTCAAAGGTATAAAAACAGCCAGTAACAAAAAAATTGCGTTAAGTCCCAACAAATACATGTTCAAAAATGTAAAGTTTGTTGATGAAGACCGCAAACAGCGGTCAAAAGAACGCTCCCAGGCACAAACCGACAGAAAAAACTCCAACCGGCGGGCTAAAAAATAACAGATTTTTGCCCCGCAACACCATGTCTTATGCCGGTGTAACTCTTTACCGGCTGCCGGCAAGCTGCTGGATCGCCAGCCGCAGGAGGTTTTCGCTGCTGCATTCTTCCACAGAAAGAGTGGCGGCGATCTCGTTGACTTTTTCTCTGGCCTGTTCGCTTTTGAAACCAAGTTGGCTCAATGCCAGCAAGGCATCGTTTACGGCATCGCTCCGGGGATCATCCTGCGGCACGGCGTTATGGTTGGAACTGCCACCAAAGCTCAATCCCAGCTTGGGAAGTTTGTCGTGCAGATCCACAACCAGTCTTTCGGCGGTGCGTTTGCCTACGCCGCTGATCTTGCTTAAAAGTTTCACATCGCCGTTGACGATGGCACTGCACAGGCTGTTCAGCGGCATACCGCTTAAAATCGCCAGAGCCAGTTTGCCGCCGATGCCGGAAACATCCAGCAAATTTTCAAAGAGTTTCTTCTCGTCTTTTTCCGCGAATCCGAATAGCGTTATGGCATCTTCCCGCACCTGGGTGGAGACCCACAAGGCGGTTTCTTCGCCGATACGGGGGAGTTTATCGAATGTACTCAAAGGTATCTGCACATCGTAGCCGACACCGTGAACATCTATTATACAGCGTGTGTATTCGCTTTCGAGCAATGTTCCTTGCAGACGGGCTATCATTTTTTACCTCATTTCAAAGGTTTGATGTCCAGCGATATATCGGCGGATTTCACCGAATGGGTCAACGCACCGGAACTGGCAAAATCCACTCCTGCGGCGGCGATTTCCGGCAGCCGTTCGATGGTGATATTGCCGGAGGCTTCGAGTTTGGCTCTGCCGTTGTTGCGTTTGACGGCTTCCGCCATCATTTCTGTTGTCATATTGTCAAGAAGAATATATTCGCAACCCGATTTGATGGCTTCGTCAAGTTCTTCAAGGGTATCGACTTCCACTTCGATTTCCAGCTCGGGATAGGCTTTTCTTGCCCGTTCCACACTGCGTAAGATACCGCCGGGGCCTTCCATACCCGCCATTTCGCGGTGGTTGTCTTTTATCATGATGCGGTCAAAGAGTCCGATACGGTGATTGGAGGCTCCGCCCACGGCGACGGCGTATTTTTCCATATTCCGCCAGCCGGGAGTGGTTTTGCGGGTGTCGAGTATCTGCATGGGGCTTGCTTCAACGCTTGCGGCGTAGGCGTTTGCCATAGTTGCAATGCCGCAGAGCCGCTGGATAAAGTTCAACGCAGTACGCTCGGCGGTCAGCATCGCCACGGCGTTGCCGGTGATTTCGGCGATCACGGTTTTGGCGGAGCATTTGTCGCCGTCGTGCATGATGTATTTGAATTCGCAAGCCGGGTCGAGTTTTTTGAACACTGCTTCGGCCACTGCCAGACCGGCAAGCACGCAATCGCTTTTGGCATAAAGCACGCCAAAAGCTCCGGCATCGGCGGGAATCACCGATTTGCTGGTGGTATCGCCGCGGTCGGCAAGGTCTTCAGCAAGGGCAAGGTCGATAAGTACATCAACTCTCTGCATATCAAGTTGGGGGATGTCGGACATGTTTTTTACCTCATATTTTATTTTAATGAATAGATATTTCCGGGTGATTTTACAATAACATCTCTGATTTCCAACGCCATAAGCGTTCCGGCAAGGGCTCCGGCGGCGAGCTTTGTCCGCACGGCCAGATCGTCCAGCGAACCGGGACCGTTCACCGTCAGATCACGGCAGATCAATTCTTCGGCTTCGTTGAAAAGTTTTGCCGGTGCTTTTTCCGGCGGCGGTTCAGTAAAAGTTTCCTCCCGCGGCGACAACCCCGGCAGAAAGTCAAAATCGCTCAATACATCCTGAAATGACGTTACCAGTTTTGCCCCGCAGTCGCGGATCAGCAGATTACAGCCTGCCGCCTGCGGTTCATCGACTCTGCCGGGCAGAGCAAAAACTGCTTTGCCCTGTTCCAGAGCCATGTGGGCGGTTATCAAAGCTCCGGACTCCACGCCCGCTTCGATCACCACCGTGGCCTGTGATAATGCCGCCACGATCCGGTTGCGGCGGGGGAAAGACTGACGGCTGACCGGAAAGTTCATAGGAAATTCACTGATGATCGCACCATGATTTTTTACGATCGCCGCCGCCAGCGGCACATGTTCCTGCGGATGCACCCGCAAAAGTCCGCCGCCGAGAACGCCCACGGTTATGCCGCCGGCAGCCAGAGTGGATTTGTGGGCAGAAGCATCCACGCCGAATGCCAGACCCGATATGACTTTCCAGCCCGCCATAACGGCATCGGCGGCAAATTGCCTGGTCATGCGGTCGCCGTAAGCCGACATTCTGCGAGAGCCTACGATAGAAACGCAGTTGCTGTTGAAATCCGGCAGAGTTCCCCGGACATACAGCACCAGCGGCGGATCGACCAGCTGACGCAGCACATCAGGGTAATCGCCGTCTTCGATAGTATAGATCCTTACGCCGGAACGGTTTGCCAGTTCGATTTCTGCGGTGTAGTTTATTTCCTGCTGCCAGTTGGCTACGGTATCGGCTAAATTGCCGCCGAAACCCTTGACTTCGGATATTTCAGACCTGGTCGCCTGCAATACCGCCGCCGGAGAGCCGAAACGGCGTACCAGAGCTTTGTACCGGGCATAGCCGATACCGGAGATCATATTCAAAATTATACACGCATCACGATCGCTTATCATAACACACCTTTGAGGGCGGCTTTCAGGAGTTCTTCATTTACGCCTTTAACGATCTTGACCTCGCCGATGGCCACGGGCAGAACCATGGTTATACCGCCGGAGGTATTCTTTTTATCGCTTTTCATGGCTTGCACAATACAGTCTGTATTGCTGTTTTCCGGCAGACGGATGGGGAGTTTCAAATCTGCAAGCAGCTGGTTTTGGAGTGTTTCCACTTTTGCGTCGCACAGATTCATCAACACCGCCAGTTTTGCCGCCGCCGCCATGCCGATCGCCACTGCCTTGCCGTGCGGCAAATTAAAGTTGGAGAGCTTTTCCACGGCGTGTCCGACGGTATGACCGTAATTCAATATCGCCCGTCTGCCCTGTTCACGCTCATCGCCGGCAACGACTTCGGCCTTACATTCGCAGGAGCGGATAATGATTTTTGCGTAAAAATCCAAGTCAAAGCTGTTGAGTTTGCCGGTATTTGCTGCCAGCAGATCAAAGAAATCCTTATCCATTATCATGCCGTATTTGACCACTTCGGCAAGACCGTTGCGGTATTCAGCTTCCGGCAATGTGGTCAAAGTCTGCATATCCAGTGCCACCATTTGCGGCTGATGAAATGCCCCGATAAGGTTTTTGCCTTCGGCAAGGTCGGCACCGGTTTTGCCGCCCACACTGGAATCCACCGCCGCCAGCAGCGTGGTCGGCAGTTGGATAAATTCGATCCCCCGCATATAGATCGCCGCCGCAAAGCCGGTCAGATCGCCCACTACACCGCCGGAAAGTGCGATCATACAGCTCTTGCGGTCAAGACCGGCGGCGACTGCGGCTTTGGCGATCAACTCCACGGTCGCAAGATTTTTATGCTCTTCGCCCGGGGGGAGGATAAAACTTTGAAAGTTGTTATAACCGTTTGCGGATAAGGATTTCTCCAGTTTTTCAAGATGTCCGGCGTTATCCACATTTTCATCGGTAACGATCAATGCCGGGCGGTTGGCAAGTTTTTTCAATAAAAGGTCGAGCCATTCAGCAGTATCGCCCAGTACAATGGGGTAACTTCTGTCGCCAAGTTCCACGGTCAACGAATTCATAATATCTGAAACTCCATGCAATAATTTACTTCGTGCAGTAAATATATAACAAAAATACGCTGTTGGCAAGTCTTAAATACTGGAAAAAACACATTTTGTTGCTTAAAGCCGGTTTACGGGAGTTGCCAAAAAGAGTTAATTGTGTTATATTAAAGCATTATTGCTTTTTTATTAACACTTAATGGTAAGGAATTCTGCAAGATGAGCGAAATCAAAGAAAATGCTTTAATGGAAAAAATCGTATCGTTGTGCAAACGCCGCGGATTCGTTTTCCCCAGTTCGGAAATTTACGGCGGCTTTAACGGTTTCTGGGATTACGGTCCCTACGGCTGCCGCATGAAGCGTGCCATTGAAAATTTGTGGTGGCACGAAATGGTCGAAACCCGCGACAATATCGAAGGCTTGGACAGTACCATCATCTGCCATCCCACCGTCTGGAAGGCATCCGGCCACCTCGACCAGTTCAGCGACCTGATGACCGACTGCAAAGACTGCAAGAGCCGTCATCGCGTTGACCAGATGGAAGACCCCACCACTTGCCCCAACTGCGGCAGCAAGAATCTGACCGAACCGCGCGAATTCAATCTGATGATGAAAACCTATGTCGGCCCGGTTTTTGATAACGAACACACCGCCTATCTGCGGGCGGAAACCTGTCAGCCGATCTTTGTTGACTTCCAGCAGGTCCGCAACAGTGCCCGCCAGAAACTGCCGTTCGGTATCGCCCAGATCGGTAAAGCGTTCCGCAACGAGATCAATCCGCGTAACTTCACCTTCCGCAGCCGCGAATTTACGCAGATGGAAATGGAATTCTTCTGCGACGGCGAACAGGGTATGGAATGGTTTGAATACTGGAAGGAACAGCGTATCAACTACTACAAGAACAAGCTCAAGTTCACCGATGATTTCTTCCGTATCTACGAACACGAAAAACTTGCTCACTACGCCAAAGCCGCTATCGACATCGAAGTGAAATTCCCCTTCGGCTGGGGCGAACTCGAAGGCGTCCACCATCGCGGCACCTGGGATATTTCGCAGCACAGCCAGTTCTCCGGCACTGACTTGCAGTACATCGACCACGACAACAAACGCAAGGTCATGCCCACGGTCATCGAAACTTCGGTCGGTCTTGACCGCACCATGCTCGCATTGCTCGGCAAAGCCTACGACGAAGATACCGCCGCCACCCAGAAAGAAGGCATGGAAGAAGATGTCCGTATTGTTCTGCACCTGCCCCCGCTGGTCGCTCCGATCCAGCTGGCAGTGCTGCCGCTTTCCAAAAAGCTCAACGAAAATGCGGAAAAACTTTACAAAGATATGAACAGATACTTCCGCTGCGAATACGATGTTACCGGCTCCATCGGTAAGCGTTACCGCCGTCAGGACGAAATCGGCACCCCGCTGTGCCTGACTTTTGACTTTGAGTCCGCCGCCGACAACGCTGTGACCGTCCGCGACCGCGACACCATGCAGCAGGAACGCGTTTCCATCGACAATCTGCGTAACTATGTGGAAGATTTCATCAACCGCTGATAAACTTTACAACAGCGTGAAAGGTCGAACTTATGGCAGAAGAAACTGTAAACAGCAGTAATTTTATCCGCGAGATGGTCAAAGCCGATGTCGCCGCCGGTAAACACGGTGGCCGGGTGGAAACGCGTTTTCCGCCCGAACCCAATGGTTATCTGCACATCGGCCACGTTAAGGCGATCTGTCTGGACTTCGGCATTGCCGAAGAGTTCGGCGGCGTCTGCCATTTGCGGATGGACGATACCAACCCCACCAAAGAAGATGTCGAATATGTTGAAAGTATCCAGGAAGACATCAAATGGCTGGGGTTTGATTGGAAAGAACACATGTACTTTGCCAGCGATTACTTTGATCAGATGTACGATTGTGCAGTAAAACTGATCAAAAAAGGCCTTGCCTACGTTTGCGATCTTTCGCCTGAAGAGTGGGAACAATACAAAGGCAATCTGACCGTTCCGGGGAAAAATCCCCCCGGCAGAGAACGCAGTATCGAAGAAAACCTGAATCTTTTTGAACGCATGAAGGCTGGCGAATTTGCCGACGGAGCTATGGTTCTGCGGGCAAAAATCGACATGGCATCGCCCAATATCACCATGCGTGACCCGGCGATCTACCGTATCCGCCACGCTCACCACCACCGGCAGGGCGACAAGTGGTGCATCTACCCGATGTACGACTTTGCCCATCCGCTGGAAGATGCTATTGAAAAGATCACTCACAGCTTCTGTACATTGGAGTTTGAGATCCACCGGCCCTTCTACGATTGGCTGCTGCAGGCGTTGGATTGGGTGAATCCGCCGGTGCAGACCGAATTTTCGCGTTTGAATCTGACCTATACAGTTATGAGCAAACGCAAACTTCTGGAACTGGTGCGTGATAAACACGTTGCCGGATGGGATGATCCGCGTATGCCCACAGTTTCCGGTTTGCGCCGACGGGGTATTCCGCCCAAAGCGATCCGCAAATTCTGCGAACTCGTCGGTGTGACCAAGTTCAACGCCACCACCGATGTGGCGTTCTTTGAACACTGCGTGCGTGAAGAACTCAATGCCGAAGCCTCCCGCTATATGGCGGTGCTCGATCCGGTGAAAGTGATTATCGACAACTGCAATGATGACTTTGTGGATATGCTCGACGCAGTCAACAACCCCGAAAAGCCCGAGGCTGGCTCCCGCCAGGTGCCGTTTGCCAGAGAGCTTTATATCGACCGTGCCGACTTTATGGAAGAACCGGTCAAGGGGTATTTCCGACTGGCTCCCGGCAAGGAAGTGCGTCTGCGTTACGGCTACTTTATAACCTGTACCGGTGTGGATAAGGATGAAGACGGCAATATTACTGCCATTCACGCAACATATGACCCCGAAACCCGCGGCGGCAACGCACCCGACGGCAGAAAAGTCAAAGGTACGATCCACTGGGTTTCCGCCAAACACGCCGTGCCGTTTGAAGCCCGTATTTACGACCGACTGTTCACCGTGGAAGAACCCGGAGCCGGTGATGCGGATTACCTCACCCAGCTCAACAGTGATTCGCTCAAAGTGGTGCAGGCATTTATGGAACCGGCATTGAACGAAGTAAAAGTCGGCGAAACCGTGCAGTTTGAGCGTCAGGGGTATTTCTGCAAAGATAAGGATAGTTCTGCAGAAAAAGCAGTGTTCAACCGCACTGTAGCATTGAAAGATTCCTGGGCCAAAAAAGCCAAGTAACATACCGTCTTGCGGCATATCTCGTGCCTTGCTGCGATGCTCGCTCGGTCGGGTACAAGTCGTACGCTCCCTCGCTGTGCGTCTTGCAAAACACGACATATGCTCACAATCCGGTATGTTACAGAGTGAACCGTCTTGCGGCATATCTCGTACCTTGTTGCGATGCTCGCTCGGTCGGGTACAAGTCGTACGCTCCCTCGCTGTGCGTCTTGCAAAACACGACATATGCTCACAATCCGGTATGTTACAGAGTGAACCGTCTTGCGGCGAACACCTGTCTGCTGCTCGATAGATATGGGAAAGTATGGGCAGGCGGGCAAAGCCCGCCTGCAGCCGGTTGACGCTCCGCATCAGCAAACAGCATACAGCATCCAGCGGCATCAGACGCCAAGCACCCTACCGCCCGCGTAGGCGGCAAAAAGTATGGCGGCAGTCTGACTTGTGTCTGACTGCCGCCATATGCTGTACAACTTGCTTATGACCTGTTACGGCCGCAGGATGTATGCGTGGACTTCAAACGGTTCAAATTTCACCGTTGCTTTATTGCCTTTGATCCACACTTTATCGTTGCGGTTGATATTGTCGATCATAAAGCGGGGCAGCTTGGGCAGAGCTATTTCAAAATTTGCCGTTACCGGAGTACGCATATTGTTGACCGTCAACAAAAGATAACTGCCGTCAGTGCGGTGTTTGCGGAGGCAGTAAGTTACATCCGGCACGGCATCGCCGACTTCCTGATAAACGCCGTCTTCGGTGCTTTCAACTTCGCGGACGCGGTTTTTGAATTTTTTCAGATAATCCACGCTGGCGGTGTCGCGGTCGCTGGAAACTTTTTCGTCGTGCCATTCGCCGAGAAAATACTCTTTGAGGTTGTGGACTTCTTTCATTGCCGGGAAAATCACAAATTTACGGTATTCATCGCTGCACCGCTGCAACCGCCAGCCGTGAATACCCATTACACCGCGGGTGATGGGTGCAAACATCACATAAAGCTGTTCTCTGATGGTGTAACCGATATGACCTTTGCGCAGATCGTACATCGGCGGCATAAAAATCGCACTTTTGCCGTTGCCGGCGGCACGGACGGCGGCAACCTGCATTGCGGCATCATAACTCACCCGGTACAGCGGGGGATCAAACTCTTTTTTGCCCTCAAGTTTATGCGGATAGGTATTGGCAATCAAAACATCATACATGGCAGTTGTATTAGAGTAGCTCGGCTCCCAGGCGATAATGGGCATCATCTGTGCTCCCGGATGATGTTTTTTGATGGTATCCTGTGTCCAATTCAGCCAGCTTACCATATATTCGCACAAACCTTTATCCTGCCGTTTTTCCCAGTCGTGTTTCAGATGTTTGTTGTAATACTGCCAGACGGTATTTTCCGGTTCATCCATGGTATAGCCGATCACATTGGGGTAAGTGGAAAGTTTTTTAGCGGCTTCGGCAAGCACCTTTTTCCGCAGTGCAAGTTTTTCTCCGGCGGCGGGTTTGAGCATACCGTGCATACCATAAACTTTGGCTTCGGAATCATCCAGCAGAACATTGGCACTCAAATTTATCAGCAATGCCACATCCTTGAAACGCGGATCGTTTTTCATCTTATCCAGAGCGGCGAAAATTGCCGGTTGTCCATGCGTAGAATATGCTTTTTTGTAGCCGGGAAGTGTTGTATGTTCCGGCGGCAGATAAACAGAGCCAAAGTCGGTAAAGTTGCCCCCGGCTTCGATAAAACGCTCATCCATAGTGCCGAACTGACCGTTTTTGCCAACTTCAAAAGTATCGTAAGCCCCCAGCGGGAAGAAGGGTTTGCCTTTGAACATCACCGGCGGAATGGGTTTAAGGCGGGCTTTCTTCGCCTTTTTTCCGGCAACTCCGGCAGCAGCAGTTTCAAACTTGATGTTGCTGATTTCAAAAACATAATCTTTTTGGGGATTTTTTACTGAAATACGCAGTTCGGCAGGGGTTTTGTTGCCCAATGCGGCAAATTTCAGATTTACCGCTTTATCCGGCGAAAGCATATTGTTGAAATAGCCGCCTTTGATGGCATTGCTGTCGGGCTTGACCGTTCCCAGAGTGATCCCGCTGGTGATTTTGCCTGCGGGGGAGAGCTTTTTAAAGGTAAAAGCCACTTTGGCGTCTTGCCAAACCGTGCCTTGGGGTACGCCAATGCGGATCTGGGGCCAGCCTTTACCGGCTTTGACGCTGAATTTATACACCCCGGGGGCAGTTTTTTCGACTTGGGCAGGGCCGCTGGCATAGACTTTCAAGTCACTTGCCGACACGCCCAACGCAGTTACGGCAGCAAAAACCGCCAACAAAAGTTTTTTCATTGTGCTCTCCTTTTTTATGTTTTTAATAATATATATTATTTACTGACAATCACTTGCGGATTTTATCCTCTTCCAGAAAGTCGGTCATCTGACCAAACTTGGTAATTTTCGTATCCAACGCCGCACTCATAGTGTGGCTGGTCACATCCCCCGCCAGACGGCAG
Organism: Lentisphaerota bacterium; assembly: GCA_015061885.1. GTDB lineage: Bacteria > Verrucomicrobiota > Lentisphaeria > Victivallales > Victivallaceae > SIG78. The sequence goes on from SUVS01000015.1 coordinate 19,296, forward strand.
GCTCGCACACTGAAATCCGGGTGGTTGGCAGCAGGCTTGGCACGTCCCTGATCGCTGGACATGGCAGAAGTGTATTCTATGGCAATGGATACATCCGGGTCGCTGGTGCCGATCACTTCCCGTGCCCGTTGGAAATTCCACCATTTGCCTTTCCAGGTGTTCCAGGAAGTTGCCCCTTTGTGCATGGGGCCGCTGTGCAAAGACATGTAACTGGGGTAAGCAGAGCCGGATGACTTATTGATGATCTGAAAGTTGGAATTATCTGACGGGCACCTGTAAATGCGTTCAATGGAATTGATATCGTATTTGCTGTTGCCGGGGAAATATTCGCCCTCCAGAAGTTTCATTTGCGATTCAGTACCGTCATCACAGCGGGCACATGTTTCATTGCCGAGTTTAGATCCCGAACTGAAAGCAATAACATCTTTGTTATCTCCGGCATACATCTGCACCGCCAAACCGATCTGCTTGAGCTTGCCGGTACAGTTGGCTTGTTTGCTCCGTTCCCGGGCGGCAGAAAGTGCCGGCAAAAGCATTGCCGCCAATATAGCGATAATGGCGATTACTACCAAGAGTTCTATAAGGGTAAAGCAGTTATGCTTTACCCGCCCATGGGCGGAATGTTTTTCCTTCATCTTTTTTACTCCTTTTCTTTAACGCTGATTGAACTTTATCTTCTTTACGGATTTGTTGTACACAAATTCACAATGCTGCTTTATGCCCCGGCACGGAGAATCGGGGTGCAAACGGCTGAACATCAGCAGCTCCCACACCCGGTCCCCCAGATTTTGCAGCGAGCGTTGCGTATAAATACCGAAAAGCTCTTTTCTGTCTTCGTAGATATGCGACATGCAAAGCAGAAAAATACGGTCAGGTTTTATTCCTCTCCGCAACAGATTTTCCGCAATCCTCTCCTTGGTTTTGTTGCCGCCGCACCAGATGACATCCGGCAAATGTTTAAGCGACAAAAGGTAATTGACATATTTTTCTGCATCGTTGTATAATTCTTCGGATTGTTCATTTATTCTGGGATAAAAGAGCAAATAACTCTTTTTTACAGCTTCAAAATCATCCAATATCTGCCAGTGGTTATCCGGCAGTATGCGACCGCCGATACTGGAACTGCCCGAACCGAAAAATGTGATATATCTTGCACCTCTGCTGACTAAATATCCGATAACATCGTCGAAAAGCTCCAGGTGATTCCAATCCACCCAGTTGATATCCACGCCCATTGCCGGACGGTTGGCGGAAACAAATGTTATATTCTTTTCTTTAAGATAGTTGCCGGATTCCACTGCAAATGTACTGTTGGTAAAAATAACACTGTCTTTAGAGGTCAAATTTTGAGCTTTCAGCATTTCAAGCGTATTGCTTTTTATACATGTACACCAGACCAGTTCAAATTCATATTTTCTGATATTGGCGATTATGCTCCGGATAAAGTGGTCAGAGGCATGTCTTGATGGTTCCACCGGGGTTATAAGCACGATTTTCGGCTTGGCACCGGCGGCTCCGTTGTCCTGCCTGCAAATCATTGTTCCGGTGGGTGACGGTTCAATAAATCCGGTCATTTTCAGCTGCATGAATACCTTGTGCAGTGTCCGGCTGGATACCTGAAACTCCTGCATCAACTCGCGTCGCGGCGGCAGTTTGTCAGTATAAAAACCAGCGGCTATCCGTCCTTTAAGAATATTGCAGATAGCTTGATATTTATTCTCGTTGGCCATACCGTATCCTCCTGTTACACCCAATATTTTACCATGAAATCTTTTAATTGTCAAGGGTGCATTCAAGCAAGTTTACCGCACAAACTGTAAGCCACCCCGAAAAATTTCAAGTACAGTGCAGGCGGAGAATATGGCATACGGTATGGTATCGCAAGGCGAACACCTGTGTGCCGCTCGATAGATATGAGAAGGTATGGGAAAGTATGGGAGAATATGGGAGAATATGGGAGGGCGGGCAAAGCCCGCCTGCAGCCGGTTGACGCTCCGCATCAGCAAACAACATACAGCGTACAGCCCGCCAAGCACCCTACCGCCCGCGTAGGCGGAGAATATGGGAGGGCGGGCAAAAGGTTCGCCTACAGCCGGTTGACGCTCTTTCCTGCGAGCATCCAATTCAGTTTATTGCGGAATTCAAGCAGCCATTCTCTGTTGCGGGGATGATCCTTCATGGTCGGCATTACCCCATCCCAGGATGCTTTGATAAAATCCAGAACCGCATCACGGCCTATCGAACACTCCAACAGCTGCAACGCCGCCAAATCCTGCACGCCCTCAAAGAAAACTTCGTGCCGGATCGAATCTTCCGGCTTGCCGTCTGCACCGGGATAGACTTTGAACGCATCTCCCGGCGGAAAACCGCTTCCGGCACAGATGTTGCGGTAGGGGTCGATTTCAAACATCGACAGCTGGGCGTACCAGAAATTGTATCCCCAATGCAAAAATCCGTCAAGATCATATATATACGCCAGCAAACCGTGTATGCGGTTACGCACTGAAGGCATATTGACAAACTGATTCGGAACCTGATCCCACTGGCTTACACAGTAGTATGTCCAGCGTTCCGGCAGTTCCAGCGGCACAAAATCTTCAATATGATTGTTTGCCGGTACCGGAATATCCACCAGACCTTTAAGTACAAATTCCGTTTTGCTTAAAGCGTCGATGAATTTACAGCCTTTCAGACAACTGTGAAAAAGTTCAGAGGCCTCCTGATATGCTTCCACATTCTGCGAATAAGGTTCATCAGAAATATGAAAATATGCTATCTTGTTCCAATCGTTCTTTTCCAGAACTTTGTTCAGTTCCGGCATCAAAGTACGCAGAAATTTCCGGTAAAGATCGCTGTTGGCACGCACATCCCACCCAAAACGCCGCACCTGTGTGCCGTCGGCTTCAGTAACCATGATTTTCGGGGTGAATTCCGCCCCCCACTGGGTAAAGAGATGCGAAAATTCCAGAAACCTCATTCCGCACTCAAGAGCCAGATTTATGTAGCGTTCCAAACGCGAAAAGTCAAAAGTCCAATCGCCGTTTTCATCTTCAAACACCTGTACGCTCTGCAATGTCGGGCGTTCCAAACCTTTATGGGTATCCAGCGGCGGCGTGAAAAGCGGCGTGTAAATCATATTCACCCCATGACTGTGCATATTCAGAAAATAATTTTTCAGAATCGCATAAAAATCCCCACTCCACGGATCAACATTGTAACGGCGGTAGATACAGTCGGCGTAAAACCATTGAGTAACTTTGAAGTCAGCTTCCGGCAAATGTTTTGCCAGCACTTCCAGCGTGAATACCGGCGTTTCGGCTTCCCAGTTGCGTTCCGGCCAATACGCATTGCTCTGAATGATCTTCAGTTGAATGGGGTAACAACCTGCGGCAATTTCCTGCGGCAAACGCACTGTCAGCCACAGCGAGTGCCAACAGCCGGGAGCCGAACGGTAACGCGATGGAGTACTCAACAAGTCCGGATACAGCCCCACATCCTTGCGGATAATATGTTCATCCTGAAAATCGCCGAAAAAATCCGCCGGCATTGAGTAAACCTGCCGCAATTCAATAAAATCTTTCAACGGCGAAAGTATTTCAACCTTCAGCGGATTCAATACATGCCGGGGGCAGTATGCCAACTGGAGCGAAAAGACTTCGCCCTGCAATGCAGTTGCACTGTTGTAATTACTGGACTGCTGTTCGGTATCCAGAAAGACTTTGTCCAGCGAGTCTGTCCAGTGAAATTTTATTTCTGACATATAAATCCACTCTGATAAATATTTGTTGATGTCCCCAATTTGTGATTGGACGGGGTGTTTGACAAAAATACCTTACAAAAAAATAAAAAAAACAAATACACAATAAAATTACTATGAAAATGTCGATTTGTCAAACTGAAAACGGATTTTCTGCTACTTGAATTTTAACTGCATCACTTCCGGAATTATGCAGTTTCAGCCCAAACGGCTGAAACTGCTGCCGGAGATACCCCGATACGATACAATACCGTCGGGCATCTCACAACATTTTCCAGTCAAGCAGTTTTCCCTGCCAGGCTCCGGAACATTGGAAAATTACCGGATGACTGGAGTTTATCTTTACTTTCCGGGGGCTGACGATTTTTCCGCTTGACTGGTTTACTTCAAAAACAGTAAGCGTTACGCCGTTTTGCAACAATTCTATTTTTCCGTTTCCGGTAACTCCGGCAAGATTTATCTGAATAAATCTTGCTTCAGCCGGAGCTTTGACCGGGTTGAATGCAAAAACCGGATTCCTGCCCAGCCAACCGGCAAAAGACCGGTCAAGTGCCAGATACGCATCCACCACACCGGTAGCGTTCCCGAATGAGACCGCCTGCGTAATATCAAATGCCGTCTTGCCGGATTTGCGTAATTTTACGGCATTATGCGGAGCAAGTCCGGCGGTAAAACTGCCGATACGCCGCATGTAACTGTCGATCCGGTCAACTTCTGCTTTTACCGCCGGAGTGATTTTATCTGCCAGCAGTATCACTGCTGAAGTACGCGGTTCCAAAGTCAGAACTGTACTGTTCACCACGCCATTTTCGGTACAGATCGCCGCAATTTTTTTGTTGTATGCTTTTAAATCCGGCTCAAAAGTCAGCTTTTCATCCACGGTATTGGCAAGAATCATAACTGCCATTCCATCATTTCTGCCGTAAATGCCGGAAATGATCTTGTTGGTCGCGGTCAAACCTTCATCATTGAGATATTTGCCCCAATCCGAGGCGATTTTACCAACTGGACGGATAAATTTGACCGGTTTGAGCATTTCGCCCTCATTGAAATACTTCAAAAGCATATTACGCATGTGGAACATCTTTTTGGTGTACAACCTCCGTTCATCCCACTGCATGTCGATCATGTGAAACCAGCCCAGCTGTTCGGCATTCACCAACTGCAACGCCAGCTTGATGTAAAATGATTCTTCCAAACGGCGGATGGTCGAGGCATAACCGAAACGCTTGCCGGTAAATTGAGCTCTGCCGCTGTAAACCGCCATGAATACCGGATCAATACCGTACCAACGCCACACCATGAAGGCATCGAGCATATCCAGGAATGTTTCGGCACCGTCTTCGCAATCGTGCCCGGTATTGGGATTCTGACGGCGGATGGCGTGCATGAATTTACGGTGTCCGGTCATCCACACATCCGGATCGTTAAGCAGATGACCATGATTGGGATCAAAGCAAATATACGGATTTGCCGCCGCTATCTCGTCGTGATAAAGTGCCATAAATCCGACATTGAACAGCTGTTTGGAGCGTTTGACCATAAAATCCTGCCAGCCTTTTGCACCGGGGCACATGATGGCAAACGGAGCCTGCGTTTTGGGCGGACCGTTGCGGTAGAAATTCGGGCCGTAATATTCGTAATTCATAGTGCCGTCAAAATTCTTCACCGCATACTTTTTGCCGTGGCTGGTAAACATGTAATCATATTCGCACAGACCGCCGTCTTTTACCGCCCACAAACGGGCATTGGTGTAGGGTTTGGTATAAATATCTCTGGATCGCAGATCACGCACAAACTTTTCCGTCCACGGGAATACTTCGTCAAAATGCGGATAGTGGTGCGTTCTCATATCATCCCAGTCTTCCAAATGGATACCGAAAGGTATTTCAAAATATTCACGCAGATAAAGCAGCTGATTGCGGGCATTATCCACCCCGGTACGGTCTGTTATGGGGCGTACCAGCAGCCAGCCGGGGCAATTTCTGAACCATTCGGGCGAATCCTTGCGGGGCAAATCCTTGACCCACCAGTTGGCTTTTCCGGCAACAAATTTACGGTAAAGCCGTGCCGCTTCGTACCATTCGCCATCGTAAAGTTCAATGGCGGAAACGCCGCTCATATTGTAACTGTTGCCGCCCTTGCTGCCGGCTTTCCAGGGTGCAAAGCCGGTCCAGTACGACTTCAGATCACCCTTGAATCCTTGAGCGTAATATTGTTTGATCTGACCTTTCGGGTCTTCAAAAGCAAAATAAATACCGCTTTTACTGTCATAATAAGCTCCGAATTGCATGGTCAGGTAACTGCGGGGATAAAACATATTCTGCCGGATACGGGGCGATTTTTTCGTGGTGGGATTATCCACGATCACCCCTTCTTTGCAGGGATAGACCATCTTATCGGTGCCGGATTTCAGCTTGGCAAAAGCCAGTTCGGGAAAAACCACCTCTTTGAGCAGTTTTTGTTTGTCAAGCATTTTGACAGCAATATGACTTTCCAGCCGGGAGCCGTTCACCAGAGTTTGAGTAATAACAGCTTCGGCAAGTTTATTGCGGAAAGTTATAACCGCTTTATTGCCGGTAACAGCAAGAGTTTTCTGCCATGAGGGATCGTTGTAAACTGTATCAATACTTTTTTTGCCCTGCAGAGTTTTCAAACGGAAACCCATAGTTTCCCTGCCGAATATTTCGCGGTTGCTCTTGCGGTCGAGCATACCGCGGAGCGGAAACGCATTCCCCGGGTGGGCAACATAAACGAGTGCCATACGCTTGCCGACGATCATTTTTACGGCATCTTGAGCCTTGTTCCACTCTTTTGCCAGCACTTCAAGCGAAGAAGCCTTGCAGCCGGCAAGTTTGGCGACCGCCAGAGCTAATGCTTTCTGCTCCGCACCGGCGGCTGCGGCTTTGGTCAGTGCGGCAACGAGCCAGTCGCGGGCGGGGAGATTGCCGGGCAGAGAAGCAAAAGCCTTTTTCAACTGCGGAGTTATTTCAATATTGCTGCCTCTGGCAATTTTCAGCAGTTTACTGCCGGAAGCCTCCTTGAAAAGCTCTTCACCGGAAAGTGCCTTTGCCTCAATACGGCAGGCGGCGATTTTGCCACGCATATTCCATATATCACCGGCTTTGCCGCGGCCGAGGATCACCGGCAGATCATTTTCGTTGAGCTTGAAGTCAAAGTTCTCGGTTCTTGCTTCCAGATCGCCGTTGATAAAAATGCTCAAAGCATAGCCATATTTGCCTTCTTCGTCCTGCACGATAGGTTCAATGACCAGTGCGTAATGTTTCCACTCGCCTGGGACAGCCATTTTTCCGCCGTCAGTACGGCCGATAAACTCTTTACCGTTATGCAGATAGCCATTCATCACCCCGTCATCAAAACGGGTCAGCATCCAGCTGTCGGGTTTATAAAGCAAATCCTGCCCGGGCTTTTTGAGTTGGTCAAAAGCGGCAATACAGCTGATGGTCAAACCTTTTTTGCCGACTTTAAAATTTTCACTGCCGGCGATTTCGGCATGACTCTGACCGCCGTTCAAGTACAATATACCGTTTTTAAGCACGGCACCGTTTTTCAAACGGAACGCTGCGGGATCGTTGAAATCGACCTTTAATACACTCCCGGCACAGAGTATTGCCGAAAGCATGGTCATAAATATTGCAGAAAGCGATTTTATCATTTCAGAAACCCTTGATTACATCATCGCTCAAAACACCTTCCGCGATCCGGAGGCGGTAAATATCGCCCTTGATACCCCATTGAGTCCAGCCGCACCCCAGCGAAACATTGTTTTTGCCGACGGCGGGAGTCGCCATCCAGCTTTGCATGGAGCCGTTGTGATACAATTTGCCATCGCACCAGATATTTATTTTAAGCTCTTTGGAAATGGTGATGACATAGCGGTGCGGCTTGCTGAAGTCTGCATTGCAGTAATAGCCGGGCATCCACTTTTTGCCGTCATGAAAATTGATATACAAACGGTTCTTTTCTTTGCCGATAAGCCATTCGCGGGTTTTCATTGCCAGCATCTGCAGATTTTTGGGATTGTTTTCTTTCTTTTCCAAAGCCATATCAAATGCCACAGTTATACCCTTATCCAGAGTAAAATGACCGCTGCCGGGGATGGCAACTGCCTTGTCAGAGCCATCAAGATGCAGAGCAGATTTTCCGGCGGTGCCGCCGATTTTGACAAAGGCTGGCAGTTGCGGCATCGGGACTTTGCCTTTTGCTGCCGGAGCACTACCGGTAAAGTCAAAATCAACAGCACTCAAGTTAGTTACAGCCGCAACTGCGGCAAAAAGAACGATCAGTTTTTTCATTTTTTCCGTATCCTTTATTTACAGTTAAATCCTGATTTTACATTTATACCGCGCCAAAGAAAGTTTCTGTTTACGGCAGAATCCGGCACAGCCGGATTGTAATCTTCCGCCGGAGCCGCCGAAATGGCTTTCCAGTCGGTTGTATCAGCGTGTCCATCCGTATAAACAACATTGGCTACATAGTTTGCTCCATGCCGTGTGGATATGCGTCCTTCACTGATCCAGTCATTTCCGATGCTTTTTTTGTTAGCACTGTCGGTAGCAAAAACAGCCAGAGTCGGCTCCATAATGCTGGTAAGTGTACGGAAATAGGTGCTGTAAACCGATGCAGTACCATCCGTAGCCCCGCAGAGAGTCAAATTGCACAAATAGTGTGTAGAAAGCTGGAAGTTTGGTTCATGACCAAATGGAATACTTTCCGACGGACAGCGGTATGTACTGCTGTCGCATACTCCGGGGGCGTTGGTTTTGCCGTTTACATAAACTACACCATAACCTTGCAAAGCTAATTGCGAGTGCCAATACCAATCTGTTTGCATTTTGCCGGGAATGATCCACTCTTTATTGTCTTGAGTGTACATACACTGTGCCAAACCGATCTGTTTAAGATTTGATAAACAGCTTGAAAGGCGGGCCCGTTCCCGTGCCGCCGACAAAGCGGGCAGCAGCATTGCCGCCAAAATGGCAATGATGGCGATTACAACAAGTAATTCTATCAGGGTAAAGCACGCTTTACCCTGCCCATGGGCAGGTTTTTCCAAACCACTGTGGTGTCCTGACGAAACATTCATTTTTTTCCTCCGTTACGATATTCAAAGGATTTGCTGTTAATTTTGTTTTCTGTTCTGCTGTAAAACTGTTTTACAGCCCCGTTTTTAATTTTGTTCTGAAACTCAAATTTTTGAGCATCCACCTCCATTGCCGTCCATCGACGGAAGTTTATTTATTGTTTTGTGTATTCAAGATTTTTATTTCAATTTCTTATTCAGATGCAACTGACAAATTATTTATCTTTGTGCTGAAGCTGTAATTTGTTGCCTTTTTCAATAACTTTGCCGGCTTTGGTTATTTCAAAACTGTCAAAACAGTTGTGTTTGTCGTCATAAGACTTTACTTCGATAAGTTGACCATTCACTTTTACAACAGTTGCTGAAATTTCCAGCGGACTGCTTTTGCCGGGCCCTTCCACAGTTACTATGGTGAAGGGGTATTTTTTGCCGTCAGTTATATCGCCGGGATCAACAGTGTTGTTGGCATACACGGCAGTCGAACCGGGCACGCTCCGCCGGTAGCGGTGGATGTGTCCTGCCAGCCAGAGGTGGATCTGTGTTGCCGGATTGATGGCGGCTTTCAACAGCGGCTCCGCCATAAAACGGATATTGTCATTCATCCGGGAACGCCGGTGGGTATGAGGGGCTTCGTGTGCGAGAACAATGCGGAAGTCAGCATTTTTGTATTCATCTGATTTTACCGTTTCCGCCAGCCATTTTTTCTGCTCTTGCATGTATTCACGCATGGCATCGGCGGTCATGGAATTCAGTTTCATGTCAGTATCATCGCCGCCGGTATCCAGCACGATAAAAAAAGTTTTGCCGTAGCTGAATGTGTAGTAACCCCGTTCTTTTTCCGCACTCAAAAGCGAAAACCAGCGGCTGCGTTCCACTCCGCGGGTCTCGTGATTGCCGCGGATAGCAACAAACGGCTTGTTGTGATAGAGTTCTTTGCCCTGCCAGTTAAGATAACCGCCGAAAAACATCATATCAAAGTCATCGAATATCGCCGCCATATCGCCCAGCGAAACCTGAAAATCCGCCTGTTCTGCCAATTTTTGTAAATTCTTCAACAAACGGCCTCTTTTGGCAATGCTGAATTGAGTATCCCCCACGGCAAAAAAGCTGAACGGGCGGTTATCATCCGGAGCAACGGTAAAACTGTGAGTATCCAGAGTCTGGAACTTATTGTTGCCGCTTGCCAGCAAAATGCGGTATTCATACTTTGCCCCCGGCTTCAGGTTTAAAAGAGTGATCCGGTGCAAGTCCGAGTCATTGCGTAAAACGCCGCCCAGCGTATCCCATTTCCGGAGCCATTGCGTGCTTCCGGCAAGGCGGTATTCCACCCCTGCCCCGGCAACATAACCATCGGTAAGCAAGCCTATTGTCATACAGCCGGGAGCCGGAGCCATCAGCCACGGGCCATGACGCAATTCTGCCTGGCTGGGCAGATGTGCTTCCTGTTCGTTGCGGCGGGAGATCCGGGCCGCCGGAGTATCGGCCGGCATTTTTCCAATCGCCGTGGTAAACAATCCGATACTGCCGCTCTGCACAAGCACAGATATTACATTTCTGCCTTTTTTCAAATCCAATGCCACTACATTATCGTGTGCGGTCGGCGGATATGCCACATTGCCGCCCGCCAGTAATGTACCACCGGTGATCCTGCCATTGCAATAAGCCTCAAACCACCAGTCCGCACCGACACCGAGTTTGATGGTTTCATTGGCTTTGCACTCCACAACCTTTACCAGCAATGCCCGGTTGAAATTTACCGGTTTGATATTCAGAAGTTTATTCAAATCGGCTCCGTCAGCGGGGATGTCAAGCAATTTGCCGGACAACTTTTTGCCATTGATTGCAGGTACCGGCTCGTCAGCAGTAAGAGTCAAGGCATCACGCGGAGTCAGGTGCTGGTCGCAATAGACCGTCCAGCAGTTGAAGTTCTCTGCAAAATTGTTTTTGCCGCTGTCTGCGGCTGCCGACGATAAAGCCGGGAAAAGCAAAGTTGCCAGAACTGCGGTAACTGCATTCAGCGAAAAATGGTCAAATAATGCTGTCAGATGATTTTTTCTGCCGGGATGCGGATTTTCGGTTGCTTTATTCATTATTTTTTCTCCTGTAAAATAATTTCTAAAGTGTTTTTTCCTGCCAATTTGGATTTATGTGCCGGATGCTTTTCCGGATCACCAGTTTTGCCGGAACCTGAATGATTATCTTGCGTTCATCGCCGGATTCCACCTGTTCATATATCAATTTTGCCGCATCGCGGAAAATCCGGTCCATATTACGGTCGATAGCCGTCAAAAAGGGTTCACCGAACGGATAATTTTTATCAAACTTATCCAGATTATCAATGCTCAATATATCCGGCATCCGGTCGGCACTGGCAAAAGCACGGCAGATACCGCGGGAGGAATAACCGGAAGTGGAAATTATCAAAGTATCACTCCAATCAATGTTCTGCAATGGTTGAAAATGATAAAACGCCAGCATCCCCATTGAATCACCTTGCGGGAAAGCAAGCATTTCCACTTTATCAGAAAGCTTTTTGCCATGCAGAAAATTTTTTATTTTCCGGGCAAGCTGAATACCGTTCCAGTGCCGGATATATATAATGATTATCCTGCGATAGCTTTTCAAATCGCAAAACCGGGCAAACTCATTGAGTGCCGGTTCAAAAAACTGAACGACTTCGCTGGTACTCAAAGTTAAATATTTGGGAAAAGTTTCGCCCACCCGGACAATGGGAATGGTCAAATTATTCAAAACCTCCAGAGTTCTGCTGTCCAGAAAAGAGTCATGCAGAATCAGGCCATTGATTTTTTTCAGGCGTTGCTGGGCAATTTCCGGATCGCGTAATTCATGATAACCGATAATTTGCGGCGGAGTGCCGAGTTTGTCAAGTTCGTTGAAAAGTTTTCTTACCGCGTCCTGCATCAGATAGTCCAGCGTTCCGGAAGGCAGAAGCGGTTCTCCGGCATAACCGATATGCGGTTTGGCAAGCGGATTTTTCAATACCCGGTGAAAACCGTTGTCATCTTTGGAGAGTTCTCCGGCAATAACCATTTCGTTCAACATGCGTGAAATCGTCAGCGGAGTGGTCTGATACCGCATCGCCAGACGCCGCACCGAACCGATAAAATCTCCAGGCAGCAGACCTTTCAAATAAATATCCTGCTGAAGTTTTTGAGCAATTTCAGTGCGTTTTGATTTTTTTTGAGCCATAAGATTCTCCGGTTTTCTCAAAACTAATATATGGTAAAAAGCTGTTTTTGTCAAGATGTAAACACCTGACAGTAATTACAATATCAGAAATTTTTGTATTACTTGAAGTATCACAGCAGCACAACACCGCAATACCTGTAAAATATCAACAGAAAAGCAGTAAAATCAAAAAGTATTCAAAACAAAGTTCCCAAACGGCAGTTTGCAAATGCCAAGCGGCTTGCCCCGCCATATATATCTTTTGCAAATACCTTATAAATGCAGTGGCTGTTGCAAAAAAATTCAACTTTTGCAACAGCCACACTTTGATTTTTTTGTTTTTAAGCCGGGGTGAATTCAAAAGTCATTTACCCCAAAGGCAAAGAGCAAAACCACAGTCCGGCAAAAGCAGTTTGGCTGGCTGCCCGGCTTACCCGCCACAGTTTTACGCAACGGCGGGTGGTTTACCACCGGGAACGCCCCCTTTTGCCGGACGACAGGCGGTGTTTTGGCTACTTTTGAGTTTTTTAAATTACCTCAACCATAGATTTCATCTATTATTGCCGGGTCTTTGCCGAGCATTTCCATGTATCTTGCCAGCAAGCGGCGGCTGGAACCCCATTCGGTATTGGGACTCATCAAACTGAAAAATTCGTAAGTGATGATCTTCTTTACCAGCGGCGACGCTTCCGATAATTTCATATACAGCGAGCGGTAGTCGATCTGCCGGTAAACTCCGCTGGGTTCGCCGTGGCCGGGGAACGGCTGCTGGAAAGTTTCCACATTTGTCCACAATTCTATATTGCACCGCTTGAAAAGTTCGCCGACTTTGAGATACCACTCTTTGATGCCGTTATCCAGAATTTCGCCGTAATGACATGCCGGACAGGTTATTTTATCCTGCGGGGCACAATAATCGAGCAGGCCTGCCACGCGTTCAAAGAAGTATCTGCCGTAAATATCCACCCATTCATCGACATTGTAGCGGGAACTCATATCGCCTTTCAAACCACCGAATCCCGGCGACATGAAAGTTTTCATGTGCGGGAAGTTTTTACGCATATATTGCAGAACTTCGGTACAAATATCCAGAAAGTTGAAGTGCCACGGCAATGCTTCCAGCGTTACATACAAGCCTTTGAAGCATTTGTAATGGCTGTATTTTTCCACAGTGCGGTCGTAGTAGCGTTTGTTGTCATCGACTTCTTTCTGCCAGTCGCCCTTGTGCAGATTGGTAATGCTCTGCGGGCCGCCCAGATAGACGGTCATGCCGTATTCTTCGCTCAAACGGAAGATCATATCCAATATACATTTATCTTCTTTCCAGGTGGTTGAACGCGGATCTTCGGCAGAAAGTCTTATGCCGTTCTGTTCGCACTCGGTGCGGATAATGAAAATATGATCCATCCCGATGGCTTTCATCATTTTGAAGTCATTTTCCCAGTCTTTAAGACCGGCGTTGACGATCCCGGTATCGGAAATAAGCATATTGGCAAAAGTTCCGCTGATCGGTTTAAGTTGCACATTCTCAAGCATTTGTCATACTCCTTTATTTTGCTTTTTTTTGGGGGGGGGAAACGATGCACCCAATTTTGTGAAACTGATATGTTGATTTATACCGCACATATTTGTTACAGTCATAAATATACCACACAAGTTATGATTTGTCAAAAACGCAAAATCCATAGCTTGCCGCCGGTGGATACAGCGTACTTTGATTTTTCACAAACTTCAGAATAAATAACTATTTTTGCAATGCACCTCTGCCCTTGACAGGCGAATTTACTTTAAGTGCAAAGTTTCCGTTTTTATAATCTTCAAACAACGGATCGCACACCATACTGTCTTTATCCAGTTTGCTCCGCTGCTGCCACTCTTTCAATGTCCGGCTGGCAAACAGTACCCGGCTGTTTTTTGCCCGGACGATGCCGCCGGTGCCATGCTGTTTGTATGGCGAGTAAAACACATTGCCGTCGCTTTTTACCCGGTTGAGATCGACTCCCTGAAAGATGTACGCCGGATTGGTTTTATTTGCCACGCACGGCCGGTAGAAGATGTTGTTTTCAAAAGTCATATCTTGAGTATTTTCAGCAAAGACCGAAAACATTGCCGCATCGACAATGGTGTTGTTGACGACCTTTATCTGTTCAGATTCCGCCAGCTGCAGGGGGTAGCTGAATCCCCATGAAATATTGTTGTAAATTGTTACATTCTGCGATTTGAGCACAAAAACAAACGGCCCTGCCATGTAATTACAAAGTTTGCTCCGGCAATTTTTGATCGTTACATTATTGGACTTGCGGATCTTTATGGCACTGTAAGAACTCTGGCTTTCCGGATCAGCAAGCGTTACGCCGTCAATAACAATATGCGATACATTGTTGAGGTTTATCAGCGGAGCATGGAATTTTCTGCCGTTGATAACTGCGTTGTGCCCGCTCAAAGTTATCGGTTTGCCCGGCAGACCGGAGTTTACCGGGGCAAAAACTCCGACATGTTCGCCGGGGAGCAGTTTTATTGTATCTCCGGCGATCGCCATCGCGGAGGCTTCACTCAAAGAGAGTTTGCCTTGGCCGACTTCCAGAGTCATTGCCGGACGGTCTTTTACCGGGGTCCGGAAGGTCAGGAAGTCCGAAACTTTACGCTGTTTGCGGCGGGATTCAAAGACCACCCGGCAGCGGTAAAGGGTATCCGGCAATAATCCGGTCATGCCGGCAAAGTGCTTTACGCCTTGCTGCGAGGGCATACTTTTCTGTAAATTTTTACTGCCGACGGGAGCGTATTCGACATAACCGGTACCGTCGCACTCCGGAGTCTGCCACACGATAACAGCAGAGTTGCGATTGATATATCTGACCGACAAATCTTTGAATTCAATATCCGGAAAAGAGCCTTCCGGCAAGGTCATCGCCAGTTTTTCCGCCTGCAATGCACCTTTGTACTGCGGAGCAAAGTCAGAAGCGTTGACGACATTATTTTCAAACACCATCGGGTATGGTTTGAAATCTTTATCCTGCAGCCGGCGGCCAATCTTCAGCCAGGTCAGACCGTCTTTGAAGTAATTACGCCGGAAAAAGGCTTTTACCGGATCGCCTTCCACACTGCAATAGCCGTCGAAGAAATTATCTTCGACCCTGCCGCCCGGACTTGCCGGTTTCAGCCGGAACGCCATGGAGCTTTTTACATAGTTGCCGACAAAGTGGATACGCTCCGGAGCCTGGGCGTAATTGCCCAGAGCAAAATTCAGAAAATTTTCCGGCACATTCCGTTCGGAACGCGGTGTTTCGCCAAAGTAGTTGCCCGCAATAAGGCAATCGCGGCTTTTACGCGGTGATGCCGTAGTCAGCAGAGAACCGCGTTTGCCGTTGCGTAAAAATATATTGCCGCTTATCAGCGAATCGCTTGCCCCGTCAACATACAACCCCATGCGGGTATTGTAGAAAAAACGGCAGTTTTTGACCGTATTGTGTGCCGCCTGATTTTTGTTGTAAGGTGCATTGACCCGCAGATTCACGCCGTCGATGCAATATTTGAAAGTTATATTTTCCACATGTATGAAACTGCCCGCAATCACAAAGCCGAAAAAGTTGCGGGGATAAAGCACCCCATCCGGCTGTTTGGAAGCATAATGCACCAGAAGTCCGCCATCGCTTTTACGCATATAAGTACCGGGATACTCCCGGACAAGTTCTTCAGCAAAGACCTCCTGTAAAACAGTATGCGTTGCCCGGTCAATAAGCATATTGGATGTCGGCTTGCGTTGGGTTTTATAGTAATAGACATTGCTTCCGGGCAGTTTACTGCCGCCGGTCAATAATTGCGAGCCGGAAATGACCGCTTCTTCGCCGGGGATGCCCATAATGCGGATCGGGGCATTGGCTTTGCCGGATGTTTTACTGTAATTTGCCTGCGGAGTATTGCTGATATTGATTCTGACATCGCCGGGGTATTCGCCGCCGGCGAGCAGGAGCGTATCGCCCGGAGCAAGTTTGCTTACCGCATGATTCAGATTTCTGAACGCCGTTTGCCGGGTCAAACCGTCATTGGAATCCCTGCCATCCGGTGATGCGTAGTAAGTTTTGCCGGTCTGCACGAGCGTACCGGCACCGAAACCGTTCATCCAGTTTTCCGGCGTTCCGGCGTACACAAGCGGCAGGATCGCCGACAATATCAGCCACAGTACGGATTTTCTTATATGGTAGAACATGATACTCACGATCCAGCTGTTCGATTACTTGATGACCGCACCTCTGCCGACTGCCGGCGAGTTCTTTTTGAAGCGGAAATCACCCTTTTCAACATTTTCAAACATCGGGTCGGCATGAATACTGTGAAGATCGAATCCGGTCTTTTTCTGCCATGCTTCCAATGTGGGGCTTTCCCAAAGTACTTTGCCGCTCAAATTGCGGAAACGCCCGCCGATGGGGTGAGTTTTCAAAGGCGAAAAGAATACATTGTGATCCGATTTGATATTGGTGCATTTGCCATTGAAAAACAACGCCTGATTGACCTTCTGATCTACACACTGGCGATAGAAAATATTTTTTTCCAGCGTAATATTGTCGCTGTTGGTTACGATCACACTCATCATGGCGGATTTGACGATGGTGTTGTGCCGGAGTACCAATCCTTTGCCGGAAAATTCGATCGGGTAATCGCCGCCCCAGATAACATTGTTTTCCACGGTTATATTACTGCTGTTGCGGGCAGAAAGGAATCCGCCAGCCAGCCAGCTCAATTCCGTATCCGTGCCGGTACGGCAGTTGCGGATAACGATGTTGCTGGTGCCGGTTGCTGTAATAATGCCTTTGCGGGCGGTGCTTTCGGGATTGACAAATACAATGCCGTCAATAATGATATTGCTCTGATTGCTTATATTCATCATCGGGGCATAAAATCTGCACGCATCCAGTATTGCACCGTTGCCCTGAATGGTGATCGGTTTGCCCGGCAGACCGCTTCGCTGAAGTGCGATACTGCCTTTGTAGCGGCCGGGAGCCAGCTTTATCGTATCCCCCGGCAAAACCATGCACAAAGCTGCCTGCAAGCTCAATTTACCATTGCCGACTTCCAGCACTTTAGGCTCGCGGGAGGTCTTGGCGGTACGGAAATACTGCATGCGGCTGTTGACCGGTTTGCCGCGGCGGTTAAGCAATATGGCACGGCACTCGTAATCCGTATCGGGCTGTAAGCCGGAAAGACTTATAATGTGTTCCGAGCCCTGGGCTGAAGCATTGATGTATTTAAATTTGTTTTCGCCCTTTTTCCGGTAGGCGACCCGTCCGGTACCGTCGGCATCCGGCGTATTCCAGCTGACAACTGCGGTGGTGCTTTCTATATCAGTAATTTGCAATTTATCGAAAACTACCCTGGGGAATTTGATCGCCGGGAACTTGACCGCCAGTTTTTCGGCTTCCAGCACGATGGGATAAAGCGGCTTGAAGTCTTTGCGGCTTCTTACGTTGTCTTTGAAAAGTATGGGGGTATTGGCAAAATCTTTATCCCAGGCGTTGTAGCCGATGCCGACCCAGTTGACCTTGCCCATAAGAACGTTGTTGACCATCGTCTGTTTTTTGAGCTTTACCGGACCCTGCACGCAGAATACGCCGGTAAGAATATTGCTGATAAACAGACTTTCCCGCGAGTCATCTTTCCAGCGGAATGAAAACTCACAGTCCATTACATTGCCGATAAAGTGATTGCGCGGTCCGGCGGTGTAGCCGTATTGATTGAAGGCGTAATTCACATAATACGGGTTGTACTGCCGTAAAGTTACAGCTGTATCGCCCGCCCAGTTGCCGTAAATGAGATTATCATGGGCCTGGGGCAGGATCAATAACCCGCCGCGGTAGGTGTTGTGGGCAAAACGGCAACCGGTAACCAGCGTCTTTTCAACACTGTCGATACACAATCCCTGCTGGGTATTGTAGTAAAAACGGCAATCTTTGACGGTGATATTTCCGGCAGTATTTTTATTGTTCGGCCGGTTGCGACGCAGATAAAGTGCTTGCGAAAAACCTTCAAAGGTCAGATTTTCCAAATGTATGAAACTGCCGCAGACCCGCAACCCCATCCGGCTCTGGATGGACATGATGCCGGTCTGTTCCAGTGCGGCGTAATGCACGAGCAGTTTTTTATTTTTTTCGTCCAGATAAAAAGTTCCGGGGTACTTTTCGACCAGTTCGGGCATCGTGATACGCTGTAATTCGATACGCGACGGATATTCCTGCACCATATTTCTGTAAGGCAGTTCCTGCAAGTCGAATTCGGCGATCTGCCCGCGGACGGTTTTGGCGGGGTAATACTTGCCGCCGGAGATGACCGGCTCTTCACCCGGCAGACCGATGATGCGTATGGGGGCATCCGGACGACCGGATTGAGCATTGTAATTTTCGCTGTCATCGCGGTTGTTCAGACTCAAATTGTTTTCGTTGTACTTGCCGCCGGCAACATAGAGCGTATCTCCGGCTTTAAGTTTGCTGAAAGCGTGTTTGAGCGTTTTATACGCTTTGTCGCGGCTGCTGCCGCTGTTGCTGTTGCTGCCGTCGGGGGCAACATAGTAAGTGCTGCCTTTGCCGATTGCGTTGCCGGCACCGAATTCACTCATATTCAACGCCGGGATCTCTGTTGCCGGCAGTAACGCAATACCCGATATTGCTGTAATCAGAACTGTTTTGACCCATCTCATAAAAATCACCCTCTGTTAATCGAACTCAATACCAGTTGGACTGAATGCCGCCGTCTTTATTCTTTTCCGGATCTTCCGGATCATACACAAAACCGTGATGGTCTTCGTGATATTTCTGCGGTTTTTCTTCCAGCCGCCACGGCGGGGCATCGGCAAACGGCGTATGGAAAATATTTTTGATGCGTTTGCGTTTTTCCAGATGGTTCATACAGCTTATAACACAGCCGCGGGCTCCGCAAATGGCGATCGGATACGCCGAAAACGCTTTGTAAGTGGGAATGGCACTGAACAGTGAATGACCGAAGTTCCAGCCTTCCACCCAGGTACTGCCCTGTTCCATGATCGGCATGTAGATGCCCGGAAAAGTTTTGACAAAATGCGGCGAAGTACGCCGGTTCAATCCAAAATGCGTAAGTTTGCACCGCCCCAGATTCAAATCGTTGCATTTCCACTTTACGCCGCCGGCATCAAATTCAATGGCTTTGTCGCGGCTCAAGGCTTCGCCGGGGCAGTCGCGTACACAAATTTTACAGCCGTCGCAGATATTACCGATTTTTATCGGATCGGGCTCCAGCTCGGCATCGGTCAGGATACAGCCCAGCCGCTGACGGGGGCCGAATTCAGGCGTAAGCAATACTTTGCTCCAGCCCATTTCGCCCAGACCAGCCATTACTGCGGCTATACGCAGACTTATATTTACATTGCGCGGATACTTGCCGCCCGGCGGAACCGGACCGCGCGGGCCGGATTCTTTAAGCGTAGCCGCCGGCGGTGAAGGCACTGCCAGATAGCCGTGATCTTCAATAAAACGCCCCAGCCGGTAATTGGCCTGATGCACCAGTTTGGTCAAACCGGCGTAAGCAAATACCTGATAACTGGGCCAGTGAGTACCCTGTTCGATGCCGCGGAAACAGCCGCGCAATATACGCCGGGTGAAAATAATCACCGATTTACATTCCGGCATGATCGTGCTGGGGTGCATATATTCCGGGGCGTTGGCAAAGCGGTCAATGCTTGCCACCCCCAGTGTATCCACGCCGAGTTCTTCGCGGGCAAACCGTTTAAGTTCAGCACTTGTCAGCATTTTTTTCCCTCCAGATGACGGACACATGCTCTGCCGCATGCCGCACCGACCCGGTTGGGTTCCAAGCCCAGCGAATAAGGCCGCGGACTGGTACCGGTCTGGCAGATCTGACAGCTGGCGACCCGCAGCGGCCAGTGTTTGAGTACGCCCTGAACAGTTTCGCTACTGCTGTCCAAAGCACATGCCGGACAGGCTTTTACACATTCGCCGCAGCCGTCGCAGACTTTACCGGAAAAGACTTCGTCGGCTTCCAGTTCCAGTTCGGTCAATACTGCTGTAAAGACCTGCCGGGGGCCGAATTCAGGCGTAAGGAAGAGTTTGCCCATACCCATTTCGCCCAGCCCGGAAGCGTAGGCGGCGTACTCCATATCAATGATAACATCCGGTGCGGCACGGTCGGGAGCGACCGGCACGCCGGTATTACGCAGATCATAAGAGTGGCGGATAAGCGGCAGGGCTTCGTAGCCGTTGTTTTCGATTTCGCGGCAGAAATGGTAGGTAGCTTCCTGCATATAGGTGCACATGCCCGACGGATCACATGCGGCGTAAGACCCCCAGTTGGTTCCGTTTTCGATCCCGACCAACGCCCCCCGCAGAATACGGAACCCCATCACGATGACCGACTTGGTATCGGGTTTGATCTGACTGGGATTTTCGTTCATCGGTGCATCTTTAAAGCGTTCTATGGGGGCAATACCGACTATGTCGGCACCGCATTTTCTGGCCAGAGCTTTGATATTTTCAGCGTTGAGTATCATATTCTTTTTTCCTTTGCTGCCATCATGTTTATGACTTTTATGCCGGAGGCGATCGCTTCCGGAGAGGTTTCGTTTTCGCTGATACCGTTGCGTACCGCGTTGTAAAAATTTTCAAACTGGTATTCACCGCTGCGGTTGACCGCCGGCAGGGTAACAGTTTCTTCATAAAATTTGCCATCCACGGCGGTGGTTACACGCATTTCTATATGCGTGAAGATCTTATCTTCAAAATGCCGTACCTGCCGCTTGTAGATCGTGCCGCGTTCGTAGTGCAGAGTCAATCCGGCGGGGTAGTATTGACCGTCGCTTACACAAAGTGCCGCGTAGATCGAACCGATGGCTCCGCTGGCAAATTTCATCATCAGCTGGGCATTGTCGGGCGTCAGGCGGCGATTGGTCATCCGGCTGGTGAAAAGTTCCACTTCTTCAACTTCGCCCAGCACGGCAATGAGTTCGTTGATGCCGTAGATACCCAGACGGAAAATCGGGGCGGCAGGACATTTTTCGTATGAGTCGAACCACGAACCATCCGCCACTTCGTTATAAGGTGCATAAGTTTCCCAATGAGCAGAAATCGGTTTGCCCAGATCGAATTTCCGGTGCCATTTCTGGATCTGTGCCAAATCGTCTGACGGCAGCGGTGCCGGGGAATTCATGTGTACTGCCAAGCCGGCGGCACGGGCTTCTTTCAAAACCGCCAACGCCGCTTCCGGATCGGATTCAAACGGTTTGGTGGTCAAAACATGTTTGCCTGCCTGCAGACACTTACGCACCGCTCCGGCACGGCCGTCCGGCGGCAGCATCAGCATAACAGCTTCCACATCGTCAAGTTCAAGCACATCATCCAGATCGTAATAAACGGGCAGATTGCCGTGGCGTGATGAATAGGCATCGGCTTTTTCCCGGTCGCGGTCGCATACGCCGACTATCTTGATAAAATCATCATTTTCGTTGGTATTGAAGATCTTGCGGTCAGCCAGCGAAGCTCCGAACCGCAAGCCGACCAGTACTGTGCGTACAGGATTGCTTTGAGTTGCAGACATTTTATTTTATCCTTTCAAGTTTAACATCATCGAACCACATGTTGCCGGGATTGCTGCTGCTGCCGCCGACAAAAGTTTTTACAGTTATAAAGCCGGGTTTTTCGTTGCGGAAAGTGAATTCAAACTCCCGCCAGCCGGGTTTGCCGCCTTTGATGAACTTAACCAGTGCATCTTTAAGTATGGGCGTGCCGTGCCACACGTTCAGCGGCGGTATGCCGTCGGGCGATGAGGGCCGGACGCGGTAAGCACGGTTTTTCTCTTTTTCCTGCGTGTAATTGAATGTGATGCTGGAGGTGTTCAGATTCACATTTTTATCGCATTTGAATGCTCCGGTAAACTTCCATGAGCCCGGTTCAATAAATGCCGGAGCCGTTTCAAACGACACACTGCCGGGACTGGTTATCCGCAGAGCCGGAGAAGCAGTATAAAATTCTTCTTCATCCATATAAGCGTACAAACGGGCCTTCCCCCGCCACGGACTTACCAGATGCCACAGCTTGCTGTGTTCTGCATTGATTTTTGCCATATCTTTAACTTTGGGCAGCGGCCAGCTTTCCATTACATCATCGTAAGCCATCTGACGGTCTGCGGGCAGATGCCAGTGATTGAACCATTTGCTGTTGGCACTGAAATCGCCGTTGATGATTCTGCCCTTGCCGGGAGCGGCATCACGCCGGAGCTGTATGGCTTCAGAAAGCAAACTCTTTTCATCGGCATTGGCCAGCACCGCTGTACGGAATATATCCATGGGTTCAGAGTGGCTGTCGCCCCGCAGGAACTGGGCATAAGCCGCCAACCGGGCGATTTTCAGGTAATCTGGCCGGTTGAACTTTTCGGCATAAAACCGCATCATCGGGTAGAAAAGTGATCCGCGGTGGTGCGAGTGATAGCCCAGCATGATCGGCCACGCTTTTTCCATCGGCACGCCATTCCACAATTCGTTGAGGTCGTGGCGGAAAAAGTCCATATTTAACGAGGCATCCATTTCGCGTTTGAAACTCTGCAGAAGTTTTCCGTCGCCGGTCAGGTTATACATCTGGTAAAGTGCAAAACAGCCGTACCAGATGTGGAACGGATCACTGCGGCCGTGCCAGTGGAAAATCGTCTGATCCTTGAACTTGGGCAGCAGATTTTCTTTTTCCGCCCGTGCCAGCTGCACATAAAAGCGTTTGCGGATCGCCGGATCGCCGGTCAGAGTGTAAAAGTCGCTCAAACCCAGCAGAAAACGCCCCAGTGAACGGGAATCGGTGATATATTTGTACTCCACCGGCGTAGCCATATAGCGTTTTATCACGCGTTTGATAACTTCGTAACTGCGGATGTCGCCGGTCAGAAGATAGTGCAGCATCACTCCCTGCGGCCAGGAGTGTGAATACTCATAAGTCGGCCCGCTGGCGTGTCCCGGTGAGTGATACGAGGCTATACCGTCAATAATATCCACATCGCGGTAATGCATGGCACGCCGGAAACCGTCAAGCATGATTTCCGGATCGTTCCGCATCAGTGCCAGACAGATCTGCGAGTAATCCATGTAGGATTCCTGATTGCTCCATCCCCGGTCGCCGTAAACATCGCCGTAGTTGAAATGCCCGTGAATGATCTTTTTTCTGTCCGCAAAGATCGCTTCCGGCGATGCCAGCAATTTTGAACGCAGTTCGTTGAAGTTGCGTACTGCGTAAGGATGGGTCTTTTCGCTGATAAAGCCCAGCGGCAGCAAAAGGAAATTGCTTTCGACAATATCCTGAACATCGGCAACTGCCGCAGAGCGGCAGCCGTAGCTTTCTGCATTGCCCGGATCGGGTGTATAAATGAATTCCCGCCCCAGATTCATCAATCTGCTGATGATCACCGGTTTGAATTCACTGCTCCAGAGATAACCGGTGAATCTGCCGTTTTCATCCACCGTTAGTTTGACCGGATGGCGTAAACTGCCTTCACGCACCAGCAACGCTCCGCCATTGGCGGCAACTTTACTGTAACTGCCGTCCGGCGGCAGGTGGAAACGGTTGTTGGTGTGCGAATAATACTGCAAATAAGAATCCGCTTTGCCTTTTCTGCCGGTATCAATGACCAGTGCCGCTTCGCGGAAAGCTGTGGCTTCGGACGACATATTCAATATATTGCTGAAAATCTTTATTGATTTGTCATGATGATAAAAACGCAGATGCAGACTGTACATTGCCAACGCCTGATTTTTATCGTTGAACAGCAATCCCTGACGGACTTCATCGCTGAAAAGATCGCCGCTGTTGACCGTTTTGCGAACCAGTTCGCAACTGTTGAAGCATGTGCCGTTTACGGCTTGAGCATAAAGCGATATTTCCGGCGTTTTATATGCCGGAGCCGCCTTTGCCGGAGCTGCTGAAAAGTGCAGTTTGAACTTATCGGAGCCGCCGGAAAGCGGTGCCGAAAAGTTTACGCACAACATACGCACACTGCGGTCATTCACCCAGTACCCGGTGATCACGCCCTGTGCCGGATAACGCTTGCCGTCAGTTTCCGACTCCACGCTTACTGAACCCTCTCCGAACCATTCACCGGCGGCAAAAGGTATGCCGACTGTTACGGGAACATTTTTGGCGGCTTTGGGGTATTTTACCGTAAAAGAGCGTTTCACGGGCAATTTGGCGGACTTTTTAAGGATTTTTTCCGGTTCGTCAAAAACTTTGCGTTGTTCAAATTCTTTGAGTGCATCGTGCCGGGCAAAGAGTTTACTGCTGTATTCCTGATACTCCTTACCGGCGACTTTCTGCCACTGGGCGGCATCTGCCCAGACGGTGCCTTTGCCGTCGGGAGTAATGTAAAACTCCAGCGGAGCGGCATTGGGATCGACCGAAAGCCATTTGCGGGGGATCTCTATTTTATACTGCTGCCATTTTTCAGTCAGAGTGAATTTCTTTTCCGTCAGCTTGGTCGGCTGAAATCTGGCGTAGCCATAGACCGTTACAGTTGCAGTGCTGTCGGGTGCATCGCTTTTCATGTAAACCGAAAAGACCGTATTGCTTGCATGGCCCTCGCATTGCAGTAAAAGAGGTTTACTGCCGTTACTGCGCAGTGAACGCCTGCCGTGGAATGCGGTTTTTTCGTCCACGACCCACTGGCAATCCTCCGGCAGATAGCTGTTGTACGGATATGCCGCCTGTACCAGCCGGTTCCATGCTCCGCCGGTGGAGTATTCAAAACTGCCGTCCGGCAGCATATTCGGCTGCGGCGGCAGAGAACGCAGTTTGAGTTCGCCGGTGATTTTTTCCAAATGCCGTTTGGCATCCCGGGTGAACCATTTGCCGTCGAGAGAAAGATTTTTGCTGAAATAACTTTGAGCCAGTTTCAGATTGCCGCTCTGTTCGGCGGCACAACCTGCCAGCCAGTTGTATTTGGCCTGGATCTGCACAGAAAACTTGGCAATATCTTTGACGCTTTGCAGAGCCTTCAACGCTTCTTCCGGCCGGTGCAGTTTCAGCAGATTCTGGGCTTTAAGCAAAAGCGAATTACGCTGTAAAACCGTCAGAGAAGCATCTGTTTTCTGCTGTAACGCCTTTTCGGCGGCAGTTACGGCTTCCTGCGGTTTGCCCAGCCGGTAATACGCATCGCTTATCAGATTCAGATAGCTGATTTTTTCTTTTTTGCCGCATTTTTCATAGCTCAAGACCTTTTCTGCCTGTTCGATGGCGGCGGTAAAGTTCTTTTGAGCCGCATAAATATTGGCAAGCCGTAAACTTACCGCGTATTTTGCCGCCGGCGTGGGAGCCTGTTCGAGAGCTTTGAGTAAAGTTTCTGCGGCAACGGCATAATTACGACCGGCGTACTCTTTACAGCCTTTGTCAAAAAGAGCTTTGTAGTTATCTGCGGTATATGCCGGAATCACCACCCCCGGCAAACAACAGCAGAAAAGCAGAGTGCAACAGATTTTTTTCATGAAGAAGTTATACCTTTTTACGCTGAAAAATCAGCTTATTTACTCAAAGTCTGCAAATGCTTTTTTGCACTGGTGCCAAACCAGTTGCGGCTGTTTTTGGCGACTTGTTCAAAATAAGTGCGGGCGGTGGCTTTATCGCCGGTTTTCATGGCGGAGGCACCGATGTACCACTGTACTTTATTTTTCACATCAACTTCGATTTTCGGATAACTTTCCGCTTTTTTCAGCACGGAGATCGCTTCGGCGTACTTTTTCTGTTCGTGAAGAATTACCCCTTTGTGCATGATGGTTATATAATACATATCATCTTCGCGGGCGGGTTCTGCCAGCTGCAATTCCACTTGCTTCATGGCATCATCATAACGCTTGAGCCGGATGCTGGCTTCGATGATCATATTGGCAAAACGGTTGCGGTCGCGGGCGGAAAGTTTGGGGTATTTGAGAGCTTCTGACGCCGTTTCGATCGCTTTTTCGTTTTGCTTGATATAGCTGTAACAATATGTCAGGCGGTAATTGACTTTGTATTTTTCCCAATCGGTTTTTGCCAGTTCGCGGGCTTTGACAAGCAGATCAGCACCTTCCTGCCATTTGCGGCTGGTGTAGGCTTTATTGGCAATATCAAATGCCGCATCGAATTCCGCATTTGCCGCCTGAAGAGTAAAAGCACAGGCAGAAAGACCCACCGTCAGCAAACGGACCAACGCAGTAAAACTGATTTTTTTCATAACAACACAAATCCTTATAAATTAAAAATTATTTGACCAACTTGCTTATTTCCTTACCGCCGCGTCCTTTGCGGTAGATCATTTCCAGCTGTTCGCGGCTCAAGCCCCGGTTCCAGACGGCTATATCGTCTATACAGCCGGTAAAGCCCTGACCGCCGAATTTTATCGCCTGACCGCTGACCGGCTGCGGTTCAGCATCGCTTAATGACATGTAGTAAAAATGCCCGTCCGGAGCCCCGTTTGCCCAGATGAGCGTACCGTTGGCATCCAGCGTTATGGCGTAAAAGTTCCAGTTGTCACTGCGGTCGAAGGGACTCAAATTGACTGCATTTCCATCTTTGCCGCCCACATTGAGCATCAAACCTTTTTCGCGGCAATCCTTGCAGAACGGGTGATTGCCGTGGCGGGCGGCATAAAGCACAAAACCGGGAGCATTGGCATCAGCGTCAGTGGATTTATTGCTGACCAACACCGGGTCTTCGGCACTCTGTCTGGGGAATTTTGCCCAGAAAGTCAAAGTAAAATTGCCCGAAGCGGGAAACTTTATCTTTTCTGAACCTTTGAGCGTAAAGGGTTCGGCCCCGGCTTTGAATTCCAGACACTCTGCCATGCCGCCGTAAGGCTGGATCGCACACTTGCGGGGAAGATCTCCGGCAGTAAAACCGGTAAACGATGTAACACTCTGCAAGCCTTTTTTCAGCGGTGCATCTTTATCGGGATCAACAAAAATCTTATCGCCCAGGACTTTGCCGTCCATGCCTCTGGCAGCGGGATCGAGCTTGAAGTGTTTCATTGCCGTAGGGGCAATATCAAAAATATACGGCGTACCTGCCAGACGGCCGGGTTTGACATGTTTACTGCTGACGATCAGGGGTATGGTACTGCCCATGCCGGTATTGGATTTATGCCCGTGGCTGGTGAAATATCCGCCGTGGTCAGCAGTCAGACAAATCAGCCAGTCTTCGTTGGCAAAATTCTTGCGTTTGGCAATGGTATCGAGCAGTTTGCCGATCCACTCATCGCATTGGGCAAGCGTATTCATGTAATACGCGTGATGCGGGTAATACCCGCCGTAATGCCCGCCGGCATCCGGCAGATTTATGTAGATCGTAACGGCATCGCCATCGGTCAGAAACTTGGCGGCTTCTGAAACAACTGCACCATCATCGGCACATTTGTAAACAACTCTGGGATTATTGCTCGTTATACAGCCGGATTCCGGCCATACATAAAAGAAAGCGGCTTTCAGCTCCGGATATTTATCCGCCAGATGACTCAAAAAGTGCGGATACTCTTTGAAGTTGCCGTATTTGGTAACATTGTTACGCAAAACATGGTGCTTGGCGGCCTTGACTCCGGTCGCCAGCGACGAATGGTTGGGGGCACTGTGCGTGGGAGCATCAGTAACCACTTGAGCATAAAAGGAGTATGCGGCCTTGTAACCCTTCTGCCATTGACCGGATGCTAATTTGCGGATATTGGGCATATTTGCATTGAAAATCGCATCCGCACGGCAGCCGTCAAGCATTATCACCAGCACTTTCTGCGGCGGAAGTGCATCGGCAAACAATGCCGTACAGCATAATGCCAGCAGAAGAACAGATGAGCTTATCAGTTTGTTCATTGCCAAACCTTTCGTTAAAGTTACTTACGCTTCGCAGCCGTTGGCACGCATCACCCGCAGGAAGTTCTGACCGTGGATCTTGGCGATCTCTTCATCGGAATAACCGCGGCAGACCAGACCTACGGTGAAAAGCGGCCAGTTGCTCCACGCCAGACTGCCGGAAGATGATTCATCCGGATTTTTGGGCGTATGCGGGTTTTTACGCCAGATGCCCCACCAGCGGTTGGTATCAAAGCGGGGATTTTCGTAACCCCGCAAGCCGAATGTTTCCGGAGCATGATCGGGGGTGAAACAGCCGTCGGTACCGATACCGACATGATCCACGCCGATGACCTTGACAATGTGATCTATATGGTCGAGCATGGTGTTGAGGTTATCGTCGCCGCCGAGCAGACCGGCATAAGCATACACGCCGACCATGCCGTCGGTATCAGCGATCGCCCGGAGCGTTTCGTCGTCTTTACAGCGGATGTAATCAAAGAGAGCTTTGGCGGCGGTATGGCTGGCCATGATCGGCTTGGTGGAAGCCTTTGCCGCTTCGATACTGCTGCGTTTGCCGGTGTGCGGCACATCGACAATAATGCCCGATTCATTGAGCCGTTTGATAAGCTCCAAGCCCAGATCGCTCAAACCGGCATCGCTCCTTTCGGCACAGCCGTCGGCAATGAAGTTGCGGCGGTTGTAAGAAAGGTGCATCAAACGCACGCCCAGCCGCCGCCAGTCGTCGATCCAGTGCAGTTCCTGTTCCAGTTCCTGCAATTCACCGACGATCGGGGGGCCGTTGACGCTGAAAACCACCGCGATCTTGCCTTCTTTGTTGATTTCCAGAATATCGTCGGCGGAACCCGCCTGGGCCATGGTGTCGCGGAATTTGCGGAACAGCATCAGATTGCAAGCCATGCGTTTGATGTCTTCTTCGCGGGATTTGCCTTCGGCAACCGTATGCACAATACAGTTCAAGCCGGAGTTACGCATGGCACGGCGGAAAACATCGGGGTAATTTTCGTCGTTGCAAGTACATTCATAAAGCTGATAAGCCATCTGCTTTGAAAGTTCACGGGCACCGACACCCTGCGACATGAGTTTGTTGAATTTTTCCGCATAGCTCTTGTTGCGGAAACTGCGGGGCAGAAAACCGAAGTGATCGGTTACAAACATATTTTCGTGCAGTTCCAGACCGTGCTCCAGCTGGGATTGAGTCGGTTTAAGCACATCAAGACCACGCTGCCAGGCAATACGCTGGCGTTCGAAGATAAAATCCATCTCTTTCATAAATAACACTTTCTATAAAGAATTTATACTGTTGTAAATCTGTATGTTTTATCAATTGGCGTAAATCGGCTTATCCGAATAAGCGTGCCACACCGGCCCTGCCCAGTGAACTTTGGCACATTTGTCTTTATCCGGGAAGGCACCGAATGTAAGAAAATCCACATGAAAATCCCCGTACAGGAAGTTGGCTCCGCCGCCGTGGCGTGCCGGAATACGCAATTTGGCATTACCCCCGGTCGCACTGGCACAACGGTAATCAGTTACAGCAGTATCGCCGGAACCATCGGCTGCGACCAGAAAAATCGTCGGGTCAGTAAGGCGTCCCCACAAAACCGGAAACGATCTGGCTCCTCCATAATATGTAGGCAAACCGATATCATTGGAAGTCAACCGGGCATTGAACGAGATCGAAAAGAAGAGCGATCCTTTGCCGCTTTCCACTTTGGTATTGGGCATATTGACATTTTTAAGAGCTTCATCATCACTGGTATCGGTCGAATAATCAAGATTACTGCCGGAAATTTCGGGGCAGAGGAATGGCCCTGCGTAGTGTTTGCCATCGGGTTTACGCAAAAGGCCGCCCAGATAAGTATCGGAGTATTTGGCATTGCCCAACTCTTGCATATACCCGGTCAGGGGTGAATAACTCGGTCCGCACCGCCACCAGCTGCCATACGATGCCAAGGTTGTGGTCGGATTTTTTGCAGAAGGTATCCACATAAAATAGCCATTGTTGTCGTTGATGTAAAACGAAAGAACTTTACCCAGCTGACTGAAGTTTGCCGCACAGTTGGCGGCTTTTGCCCGGCTTCGTGCCGCCGATAACGCCGGTAAAAGCATTGCCGCCAATATGGCGATAATGGCAATTACAACGAGGAGTTCAATAAGGGTAAAACGATTCTGAAAATTACGCTTAAAAAATTCTTTTTTCATAAAATTGCTCCGCTGTTAATCCTTACTTATATGCACTGTAATCAGAATAAGCATGCCAGATCGGCCCATTGTAACGGGCGTTGGTTTTGTTGTAATCAGGGAAGGCTTTGTAATTTACCCAATCCACATGAAAATCTCCGTACAGGAAGTTGGCACCATCACCGTGACGGGCAGGAATACGCCTTGTGGCGTCATCTCCGGTTCCGCTGGCACAACGGTAATCAGTAACGGCACTGTTCCCGGAACCATCGGCTCCGACCACAAAAATCGTCGGATCGGTTATACGCCCCCACAAAACCGGAAAGGCTTTAACATTGCCCATATTATCAGTAGGCTGCAGGATCTTGCCGGTACACAGTCGGTTATTAAAAGAAAGCGACATAAACACATGAAAAGAAGAAGCAGTATTGGGAACATTTGCATATTTAAGAGCTTCATCATCATTTTTATCAGTAGTTGTATCAATACAACTGGCATCAATTTCCGGGCAGAGGAACGGCCCGTAGATCTCTTTGCCGTTGTAGCGGCATACTCCGCCCAGATAAGTGTAGTTGGCTACTGCACTGCCCATTTCTTTTATGTATCCGGTCAGCGGCGAATAATTGCACCGCCAGTATTCGCCAAAACCCTTCAGATCTGTGTCATTTTTAGGTAACCACAAAAAGTAGTCGTGGTTGTCGTTGATGTAAAAAGAAAAGACCTTGCCGACCTGATTGAAGTTGGCCGCACAGTTGGAAGTTTTGGCACGGCTCCGTGCCGCCGACAATGCCGGTAAAAGCATTGCCGCCAATATGGCGATGATGGCAATTACAACGAGGAGTTCAATAAGGGTAAAGCATACAGCTTTACCCTGCCCATGGGCAGGGTAAAGCATACAGCTTTACCCTGCCCATGGGCAGGGTAACACCTTACTTCGCCGCAATTTGGATTTTTTGAAAATCCACCGGATCTTCTGAAAAATGTTTTCAGCATTTTCCCACCTTTCTTTTTATTTATCAATCAGTTACTGTTATTTTTATTTTTAACGCCGGTACTCAATCCGGCAACGGTGAAACATCCGATCGCCCGCACCGGCTCCGGATCAAAGCGGAAATCGTGTTCGGTCAGCAATTCCGCCGCCGCAAAGCCCATACCCTGGGTGGGTATATACATACGCGTTATCTGTATATTATCCGAAATACCCGCCGCCGTCATTTCTGCATACGACAGATCGTGCGGAACCCGCAAACCGAGTTTATACAACAGCACCCGGAACGGCTCCACCCATTGCGGGATCACCACATAGGCACTGACTTCCGGATGAGCGGTAACAAATTTTTTCAGCACGCTCTGATCCTGAATATCGGCATTGAGTATGTGGTGATTCATGTTCAACTCTCTGGCGGCGATCATAAACGCCTGCTGCCGCTTCTGGCTCCAGCTGAAAAGCTGGGAGCGTTCCAGAAAAGCCACCTCTCTATGCCCGGTGTTGTGCAGCATAAAAAGCAATGTCCGCCACGCCGGTAAACTGTCATAAAAAACCGCCCCGGCACCTTCCACATAGTCATCAATGACCACCTGCGGAATGTGTTGAGCCGCAAGTTCTGCCACCGCCGGCGGCATCTCCTCCGGCAGAGAACACCACAAAAAAGCATCGCACTGAAACGACCGGTAATACTCCAGCAATACGCTGGATGATTCCGCATGATTGCCGACTGTTACAGTTATGCCGCGTCCGGCGGTGAATTTCTGCACTCCGGCAAGGACTTCGCGGCAGAATTCATTTTCCATGCAGTTACCGGGCATCATCAGGCGTATTTTGCCGGTGATACGCAACATTTTTTCCCGTTCAGATGCCGGGATCACAAAGTTGCCGACGCCTTGAGTTTTGCTGATAAAATTCTGACTGCGGAGCTGTTCCAGAGCTTTGCGGACGGTCTTGCGGCTGGCGGAATAAACTTTGCTCAAAGCAATTTCTCCGGGCAGAGCAGAACCTTCGGCATACTCCCCGGATAAGATGCGGTTGCGTAAGTCGTTTTCTATATCAGAATAAAGAGTACGGTTTTTGCTGTGTCTTGCTGTTACCACAATTCAAATACCCGGAACAACTTGTTTACACTTGTTTACTATGAATATACTTCAAAAACAACTCTTTGTCAAGGGCAACAATCAAAAAATGGCAGATTTTACCGGATTTTGCCATAAAAAACTCAATTTTAATTCCGGCAATATGGCTGTTTTTTCCGGCGGAAAAAAAATGCGGATTTTTAAGTTTTGAAATTACTTCTTTTAACTTGAAAAAAACACCGGATTGCCAATGTGATGCGGAAATTTTTTCTGTTTGATCTGAAAAATTTTGCGGTATATCCTGTTCTTCAATGGTTTTTTTTTGGTATTTTTCTGATTTTCTCTCTTGACAAAACATGATTTTACTGTTATATTTACAACATACAACTATAAAGGTATTATAAAGGTTCGTTTTTTATGGCTCCGCTTACCCGTTTGACTGCTGCCGGGCGTATGGAAATGCGTCTGCGTGAAGATATTGTTTCCGGAGCT
The DNA here is from genome assembly GCA_015061885.1 of Lentisphaerota bacterium. Taxonomy (GTDB): domain Bacteria; phylum Verrucomicrobiota; class Lentisphaeria; order Victivallales; family Victivallaceae; genus SIG78. Next base: position 51,927 of record SUVS01000015.1, read on the forward strand.
TTGCCTGCATTGAGTACTCTGGCGGGAACTCCGGCACTGGCAAAGCGTTACGGTGTATCGCTTGTTACCGCCCAGAAGGTTTTGAAAAAACTCGCTGATGCCGGATTGCTGATCCGCCGCAACGGAGCCCCGACCATTATTGCACCGTGCCGCAACCGGATCGTCGGGGTGCTTCTGCCTAACATGAAACGCAAACTTACACTTGCACAGTCCGAGACACACTATCTGACCGTCAGCGGGATCCTTGACGAATGTAATAAGCATGATTATCACATGATCATTATCAATACCCGCGATAAAAAATTGACGCATGAAATGCTGTACGAGTTGGGTGTTACCGGTTTGATCGCATTGTATCCGTATGGCCATGAAGAACTTTTGCAGTGCATACAATCGAGTTCCGTGCCGACTGTATGTGTAAATTTGCTGACTCAAAGTGATATTGCCCGGTACAACTGTCTGAACTTTGATTATGTTTCTGCCGGGAAACAGGTCTGGGAATATTTCAAAAAACGCTTTTGCAAAAATCCCGCGTTCTATCTGGGTACGCAGCCGTTCCGGGAGCATCAGCACCGGTACTGGATTTTTGAAGGATTCAAAAACGCCGCCGCCGCCGATGGCGTAACAATTCAGGTTATAAATGCTGTGGAGTGCGGTATTGCTCAAGCTCAAATCAATCCGGAAATCGACAGTATCTTTTTCGGCGAATCCAGCGAAATGGAAGAGTATTGTTCGCTTTACGGCAAAGACCGGGAGCTGTTCGGTTTTTTCTATCCATCAACGGCAGGTGCATCGTTTGCGATTGATTATCCGGCGATCGGGCGTAAGGCGTTACAGTGTCTGGCAGAAAACAGTTTGCCCCAAATCGGAAAAGCGGAACTGCTGCCGCTGAAATATATGGATGCAATAAGTATGGTATGAATACAGAGGTAAATTCAAAACTACCTTTCGCCGGACTGTGGTTTTGCTCTTTGCCTTTGTTTTGAATGACTTTTGCAATTACCTCATACAATAAAATAACAAGCAGGAGAGAAAAAATGAAAAAGCAAGTCAAATTCACGCTGATTGAACTTTTGGTTGTGATCGCCATCATCGCCATTCTGGCGGCAATGCTGCTGCCCGCCCTGTCAGCCGCCCGCGAACGGGCAAAAAGCACGCACTGCATAAGCAATCTGCGGCAGTGCGGTATGGGAATGATCCAGTACGCTCAAGCCAACAATAATATGCTGCCGTCGTATCAGGATAAGAACGGAGATGCAAAATTCAAATGCTGGCCCACGATGATTGCCAGCTACATCGGTTACGAATTCCAATCCGGTCCGGCGGTATATCATTGCCCCTCCGGAGAAATCAATCCGGATATTGAAGAATATCAGAGCTGCGGATATACGCAGAATATTTATACTTCCAGTAAAAATGCCACACCGGGGGCACACCAGAATCTGGATGGCAAGTATGATCATGAACTGGATATTGTCATGCTTTACGAAGCTAATAACACCACTTCTTTGAAAGAGATGCCCGCCGAAGGCAGTGCTTCCAACGGTTTGGTGATGACCAATACAGATATGACTGGCGGCAAAGGTTTTGCATTCCGTCACAGCGAAATGATCAACTATGTAACAAAAGACGGTTCAGTACATACCACCAACAAAATTATGTATAATAATAATCCCTGGCCCAACCGGATGATTCTTTCCGCATATACCGGCACAGCAAAATCTCTTTTGGGTGAGCCAATTTCAAAAGTATTGGCATTTTTTGTTGATTTTTATTTTTCTTGTGCCGTAAACCTGTTTTACGGCACCCGCATTGACTTTTTATTGAAAAAAGTCTAAAAATTCAAAATTTTGAGCGT
>SUVS01000075.1 GCA_015061885.1 Lentisphaerota bacterium
CTAATGGAACATTTTTTTGTGCCGTGTACTCTCTGGTTACACGGTGCATTTTATGTTTGTATTCATTAGGTACGCCGTGGTAAGCGTGTTGAGAGGTGCAAGCTAAAATGCACCTCTTTTTTTTGAGGTGCAAAAAAGGTAAAAACACTATGAAAAAAGCCAGAGCCTCTAAAGTTGGTTTATGGATTGACTCTGAGCCTATATCACCTTATGAGTTTAGAAAAAGCAGAAAATCACGCTAAAAAAAAGCTCTCCAGTATGACTGCTGGGGAGCTTTTATATATTTAATATATAAAAAAATCAAAAAAATCTTGACTTTTACCGATTTTAGGCTATACTTATTGGCATAGATGACTTAGAACTGACCACCAAGAGTTCGATCAGGGTGAAACTTTTCGTTCCGGCAGTTTTGCAATTAAAAATATCCGACATAAAAACGTTCCTTCTTATTGATTTACCTGTTATGTTTTAAATAAAAATAGCATAAAAACGATTTTTTTCAAATGCTGTGCCGTTTCACAGATTGAAAAATCCGGCGGATATGGTAAATTAACCTCTGTTGAACAGGAGCAATATGTTTGAATTTGAAAATATAACTTTTACCGATTTTACCGATCATACTGCCGGTGCAGAACTCTGTAACGAAAACCATCAGCAGGAATCCCACGCCGAGCGGGAGATATTGCTGGTGCTTTCAGGCAGTATAAACTTTGTATTGGCGGGGAAATGTTTTAATGCTTCCCCCGGCAGAGCGTTTTTTATTGACAGTTGGGTGCCGCATCAGCTCGGATATGGCAAGCTCTCCGGCGATATAACCCATATATGGGTGCATTTGCACGCCAGAAGACTTTTTGCCATGCCCTATATGTTGAGTGCCGGTTCGCGTCTGCAAAGCAGCGGCATGTGGGAGTTTCCCGCTCCGGTACTTGAATTGATAAACAACCGCTGGGCAAAGGCTTCGGCGGCTCCGGCAGAGATGAAGAAAACATTTTACCGATCCATAGTCCGGCTGCTGACCGAAGAGATCGCTTTGCAAAGTTCGGCATTTGCCGAAGAAAAACACCGGGAAGATGATGTTATTGCCTGGGTGAAAAATTATATTTCAATGAATTACGGCAGAAATTCCTCGCTTGCTGAACTCGAACACCTTACCGGATTCAACCGCCGGCACCTGATGCGTAAATTCAGAAACGAGTGTTCCATGACTATCGGCGAATACATAAATTGCGTCCGGCGGGGATTTGCCGCCGCCGCCGGACGCCGCCTGACCCAGAAAGAGATCGCCTTCCAACTGGGCTTCAAATCCCCCGCCGCCTACTGGCTGTGGAAAAAACGCGATTCTGAATGAACAGGTGTTCGCCCTGCAACACCATACCGTATGCCGCACTTTCGCTGTATTCGCAGTCAACGCACAAGCATATTTTTCAGCCAGGCGTAGTAGGTGTCGCCCATCTGCCGGTAACCGGCGGGAGCGGGGTGAACCCCATTGTTCTGCTTGAGATAAGTAACTTTTTCGTTCCGGGCATTTACAGCAGAAACTTTTGCCGGGAAGTTGTTTTCGCAATCCAGATTGGTGTTGCCGGGGATCATTACGACCTTTTTATCCGGATAGTTGGCAAAATGTTTTGCCATTGCCTGATTCAAGCGGAAACTGTTGCGGTAGTAGCCCCATGCAGTCTGATTGCATTTGTAATTATGACCGAAAGCATCCTGATCGGCCCCGGCAGTTACAAAACCCACACCGATCAGAGCATTGGGAGCTTCTTTGCGGAAAGCGGCTATGAGTTTGTCGGCATTGGCAAGAATAGCGGCTATATTCTTTTCCAGATTTTCTGCATTGCTGTTGAAAACATCGTTCACACCCAGCTGGAAAGTGATCACATCGGGTGTTTTGCCCTGACTGTATTTATCCAGATACTTTTTCAGACTGAATTCCACACCGCTGTTGTCGGCTTTCGGGAAGAGGAATTTACTGCTTGCAGCATAAGCATAACGGGCTTTCGGATCGGGTTTGGGGTTGTATTTGCTCAAGAAAGTTGTCCAACGCCAGCCGCCGTAGCCTTCGTGAGCCACGCCGTTGGCAGTGACTTTTCTGCCGCTGCCGGAATGTGAACCGATCATGTGCAGTTTGGGTGCATTGCTCCTGCCGCAGAGTTCATGCAGTCTGGCGGGGTAATAGGTGGCATTGGTCAGACTGTCGCCGACCATAAGGATATTGACGGATTTGCCTTCAGCGGCGTTGGCGGCAACCACATGCACGGTGGTGAAATCTTCGGCGACCAGTTTTTCCTGACAGTTGTAAACTTTGAGCGTGAGTTTGTAGCTTTTGCCGGCATCGCTTTTGCCGGGCACAAAAGTCCAGCGTTTGCTTTCCTGTTTGCCCGCCTTGCAGTTTACATCAAAAATAAAGTTGCTGTGATTGACTGCCAGAAAGATATTTTTGAAGTAGATATTACATTCTTCACCTTCCACGGCATAAATATCTTTGGGTATAAAGATATTTTTCTGCTGGCAGAGAACTGCTTGGGTTTCTGCCTTTTTGCCTTCGCATTTTTTTGCCGGACACCCGGTAACTGCCAGCATCAAAGCCGATAAACTGCCCGCGATCAAAAGATTTTTCTTCATTTTTTATTGCCTTTGCTTTTAAGTGTTATGATTGTGATCTCTGAATCAGCCCACAACCGGAATGGAAAACCGCTCCAGATCGAAGAACCGTTGGAGACATACAATAGCATGTTTTTTACATGATACAAACCTGATACGAAATTTTCATTGAATCTGCCCACCAGATAACTGAACCCCGGAATCATGCCGCCGTGAGTATGGCCGGAGAGCTGCAAAGCTACTGCTTTTTCTGCGGCTTTGACCGCATGTCCGGGGCGGTGTGCCAGAAGCACAGTACACGCATCCGGAGCGATCCCCCGCAATGCCTCTGCCAGATCGGGCATTGCCATTGAGCCTTTGCTGTATCCGGCGGCCGGATCGGTTATTCCGGCAAGGTAAAAACCTTTCCGCAATTCAACATGTTCATTCAAAAGCATTTTTATATTGCAGGCGGCAAAAAACTCCACCCACTCTCTGCCGCCGGAAAAATATTCGTGATTGCCCATGATGCCGAACACCCCGTCAGAAGCACGCAATTCTGCCAATTCTCCGACCATTGCCGCAAGCGTGGCAACTTTGCCATCGACGGTATCGCCGAGGATCACCACCGTATTGCTCTGCAGCTCATTGACCCGCTCAACGAGTTTACGCACTTTTTCCGGCGAAGAAGTCCGGTCGATGTGCAAATCAGCCAGAACCGTTATCCGGTAATTTTCTGCCTCCGGCGGCAGGTCGTTCAAAAACAGCTCCACATGCCGCAGTGCCGGACTCCGCAACCCGTTGGCAAGTGCCGCCGAGGCAAGGAGTACAGCCGTCAGCAGAAGTGCAATATTCAGCTTATTGACAGATTGCCGGAATTTTTCCGGCAGAGCGATCTTTTTTGATTTGCAGTATATGATGGCAGTAAAAGTTGCCGCCGCCGGTAAAATCAGCAGAACACTGCTGAAAAAGATCACGGCGTAAAACCACGCCGCCGTAATCAGCAGCCATCCCGGCAAGTCGGGAGCAAAATAGTTATCGCCGCCCAGCAAATAAACTATCTGCGATTTGAGAGCCGCCGCAGTAATCAGCAATACCGGCAGAAGTTTCCAGTATTTGCTGATCCTGACCAGCCGGAGCAGCTGGTAACTCACCAGTACTGCCATCAATAATGCAAGCGGTAATAACACTTAACACCCCTTAAAACATAAAAAAACTCCTGATTCAGAAATTTTAATATAGTACACAATTTACTCATTGCTAACAAAAAAGATAAATATTGTTGTAAAAAACTGTTTCCGGCTGTATTTTAAACGGTATTTCAAAAGTATCAACATTTGAACAGGATTTTTTTATGAAACATATTTTTGCAGTTTTGCTTTTGCTGACAACCCTATTTATGACCGGTTGCGGCAAAGAAAAAAAACCAAAATTGATAATGGTCACCAATGCGGCATTCCCGCCGTATGAGTACATGGTAAATCAGCGGATCGACGGCATCGACCCGGAAATCGTCCGCCGGATAGCTGATAAACTCGGCTATGAGCTTGAAATCCACGATATGGCATTTGAAGCCGTGATCGCCGCCGTGCAGAGCGGCAAGGGCGATATTGCCGCCTCCGGCATCACGGTAACTGAAGAACGGAAAAAACAGGTCAACTTCACCATACCCTATGTGGTGGCAAACCAGATGGTGATCCTGCCGAAAAACTCGCCGGTAAAGGATTTGGCGGAACTGAAAAAGCTCCGCATCGGCGTTCAGCACGGCACCACCGGCGATTTGTATGTTGCCAAAAACATCCGCGAGCCGGAACGCTTTGCCAACGGGGCTCTGGCGGTGGCGGCACTGTCGGCAAAAAAACTTGATGCCGTAGTCATAGATCAGGAACCGGCAGAAGTATATGTCCGGCAGATGCCTCAACTGCAGCTTTTCGGCAAGCCGTTGACCAGCGAAGAATACGCCTTTGCCATCAATAAGGAAAATCCGGAACTGCTGGGGCATTTCAACGAAGAACTTCACAAGATGAAAGAAGATGGCTCGCTGGCGGCGATCATTGCCCATTACCGCAGTGAAAGCGGCAAAACGGCATCGCAGAACGCCATCGTTGCCGAGGGGTTCTTCGGTAAACTCCAGGAATCGCTTTACTTGAACTTTTTTAAAGACAAGCGTTATATGTATCTGGTAAAAGGTTTCGGCATAACGCTTTACATAACGGTTTTTGCTGTACTTATGGGGCTGGTGATCGGTTTTGCCGTGGCAGTTATCCGCAGTACCGCCGACCAGACCGGCAAATGGAAACTTTTGAATCTGCTCTGCAAAATTTATCTGACCGTTATCCGCGGTACGCCGGTGGTGGTGCAGTTATTGATAATCTACTTTGTGATCTTTGGTACGGTGAATGTGGATAAAGTGCTGGTGGCGATCATCGCATTCGGCATCAATTCCGGGGCTTATGTAGCTGAAATCATCCGCGGCGGCATCATGTCCATTGACCGGGGGCAGATGGAAGCCGGACGCAGTCTGGGGCTTTCGCACCGGCAGACCATGGAGCAGATCATTCTGCCGCAGGCGTTCAAAAATGTATTGCCGTCGCTGGGCAACGAATTTGTGGTGTTGCTTAAAGAAACCAGTGTGGCCGGGTACATTGCCTTGCAGGATCTGACCAAAGCCGGAGATATTATCCGCAGTCAGACTTACGACGCGTTTCTGCCGCTGATCGCGGTGGCATTGATCTATCTGGCTCTTGTAACGCTGCTTACATCGCTTTTGACACATCTCGAAAACAGGTTGAAGAAAAATGAGTGAAGTAATTTTTGAAATCAAAGATCTGGTTAAAGAGTTCGACAACTTCAAGGCTGTCGATACAGCAAGCACCGTCATCCACCGTGGCGAAGCGGTCTTTATCGTAGGGCCTTCCGGTTCCGGCAAAAGTACCTTTCTGCGTTGTCTGAACCTGTTGGCAGTGCCGGATGGCGGCGACATCAAGTTCAAAGGCAGCAGTATATTAAGTAAGTCGCTGAATATCAACAAATACCGTCAGCAGGTGGGTATGGTTTTTCAGCACTTTAACTTGTTTGCCAATCTGACGATCAAAGACAATATAACATTAGCTCCGGTCAAGACCGGACGCATGACCGCTGCCCAAGCCTCGGAAAAAGCCGATAACTTGCTAAAGCGTATCGGTTTATATGATAAACGCAACGCCTACCCCGCCCAGCTTTCCGGCGGTCAGAAACAACGCGTTGCGATCATCCGGGCATTGGCGATGAATCCGGATGTACTGCTCTTTGACGAACCGACTTCGGCACTCGATCCGGAGATGGTCGGCGAGGTGCTTTCGCTGATGAAAGAACTGGCAACTGAAGGCATGACCATGGTGGTGGTTACGCACGAAATCGGCTTTGCTGCCGAAGTAGCTGACCGGGTCATTTTCATGGATCACGGCAGGATCGTTGCCGATGGCACGCCGGAAAGTGTGATCAAAAACCCGGCAAATGACCGGATAAAAGAGTTTTTCTCCAAAGTTTTGTAAAATGCCGCCTTTCGCCGCATACGCCCGGCTTCGTTACACTACGCCGTGGCGAGCTGGCGGTATTGTGTGTGGGCGGCTGATGCCGCCAAGTGCTGTTGGCGGACTGTACGCCGGGTGTTGCTCGCCGGTTAAGAGCGTCAAGTGGCTGTTGGCGGGCTTTGCCCGCCTCCCAAAGCCTCTCAAACCTTCTCAAATCTTCTCAATTTATCGCGGCGGCACACCGGTATTCGCCTTACAACACCATACCGTATGCCGGTAAAATCATTATTCAGCCCTTGACAATGTTTGCGAATTGATGTATATTACTTTTCGATATACACTTTAAGATAAGAAAAAAACATCAAAGAAAGAGGTTTTATGCGTTTATTATTTCTGTTTGCGGCATTGTTTGCCGGTTCGTTGGCGTTGTCGGAAGTTCTCTACTTTGACACTTTTGATACTCCGGAAAGTTTGAAGCGTTACAATCACTGGAGCCCTGCCGCCAGCGGCGGACGCTTTGATTTTGACGCCAAAGAGGGCAAAAGCAAACCCGGCTGCGGATATTTTTCCGTAAGTATGCGGGCGGCACTCTCTTACCGTTTACGCAAACTTGATCCAGCCGGCGGCATCTACCGTTTCAGCTGTTACACCAAAAGTGATACTCCCGGCATGGGCACATTCACCGTCAAGATGTACCCCAGTATCAACCGCAAAGGCGAAGTGATTCCGCTTTCCAGCTCATCTACTCCGGTGCTGGTCACTAAAGACTGGACTTATCAGGAGACCTATTTGCGGATCCCGCCGCAGGGCAAATACAATCTCGGTCAGGGGATCGGATTTATGGTGCAGGCAATATTGCAGAACTTTTCCGGCAAGCTCTTTATTGACGATTACAAGGTCGAAAAAGTTGCCTCCTACGGCATCTGGAGCGAAAACTTCACCGACAAATCCACCGCCGCAAGCTGGGGACTTTCCGGTCGTTCCAACGGCATTGAAGGCACGGCGGAAATGAAATATATCGACTCCGGCTTCAGCGATCCCGGAGCGTGGCAGATCACTTGGAAAAGCGGCAAATCCGGTTACGGTGTAGCACCTAAAAAGCCGTTGCAGGTCAAGGATTTCGGCAACGGTGATTTTGCTTTGGATGCGGCGATCGCTTCCACTGCCGGAGCCGCGGCGGTAATGGTGGTCGATGTTTACGATGCTGCCGGTAAGGTCATCAAAAGTTTTTCCGGCGAACCGGTTGCGGTCAACAACGATTACAAGATAGTTTCTCTGCCTTTTACGCTGGATAAAGATGCCGTGTCGTTCAGTCCGGTGATAACCAACTCCGGCAAAGGCATAGTCAAGTTCGACAATGTCGTGATCCGCAAAGCTTCGGAAGCCGAAAAAACCTTACTGGAACGCAACCGCAAAGCTCCGCTGTGGAGCATTATCTACCCCTTTGATTTTTACAGTTACATCGACCGCGAAGAACCCAATATCAAACTGCTCGCCGGACGCACCAGCTACATAAAACTGATGCTTGCGGGCGATAAGACCCTCAAAGGCGATACTGTAATTGATTTGACTCTACCCGAAGAATTGGAAGTGCTGTCGGCACAACACTCCACCTACGGCCCTGAAATACCTTTCCAGCAGTTGCGTAAATCCGAAGCGGGAACCAAACGCTACCGTTTTGTAAATCCCTACAACTGGGCAAGATACATGATGCGTAACAATCCGAACCATTACACCGGTTTGCAAATCATCGTGCGTGCCGCCGACAAGGTCGGCAAAGTCGCCCCCCTGAAAACCGATATGCGTATAGGTTCTGTGCAGGGCGAACAGCGTACCCTTGCCGTGGAACTGGTCAAGCCGGAACCCGAAGCCGTTTACATGCCCGAATTCCGCATCGGCGGCTGGGGTGGCGGCAGTGGTCTGGTCTGCAATGCCGCTGCCCGCAAAGAACTGCTGACCAGTCTGGTCAAATCCGGTATCACTTTCGGTACCATCCACGAAAATCAGCGGAATTTTGCTGAAGATGCCAAAAAGCTCGGCTTCATGCCCGGCATACTGATCCATTCGCCCGCCAGTGCCAATATCTACAAAGGTATGGGCATAACCGATTACCCCTGCCGTACCCTCAACGACGGCAGAACCGATAAAGGGCATCTGGCACTCGGTGCGGCGTTGAACGATCCCAAATTCCAGGCGGCGTACAAAAAACACATCAAAAAAGCCCTTGCTCTGCTGCCCAAGACCGGACACTGCATAGTGGAAATCGACATCGAATTCTGGGGAACCGGTCAGAGCCACATCTCCTGTTTCCACCCCAGCACCATTGCTGAATTCCGCAAATGGGCAAAAATCGGCGACGATGTGAAACTCGACAGCAAGATCATTCTGAAAAGCTATTTTAACCAGTGGTCAAAGTTCCGCCGTGCCTACACCGTAAGGATGCACAAATATGTCAAAGAGCTGGTGCATGAACTGCGTAAGGACTGCGAATTTGTTGCCTACGACTATACCTTGAATCTGGACGGTTCTGAACCGGCATTTGCCCGAACCGTCCCCACCGTGGCAATGGATTACGATAAAGGCGATGCCATTGATGCCCATCAGGTGAGTTATTACAACTACGAAGGAGTGGTGTTCCTCGATCATGCCGATAACGACGCCAAAAAATTCAGCAAGCCGGTCTGGGGCGTGCCTTACATCTGCGAAGCACTGCCCAGCGTACAGCAGCCGGGGTGGAGTTATCACCATCCGTGCAAAGAGGAAGTGCGTCTGGAAGTATTGGGTGCGGCGGCAAGCGGCCTGAAAGGTTTTGCTTACTTTACCGGCAAAGCCTACGATGCCAGCCGCCTCAACGCCATCAACTCCGGTTTGAACGCCGTTGCCAGATATAAGGATCACTACTTCAAGGGCAAGCGTGCCGATGAAAAGGTCAAACTTTCCGGCATGACCAAAGCTATGCGTTACCGGGTGCATGAGTATCAGGGTAAAAAGCTCGTAACGATTTTCAACTGCGGCAAGACCGACGAAATTGTAACCTTGCCCAACGGTGAAAAAGTAAATGTAAAAACTATGGATTTTGCTCAAATAATAATCAAATAAAAAAAGGATATGATTTTATGAAAAAACGCTTTACCTTGATCGAACTCCTTGTGAGTGCTACTTGTTAAATAGGGGTTTTGCCGTTGTATTACCTCAAAAACAACTGGCTTTAATATAGCATATTTTCAGTGAAATTTCAAACATTTTATTTTTTTATTTTTGAGAGGGTATAAAAAA
>SUVS01000016.1 GCA_015061885.1 Lentisphaerota bacterium
GCATAATATCAGTGCTGTTCATAAGTTTGCGGTTTTCGCGGATTTTCTGGTGCACCACTTCCGGGTGGCCGCCAACATACAAACTCGGCTGGGCAGATTTTATGAGTGCCGGATAAACATCTGTAAAACGGCATATACCGTGAGTAGCTCGTACTCTCTCAAGTCCGTACATGTGCAGCTGCGGGGTGGGGATATTGGCTTCTTTGGCACCTTTTTCCAGAGCTTTGACAAAATCAGCCATCATCCGGGTACCGCAGGAATAAATGTAATCAATTTCATTTTTTCCGGATTTTTTGATCCCTTCTTTGCAACGGGTACATTCAGCAGCTGAAATGCTGATGGCTTTGCCGAAACACTCAATATCCAGCAGCACGTGCGCAGGCTTGCTCATAACCACATTTTTTGCCACCCGCTCCATTTCCTCTTCATAAAACTTGCCGGTATAGCTGGGGCATATCACCCGGTTGGGTTTGCCGGTCTGGCAGAAAACTTCCGAACCGGTCTTCTGCTTATTGCCCATTATGTGCATGGGAGATTCGTTCATAAAAACAGTCAAGCCGGCCTTGCGGATAGCTTCGGTGTTGGCTATTTCTTTCGGCGGATAAGGCTGACCGCGTTTGATCCAGTAGCGGGGGAATACGCCGGCACCGTTAAAACCGAAATGCTTGTAGTTTTTCAGCAGATCGGGGTAGGATTTAAAAAGCGTTTCCGTAGTCATCCATGCCAGACAGACCGGGATTTTTTTGAAAGTCTGGAATGCCGGCAGCGTAAACACCGGGATCGGGAAAGTCTGTTTGAAGCCGATTTTGCCGTCGTACTCAACGTAAAGCGAAGCATCCGGCAGGGTATCGGGCGTATTTTCAGGCGAAAGTATATAAATTGGATTAACCCGCATATCCTTGCGGAACGGCACCCGGCAGCGGTTGTATTTTTTGCCGTCGATGGTAACTTTTTCAATATTGGCTCTGAAAATGGTCAACGGTTCCGGCAGATCAAGCACTGCTGTAACCTTTTTGAGCGGCTGCGGGGCACTGCGGAAATCACTTACCAGCAAAGTCTGCGGAGCTGCAACACCTTTAATGATTGCCAATTCTGCGACCCGGGGCTGGATGGTCAGATCGTCTTGCGGGAAAACCAGACCTTTGCTGCTGTAAGCATTGTTGAAATCTGCGCCTTTGTTATCGGCGGCAATAACAGCCATTTCGTCGCTGAAAAAGTGAGTGTCGAGCGTAACTTTGACCATAATGTAACGGGCATCTGCCTTTACATTAAGTTTGAAAGTTTTGCATACGCTCTGCGACCACGACCGTTCTTCCGGATAGTAAAACGTTGTTACAAAATCGCTCTGGTTGGCTTCTGCCGGGGCAAGTTTGATCAACTCTGTGGCACGGAAAAATGTTTTGTTGTCTTTAGATACAAACACCTCAAATTTGTTGGGATAACGGAACCCGGAGGCAGCACCGCCCAATGCCCGCACTGCAATATAATCCACCGGTTGGACAGCACCCAAATCAAGCCGGAGATATGCCGTGTTGGTTGTGCCTTTTCCGTCTGCAAAAAATCCAACTGCCCGCTGGTCAAACCAGATTTTGTCAGTATTCATTGTGGTAATATAGCCATCGGTAAGGTCGGTGGCATCTTTACTGGCAACGCCGGGTTTATCTCTGGTGATGCGGTAGTTGGGGTTGGGGATAAGTTTTACGGGCTTTTTCAACGCCAGATTTTTTTTGTTCAGTACCAAATCGTACCAGGCCTGACGGTTTTCGCGGGTTTCGGGGGAATCGGCTGAAAAAAGTGCGGTCGGCAGCTTGTTGGCAGTTTCCAAATTTACCGCAAAAGGCATAGTATAGTAGCTGTGGGTACCGTCAAGTTCAGTTGCCGCCATCATATATTTACCGGCTTTGGCAGAATCAAACGAGTAAGCATCTTCCGTAACTTTCATACTGGCAACATAGCACTTGGCTGATTCATCGTAAACAGCTTCCACAAAATCAGTTTTGCTCAACTTGAATGCCTGCATACTGCGTTTTTTGCGTTCGGCAATAAAAATTCTTATCTTGACCGGATCGGTACATCTGGTGCTGCGGAAGACTTTGAATTTAAGAGTATCGCCAACTTTCAAGGCTCCGGCAGCAGGTTCTTTGATTGCCACCAAACTGTTTTCCGGGGCTACAGATATATTGTAACTGTCATATCTTACCCAGGCTCCGGTTTTTTTACGGTTGCCATTCTGACATATCGACATAGTGAATTTCTTGTTTACCAGGGGACTGAAAGTGTTTACCCCGGTAAACAATACGCCGAAAGAACGCTTTACTGTGGGGCTGGAAAGCCAGGAAAATGCCTGACTATTTTCCATATTATCCACTGTGATCTGGAAATATTTGCCTTCCGGCATCGCTTGCTCAGTACGATATATCTGCCCATAATTGCCTTTGGCGTTGGCTACAACATTTACCTGCATGGTGCCTTCATTTTTTTCGGCGGCAATGCGGGCATTTTTCCATGTGTTCCAGCCGTCGGCAAATTTTACGGCATCGGCGGATACTGCAAACGAGGCAGTTGTCAGCAATGCTGTCAGTAATGATCGGGTCGTTTTTTTCATCGGGTTACTGCTCCTTTTTCTTGAAGTGGCATATCTACTTATGAGTAATAATAAGAAAATTATACAACATTTAATTCCTTATGTCAAGGAGTTGCAGAGACTTTTTTTACTTTTTATTGGCATACCTGCTTTGACATATCTGCTTTTTGAGGTATATTATTAAAACAATAAAACCGTAAAAAGAGGGGTGTATCATGAGCAAAATAACCGATCTGGCTTCTGAACTGCGTAAACTTATTTCTTCGGGGCTGTATCCTGAAGGTGCAAGATTTATTTCTGAATACGAAATCGAAAGACGGTACAATATATCACGGATAACCGCCAATAAAGCTGTATCCATATTGGTTGCCGAAGGTATGCTTGAACGGGGCAAACGCGGCAGCGGAACTTTTGTGAAACGCTCCGGAGCTTTCCCTAAAGGATGGATCGCGGCAATCGAAACTTTGCAGTCGCAATATAACTCAAGGATCATAGCCGGTGCCGCCAGCGAAGCGTATGCCCAGGGGTATATGCTTTCGGTGCTGGGGCCGCAAATCTCAAGTCAGGACGGCAGTATGGAGTGGGGCAATTTGTTCAACGATATAGCTCAATCCGACTGCGTGGGAGTTATCGGAGTCAAAACACTGGTGAATTTTATTCCGGAAAATTATCCCAAACCGGTCATACAAATGGACGGCATACTGACAGACAGCAGCAGCAAAAAAATACACTCGGTTACCAGCGAAAACTTTACAGCTGCTTATAAGATGATGCAGCATATCATTGCTGCCGGAAAAAAACAGATCGTCTTTTCCGGTTTCGGGTATCATGTCAACCGGCGGGAACGGCTGAACGGATTTATGGCGGCTTTGAAAGACAACAATATAGCTGATGCGGAAAAGCGGCAGTATAATATGCACAACGGTACCCGGCACGAAGTGCGGCTGGTTTTGCGGAAGATCCTTGCAGATTATCCGGATGTGGATTTTATAGCCACTGACAGTGACGAAGTTGCCTTTAATTTTATTCAGGCGGGCAAAGAAGAAAATATCTCCCTGCCGTCGGCAATAGGCTTGAGCGGATTCGGCAATATCCACGGCATAGCCGACGGTTACAATCTGCCCACAGTCGAACAGCATCCGTGGCACCTCGGAGTTGCGGCGGTAAAAGGATTGCTGAAGATCATGGAAGATAAAGAGTGCAGTGAAATTCTGCAAATGGAAATACCGGTGGAAATTTTAAATGCGGAATTTATTTGAAAATGCCTCACCGGGACAGTGAAAAATATTTGCAAATTGCTTTTGTTGTGCTATATTATAAAAGTTGACACGATATAAACATAATATCGCTGCCGCCCTCGATCAGATTTTCTGATTGCAGCAGTTTTGGCAATGGGGTCGAAACTGCGGGTTCCGTGAGGTGCAGAAAAATTTGCAAAAGTGCTTCTTAAGGTGCTGAAGATTAACGAATTGAGTGATTTGTTAATGCAAAGTTTTTGATCGTTACAGAGCCGTTGGGCTGTCAGAGGTATTGCTCAAATGAGAGTACGATCAAAAAATGGACACAGCCAAAAACATTCGAGTTTACAGCGGCAGCTCGCATCCGCAGCTTTCCCGCGACATCGCAGATTACCTTGGTATTTCCCTCGGCAGAGTTCATCTGGAACGCTTTCCTGATGGTGAAACCTGGGTGCAGTTTGAAGAAAATGTGCGTCGCTCGGATGTGTTTCTTATTCAGCCTACCTGTTCTCCGGTCAATGAAAATCTGATGGAACTTCTTATTATGATCGACGCTGCCCGTCGTGCTTCTGCCGCTCGTATCACTGCGGTGTTGCCGTATTACGGGTATGCCCGTCAGGATCGCAAAGACCGTCCCCGTGTTCCGATCACTTCCAAGCTGGTTGCCAATCTTCTGGTTTCTGCCGGGGTTGACCGTATTATCACGATGGATTTGCATGCACAGCAGATTCAGGGCTTCTTTGATATTCCTGTTGATCACCTTTATGCCCGTCCGGTATTGGTTCCTGAACTGCGTAAGGTTTTGGGGTCTGAACCGGTGGTCTGTTCGCCGGATAGCGGCAGTGCCAAGATGGCTATGTACTACTGCGATATGCTCCATGGCGGATTTGCTGTGGTTGCCAAGCGTCGTCTTTCCGGCAGTACGGTGGCAAGCAGTCATCTGGTCGGCGATGTGAAAGATAAGATTTGTGTGGTGACTGACGACTTGACCAGTACCGCCGGTACGCTGTGTGCCGCCGCTGATCTGCTCAAGAAAGCCGGAGCCAAAGAGGTGTACGCCGCTGTGTCGCACTGCCTCCTGAACGAAAAGGGCAAAAAGACTCTGTTGGAAAATGATTCCATCAAACAGCTCTTTACCACCGACGCGGTGCCGCAGAAAGATAATCTCAATGGCAAGGTGAAGGTCGTTTCGGTCGCTCCGTTGCTGGGCGAAGCTATCATGCGTATTCATGAAGGTAAATCAGTATCGTGTCTTTTTGATGAAGTGCGTGCTTAATATATAATTAATGTAATAACCGTAAAAAGGTTTTAATAAACAAAGGAGCTTTGCCTGACGGTGATGCTCCGGAACAAAAAAGGAAAGTAGATCAATGAGCAAGGAAATCATGGTCAGTGCCAGAACTGAATCCGGCAAAGGTGCGATGGGTCGTGCCCGTAAGAACGGTCAGGTGCCCTGCGTGCTGTACGGTAAAGGCAGTGAAAGTGTGATGCTTTTTGCATCGGTTGGTGAACTCGACAGTGCCAAACTCGCCAAGGGTGATGCTGTTACTCTGGTGTTGAATGGCGAAAAGATCGCGGTTCTCGTTAAGGAAGTCCAGGTCAACTACATGAAGAGCCAGATCGTGCATCTGGACTTCTGCCGGGCGTAAGTAACTTTTTGTCTGTTTGTCCGGTAGGTGGATATGTCGTATAAACTGGTGGTCGGTCTGGGGAATCCCGGCAGTGAATATGCTGAAACCCGACATAATATGGGCTTTATGCTCCTTGAGAAATTTCTCAATGGTCATCGCCCGGAACGCTGGGAAAAGGTACATATCTGCAACAGTTACTGCTATGTCGGCAGTTTTGCGGGAACCAAACTTATATTGCAGTTGCCGCAGACTTTTATGAACAACAGCGGCACGGCAGTGGCAAAGTTGATGCGTCAGGAAAAGATCGAACCGTCGGAAGTGATAGTTGCTTACGACGATATGGATCTGGAACCCGGCAGATTGCGGATACGCCGCAACGGGGCATCCGGCGGTCATCACGGAATTGATTCGATCATAGCCGAACTCGGCGGCAATGGCAATTTTACCCGGCTCCGGTTGGGTATAGGGCACGGCAGGGAAACGATCGACCATGTGTTGAGCAAGTTTTCTGAAAGTGAAAAAGCCACCGTCGATGCAACATTGGCAACCGGCTGTAAAGCGTTGGAAATGCTTTTACGCTGTGGCGTCGCCAAAGCAATGAACGAATATAATTCATGGAGTTATCAGACTCCGGATGAAGTAACAGACAAAGCAAAAGAAACTGAAAAAGATCAATAACATTCAGGAGGTCTTATTTTGAAAAAGTATGAGTCGCTGTTTATTCTCGACGTTCGCAAGGTCGAGGACGAAGGTAATGCATTGAGCAAGGAATTTGTCGCACTGGTCGAAGGCTGGGGCGGTAAAATGACTGCTGCTGACGCCATGGGCCGTCTGCAGTTCAGCTATGAAATCAAGAAACGCAAGGCTGGTATCTACTGGGATTTCCACTTTGAACTCCCCGAAGACAAAGTCAATCTGATCAAAGAACAGTATGCTTTGGATGAACGCGTACTGCGTATTCTTACCGTGATCGACGAACGTCCGGAAAATGCAGTTACCTGCTTCCAGACTCCGATCGCTGACGATGCGGAATAATTTCTGTATCGGATATGCTTGAAACAAGGTATAATAAGTTGCCAAATAAGTAAACAGGAGTTTGACAATGCCTTTGAACAAAGTTTTTTTGATGGGTAATCTGACGCGTGAACCGGAATTGCGTTATACTCCCGGCGGTGCTGCGGTGTGCGAATTCGGTATAGCGATCAACCGCACTTTCACTTCCAACAATCAGACTCGTGAAGAAGTGTGCTTCGTAGATATTGTTGTATGGGGCAAGAGCGGCGAACTTTGCCAGCGTTACCTTTCCAAAGGTTCCCAGGCACTGATCGAAGGCCGTTTGCAGTATGACCAGTGGGAAGATAAAAACACTGGCAAACGCTCCAGTCGGTTGCGTGTGATTGCCGAAAACGTACAGTTTGTCGGTGCCAGACGCGAAGGTGCTGAAGGCGGCAATGCTCCCCAGCAGGGCGGCAATTACCGCAATGGCGGCAACAACGGCTACGGCAATCAGGGCGGCTATGGCAATCAGGGCAATTATAACAATCGTCCTGCTCCGCAGCAGTCTTATCAGAATGCACCGGTACCCGGCGGTATGCCGCCGATGCCTTCGGAAGCATTCAATCCCGATGCCGGTGAAGATGATATACCGTTTTGAGTAAAATAGAATTAAAGAAAACAAAAAAAGATTTTTTAACGATAAAATTTGAGAGGTTACACGATGTTGAAGAAGAGTTCCCGTCGGCGTCAGCCGGCCAAACCGAAAGTCTGCCGCTTCTGCGAAGCGAAGATCAACTTCCTGGATTTCAAAGATGCTGAAACTCTGAAGAAATTCCAGACCGAAAAAGGCAAAATTCTGCCCCGCCGCATTACCGGTACCTGTCTGGATCACCAGAAGATGCTGGCTACTGCTATCAAACGTGCCCGTATTGCCGCACTGGTTTTCTAATTTGAACTGATAAGGGAATAAAACTATGGCTAACAATGTTAAGCTCATTCTGCTGCAGGACGTGGAAAACCTGGGTCTTGCCGGTACCGAAGTAACAGTTGCTCCCGGCTATGCCCGCAACTATCTGATCCCCCGTGGTTTTGCCGCCAAAGCAACCCCCGGCATCCTGCGTGTACTCGCAGCGAATAAGGAAAAAATCGAAACCAAGCGCCGCGAAGAACTCGTGGCTGCCCAGGCTGTTGCCGCCAAACTTATGGAAACCAATATCGAAATCGCCATGCAGGCCAGTGAAGACAATCAGCTCTTCGGTTCGGTTTCCACCCGCAACATTGCCGATGCTCTGGCAAAGGCCGGTTTTGAAATCGCTCACACCCGTATTGTGATCGAAAGCCCGATCAAATTCATTGGCGAATTCACTGTAACGGTCAAACTTCATCACGAAGTTGCCGCTGCATTGAAAGTCAATGTGGTTCGTGCATAATTCTGAACTGATGGGATAATTTCCATGAGCGAAGAATCATCCAGTCCGCGTTATAATACCGGACGGGAGGGACGGGCGGAAGGGCGGCCCAAGGCCGCCTCGCCGGTAGCGGAACGCCCGTCGCCGCACGATCTGGAAGTAGAACGCGCAGTATTGTCCGCAATGCTGCGCGATCCCGCTTATTGCGGGAGTAAAGCTGTGGAGCTTCTGGGGGCACCGGGTGCGTTTTATTCGCAGGTACACCGGGAGATTTTCGCAGCTTATATGCGTTTATACAATGCAAGCGATTCCGGCATAGATGTGCTTGCACTTTCTGCTGAATTGCAGAAAGCCGGAAAACTGGAAAGTTGCGGCGGTCTGGCGGCGTTGGCAGAGTTGGAAAATGCCATTGCCTCCACATATAATTTTGACCGCTGGTGTACGATGCTGCGGGATCTTTCGACGCTGCGGAATATGATAAATGTCTGCAGCGATGCCATCCGCAAATGCTATGACGGCGAAAAGGCCGCGGCAGATCTGGTCAATGAAATTGAAAATGATATATACAAAGTCCGCGGCGACTCCGACGGTACTTCCATTGTGCCTTTTAAAGAGAGTGTGCTGGCGGCTTTTGAGCATATAAACAAGATCATCAATAAAGAGGAAGAACCGGGTATAATGACCGGATTCCCTGATCTTGATAATATGACCGGCGGTTTGAAACGCGGGGAAATGTTTGTAGTAGCCGCCCGTCCGTCGATCGGTAAGACGGCGTTGGCGTTGAACATTATCCGCAACATAGTTATGAAGAACCAGCCGAAAACAACGGTGCTGTTCAGCTTGGAAATGACACACGAGCAGATTTCAACGCGTTTGATCTGTACCGAAGCTGACTTGTCGGAACGGCAGTTCCGTGATGGTAACTTCCGCAATCAGAAAGATATGCTGCGGTTGACCAGTGCGGTCAGTAATTTGAAAAATGCTCCGCTGTTCATCGACCCGACCGGCGGATTGACGATTGCCGAATTGCGTGCCAAAGCACGGCGTATGAAGATTCAGCATAATATTGATCTGATCGTTATTGACTATTTGCAGTTGATGCAAGGCTCCGGCAATGAAGAAAGCCGTCAGCGGGAAGTGTCGGAAATTTCCAGCGGTATCAAATCGCTGGCCAAAGAGTTGAAAATTCCGGTGATGGTGCTGGCACAGTTGAACCGTGAAGTTGAAAAAGGTACCGCATCAACATTGCCGAAATTGAGTCATTTGCGTGAATCCGGTTCTATTGAACAGGATGCCGACGTGGTGGTATTTCTGCACCGCGACCGCGACCAGGCAAAAAATTTGCCGCCGGGGCAGTCGGTGGAAGCAAAACTCATTGTTGAAAAGAACCGTAACGGGGAAACCGGGTATGTGAATTTGGAGTTCTATCCATCCAGAATGGAGTTTGTGAATGTCCGTTACACGACCGACGACCGTCCGGCGGCAGAAAAAGAGCAAAAAAGTTGAAAAAAATCTCCTTTGAAATTGGCAATTTCAAGGGAGTTGTTTATATATTATATAAGTAGCATTTCCGCGATGCGGAAAAAGATAAAATTTAAAGAGCAAGTTGGTAAACTCATGAAACGAGCTTATATTACAGGACGGGGATTGGTTACTCCATTGGGGATCGGGCAGCAGGAAAATATTGCGGCATTGCAGAGTGGTGTCAGTGGTATTTGTGCGGTGCCGGAATTCATTGAACATAATCTGGAGTCGCATGTGGGCGGAATGGTCAAGGTATTGCCGGACGCTTCCAAGTATGACCGTAAACAGTTGCGTTTTTGCCAGCCCAATGCTCTTTTTGCGTTGGAAGCAGTAAGCGAAGCGTTGGCTGAAGCTCAAATTGATGTTGCCGAAATCCCCAAAATGCGTATAGCGTTGATCGGCGGGGTGGCTGGCAGTTATTTTTCGCTTATCTACAGCATTACTCAGGCATATTGCGAAAGCGGTCGTTTGCGTGATGTTTCGCCGGTGGTGGTGCCGCGGGTGATGCCGTCTTCAACGGTGGCGAATCTTTCATTGCACTTCGGATTCAATGGCGAAAGTTACGATGTCAGTGCCGCTTGTTCCAGTGGTGCTATTGCCGTTATGCAGGGAGCCAGATTGATCGAAAGCGGTATGTACGATATAGTCGTTGCCGGCGGTGCGGAAAATCTGGACTGGGTGCAGGGACTCGGATTCACCGCAGCACGGGCACTTTCCAGAGCATATAACGATTGTCCGGAAAAAGCGAGCCGTCCTTTTGATACCGCCCGCGATGGATTTGTACTTGCCGAAGGTGCCGGTTTTGTGGTGCTTGAATCAGAAGAAAGCATGCAGCGCCGCGGGGTAAAACCCATTACATGTGTAAGCGGATGTGCCAGCAACAGCAACGCCAAAGATATGGTCGTGCCGGATGCCGCCGCCAGCGAAGCGGTTATGCGTGAGGCCGTGAAAAGTGCCGGTCTTGCCGTAGAAGATATAGCTTATGTAAATACCCACGGTACCGCCACCAAAGTCGGCGATCCGGTGGAAATGGATGCGATCAAAGCTGTTTTCGGCTCCAATGTTGCAATCAACAGTACCAAGTCGCAGACCGGGCACATGATCGGGGCGACCGGTGCAGTGGAATTGATTTTCTCGTCGCTGATGATGGAACACAGATTTATATCGCCTTCGATCAATCTGGACAATCCTGAACCGGATTTTGCCTGGGCTGATCTGGTGCGTACCTGCCGCAAAGATGTAACGCTCAAGCACATATTGAGCAACAGTTTTGCATTCGGCGGCAGTAATATAAGTGTGGTATTGAGCGATTGCGTAAATTGATATGAGTGAGTTGATATTGCCGCGTAAAAAACTTGCCCGCCCCGATTGGTTGCGTATCCGGGTACAGCCCGGTGATGAACGCGAAAAAGTCCGGGCTTTGATGAGTCGGCTTAAATTGCATACGGTGTGTGCAAGTGCCCAATGTCCGAATCTGTGCGAGTGTTTCCATCATTCAACAGCCACCTATCTTATTCTGGGCGGCGAGTGTACGCGTGATTGCAAATTCTGTGCGGTTCCGCATAATTCCCACCCCGCACCGCCGGATCCGGAAGAACCGGAACATGTGGCGGAGGCTTCGGCGGAATTGGGGTTGAAATTTGTGGTGGTTACTTGTGTAACGCGTGATGATCTGCCCGATGGCGGAGCGGGGCATTTTGCCGCTACGATCAAAGCGTTAAAGAACCGCATACCGGGAGTGAAGGTGGAAGTGCTGACTTCGGATCTTCATGCCAAAGAAGAACTTATCAAGATAGTGCTGGATGCCGGCCCGACGGTGTTCAATCATAATATAGAAACAGTTGAACGCCTTTCAGCCAGTATCCGGTCGGTGGCTACTTACCGTAAAACGCTGGAAGTGTTGTCCATTGCCAGCAGATTGTCGGCAGGGAAGATTCCGGTCAAATCGGGTTTGATGGTCGGTTTGGGCGAAACGGATGAAGAAGTGGAAGCTACATTGCGTGATCTGCGTGCCGCCGGGGTGTCGATCGTAACGATCGGGCAATACTTGCCGCCGTCGGACAGTCATTGGCCGCTGCAGCGCTATGTGACGCCGGAAAAATTTGCCGAATGGGCAGAATTTGCCAAAAAGCTGGGTTTTGAACAAGTTGCCAGTGCCCCATTGGTACGCAGTTCATACCGGGCAGGGGAGCTTGCCGGTGGCTGTTAAGTTCAACATTGTATTGGTAGCTCCGGAAATACCGCAGAATACGGGCAATATCGGAAGGATCTGTGTATCTACGAACTGCCGTCTGCATCTGGTAAAGCCTTACGGATTTATTCTGGACGATAAACATCTGCGGCGTGCCGGGATGGATTACTGGCAGTTTCTGGATGTGACCGAGTACGAAAACTGGGATGATTTTCTTGCCCGCAATCCGGACGCAAATATGGTCTTTTTTTCCACCAAAGGGGACCGGAGTTATTGGGAAATTGATTATCCGGAAAATCTTTATCTGGTTTATGGCAATGAAGGGCATGGTTTGCCGGTAGAATTTTATGAACGCTATGCTGATAAACTTTGCACCATTCCCATGCCGGGGGATCACAGCCGCAGTCTGAACCTTGCCAATTCGGTGGCATTGGGCATCTACGAAGGTTTGCGGCAGATGGGAATGAAGAAATGAAAAAGATCGGCGATTATCTTGAGATACATGCATTGACGGCTGAAACGGCAGTTGTCAGCAGCGATGACAAACGCGAAAAAGCACTCATCCGTGGTTATCTTGAACATAATACTCCAGTTAAGGTGCTTTATATGGCATCGTTGGAACTGGATAATATGGAAATGCACGAATCGTTCCGTCTGTCGGTCGAACCGGGGGAAGGGCGTCTGGCACTGCCGGAGATCGCGGTAATAAATCCCATACGCAGTAATGACGAAAATATCGGCAATTATACGCTTAAATTGAAGATTTACGCTGCCGGCGGCGTGGTACACGAATTTTCAACGGTGGTTCGTTTTTAAGTTGCAATATATGAATAATGCAAATTCAGAAAAAGAGTATTTTTTCTGCCGCAAGGGTATGAAACATATCGGGCCTTTGAGCCGTAATATGTTGCGGCGTTACCTCTCTGCCGGTCTGATTGATACGCAGACTTTGCTTTCGCTTAATGATAACGGGTGTATGTTGCCGTTGGGAGCAAGTGCCGCCGCAGACGAAATAACCTGGACTATCCGTGCATGGAACCGGAGATATTCCTTCCCGGTTTATCTTTTGTGGTTGTTTTTGATGCCGCTTTTTTCTTCTGCTTTTGCCGCCTACGCAGTTTATTCAGCCAAAGATTCGCTGGCAATAATGCTGGTAATATTGCTGATCGCACAGTTGGGGGTATGTTATTGGCTGTGGCGGTTATGGCATTTGCTGTTAGTGGATAAACACCCCTTGATGGCACTGTTTTATGCTTTGCCGATGGCGTTGCCGGTGGTGAATCTTTTCTGGATATGGATCGGGTATTTTCAATTACCGAAACACGGTACAATATACAAGGACAAACTTGATATAAAAGAGCCGACAATATACTGGATATACTATGTGGCGATAATATTTTTTTATGCTATGACAGTTGGTTTGGTGTTACTGCTGTTTGTTGACCATAGCAAACATATATTGCTGATCCACGCTGTCGGAGTTATAAGCTGGTTATGGTTTGGAGCGACTTTGCTGTCGCTGTTCAGAGCAGATTATATTGTTACCAAAGTGATTCAGAAAAAGTTGAGCAATCTTGCGTTCGGTTCATTGAAATTTTGTGCGGATATTGATTATGATATATTGCATAAAACAGTTTTGACTGTCGCATCAAGTGTCCGCAACAAGTCCAGAATATTGGCGTTGACGGTGCTTATATTAAGCTGGCTGGTTGGCGGCTGCTTCTGGCTGTATGTGTTGAAAAGCAGTTTGTCCGATCAGCATAAAAGTTATTGGAATCTGGCAAAAGATTGCATTTTCTGCAATGAAAAAGGCCATTTCTTCAAGAATATATTCCCAACTCAATCCACTTTTGTCAATACCAATGCCGAGCGGCAGGGTAAATAAAGTTTCAGTTCGTGCTTCAGGATATTGCCATCGGTTTCGGGGATGGTGAAATATTCCTGAACCGGATTCAGACGGTTGTGTCCGGCAAAGCGTTCTTCATCGCTGTTTATGAGCAAACGGTATTTCCCCGGCATGACTTCGATGCCGTAACCGGTGTAAGAATTCTGACTGTGAAAGTTGAAAAACAGCCACAGATTACCGCGTTCAAAAGCGATTATCTTGTCGGCGTTATCAAGTTTCAGCTTGCGTACAGTGTATTGCCATATATCAAACTCTTTTAGCAGTTGCAGCATGGCACGGTCAAATTCGCCCAAAGCCGAGTAAAAAAGCTCCGGATCATCCGCCAAAGCCCATTGCCGCCGGGCGTAGTGATAGCTCCAGTTATTGCCTTCGCGGGGGAAATCTATCCATTCGGGATGACCGAACTCGTTGCCCATAAAATTCAAATATCCGCTGCATGAGGTTGCGGCGGTTATCAGCCGCGAGAGTTTATGTAAATCAACCGCCCGGTTGACGGCGTAAGAACTGTCCAGCCGCCGCATCTTGTGATAAATATCACTGCCGGCAAGGCGGAAAATTGCGGTCTGTCCGCCGACGATCGCCTGATCATGGCATTCAACATAACTTATACAGCGTTCATCCTGACGGCGGTTCAGAAGTTCGTAATACAAATTCACCATATCCCATTTTTCGTCGGGCAGGTCAAAAAGTTTGAACCATATATCTGTTACATTCATTGCCATACGCATATTGAATCCGGCTCCGCCTTCGGCAGTATCGGCGGCAATTCCCGGCATCCCGCTGACCTCTTCGGCAACGGTCAAAGCGTCAGGGCGGACTTCGTGAATGAGCGTGTTGGCAAGTGCCAGATAAGTATAAGCGTCTTCATCCACACTTAAATTGAAGTAGTCATTATAGCCGGTAAAATTCATATTCAAACCGTGGTGCATATAAAGCATACTTGTTACACCGTCAAAGCGGAAACCGTCAAGGTGGTATTCTTCCAGATAAAAACGCAAATTTGAAAGCAGAAATTTCACCACTTCGGTTTTGCCGTAATCAAAGCACAGCGAATCCCATGCACTGTGTTCACCGCGACTGCCGGAATGAAAATATTGCTCGCGACTGCCGTCAAACCGTGCCAGACCCTCGACTTCATTTTTTACTGCGTGCGAGTGAACCACATCCATTATCACCCGCAACCCCAGAGCGTGAGCTTCGTCGATCAGGCGTTTGAGGTCATCGGGCGTACCAAAACGGCTGGAGATGGAAAAAAAGTTTGCCACATGATAGCCGAAACTCCCGTAATACGGATGACTCATGATTGCCATAAGTTGTATGGTCGTATAACCGTTGCGGGCGATCCGCGGCAGTACATTTTCGGTAAATTCATTGAAACTGCCGACTTTGCCTTCACTTTGAGCCATGCCCACATGGGCTTCGTAAATCAATTCAGCCGATGGCGGGGCTGGAGAGGCATGTTTGAATTGGTACGGCTGCTCCGGAGCGTAGATTTGAGCAGTGAAAATATTAGTAACACTATCCTGCACAACATAGTTGGCGTATGCCGGGAGCCGCACCCCCATAGTGCCGTCAGCAAAGTATATGTGCAAATAATAGTGCATGTTGTGGTGCAATACATCTTTGGCAAGTTCTATTGCCCAGCAGCCGTGCGGTTTATCGCAGCGTTCAAGCTCAAAACAGCTCTTTTCTTCAAAGTTGGAAAAATCACCTACCAGAAAGATCCTTCTGGCCGCCGGTGCCCATTCGCGGAATATCCAACTGCCGTTTTTCCGGCGGTGCAAGCCGAAAAACTCATGTTCTCTTGCGGCTTTTTCTGCCAGAGAACCGTTTACTTTTCCGGTAAGCAATTTCCGCATGGCGGCGGTTTTTGCCGCTCTGCGGTCAAGATCACCGAAAAACGCCTGCAGATATGCATCACTGCGTAAAGGGGCGATCTGTAATTGGTTGCAGGAGCTTTTTTCAGCAATCATAAAACGATTTATCAATCCCGGTTGACTACCAGCGGACACTGGAGCATTTCTTCGTAGATGCGTATATATGCCTGTGCGGTAACATCGTGGTTGAAACGCCGTTCGGCTTCTTCCATGATACGGGCAATTTCGCGGATACGCACTTCCTGCGGCTGTTCGTAAAACTCCATGGCTTTGCTGATCGCCCAGGCAAGAGCGTGCGAATCATAATCGTTGAAGATAAAGCCGTTGCCGCGATGCTGTTGAATATCGAGCATTTCCACCGTATCATGCAATCCTCCGGTATTATGCACCACCGGAAGACAACCGTATTTGGGGGCGATCATCTGCGGCAGTCCGCACGGTTCAAACAAACTGGGCATAAGCATAAAATCACTTGCCGCATAACCCAACTGCGAGAGATCGTTATCAAACGGCACAACTGCCAGACGGTCGCCGATATTGTGCATATTGCGGATGCGTTCAAAGACTTCAAAGTACGCACCGTTGGCAACCACTGCGATCTGCAGATTTTTGTGAGCGTAGCGGGCAATGGTGTTGAAAAGTATTTCCGCCAAAAGCTGACAACCTTTCTGCACCGGGTCAAGCCGCGAAGGCCAGAAAAAGAGCGGAGCATCGGGATTCTGCCGCAAACCGACACGCTGTTGAAAAAGCGTTTTCATACGGCGTTTTACTTCAAAGTGATTACTGCTGTCGTATTTTTCCGGCAATGCGGGGTCTTGGCTTGGCGTTTGATTTTCGTCGGGAGCATTCAATATACCCGATGCACAACCGGCATTGTATTTGCCGCGGATCTCGCTGCGTACAGCGTGGGGAATAAAGTCAAACCAGCCTTGCACGACTTCTTCAAGGAATGTGGGGCTTACCGTATTGATAAAGTGTGCCGCAAAAATTCCGCTTGCCATCAGATCCACCGGATTGCCGGAGCGGCTTTCCTCGTAGTTGTGCGGAATATGATCGTAGTAAAGCTCTTTCCAGAAGGTTGCCGCATCAATGCCCCGGTCTTCGATCTGTTCCAGCGTGGTTTTTTGCGTATGAATGTTATGCACCGTAAAAAGACACGGTATGCCCAAACGGCGTGCCATGCCTGGGATAAGACCGGTCATCCAGTCGTTGCAGTGGATCAGATCGGGGTTGACTTTGGGTATGATGTTGTTGATTACTTCACGTTGAAATGCCAGTGCTACAAGCATACTTTCTGCCGAATAACTTGAATACACCCGGTCGCGGTAGTAAAATATGCGGTCTTCTGCCAGATGTACGCGGTTGTCGGTCAGTCCCGCCAGATACATACGCAGTTCACGGCTGACCAGATGGTTGGTGGAAACCTTGAATATCTGCCGGTAATCCGGCAATGCCACATGCACATCGGCTCCCTGACGGTACAACGCCGATACCAATGACGCCGATACATCCGCCAGACCTCCTGCTTTGGCTTTCAGGCGGTTCGCCATATTGCCCATGCCTTCCGGCAGATAGGTTATTTCCGGCGTTACCACCAGAATCCGCGGATTTTTCTTTGTCCTGGGTTTGATTACCACCTTTGCCATAAGTCAACTCCTTGCAGAAAAAAATTCTGCTTATTGCGGCCAGCACATAAAACCGGGTACGCTGTTTTTCCAACTGTCACCGACCGGGGTTATCCGCGAGGTCAGACCGAAGCGGCCGGAATTTTTGCATACCAGAGTATGTTCGTAAATGTAATGACCATTGCCCAGAGCTTCAGTCATTTTCATGCTGTAACTGGCACTGGATATGATTTCGTTATGCACATTGACATTACCGGTGTAGATTTGAACATCAACTTCTTCCGGCTGCAGTTCGTTCAAAAATACCTTGACCCGGACTTTGAAGCTGTCGCCCACATGGATCTCTCCCTTGAGATCGCCTTCGATTTCCGGAACTTCAATAGTCATGAGGGGGAAGTTGGCTTGAAAACGCCGTTTCTGTTCGACCAGAGCCATGGCTTCTGCACCGTTATCGGCACAGAGCATTTCGTAATTTTTCATGGCAGGCGTGTAGAACATATCCCGGTAATTTTCCACCATACGCAAACTTGAGAACATGCCCAGGCCCATGGCAATAGAGTTTTTCATCATGCGTATCCACTGGGTCGGCAGATCGTTGTTGCTGCGTTGGTAGAAAAGCGGTATGACTTCAGTTTCCAGTAAATTAAAGAGTTCCTGGGCTTCAAAGTTATCGCAGTCATCCGGATTCTGATAATTTTCGTTGCCTGGGATCGCCCAGCCGTTTCCGGGGGCGTAGGCTTCGTCCCACCAGCCGTCAAGAATACTCAAATTCAAACAGCCGTTGATAGCCGCTTTCATACCCGATGTGCCGCTGGCTTCCTGCGGACGGCGGGGATTGTTCAGCCATACATCAACGCCCTGTACAAGTTTGCGTGCCATACCGATATCGTAATCCTCAAGGAACACCAGCCGGTGCGATACACCGTTCTGGCGGGCAAACTGCACGAGTTCCTGGATCAAACGCTTGCCGTTGTCGTCTGCCGGGTGAGCTTTCCCCGCAAAGATAAACTGTACCGGAGTGGTTTTGTTGGCAAGCAGACGCAAGAGCCGGTCGCGGTAACGCAACAGCAGAGTGCCGCGTTTGTAAGTGGCAAAACGACGGGCAAAACCGATCGTCAGAATATGCGGATCAAGGATGGCAGAGTTTTCTTCCGGATCGCTGACCACGCATTTGAGGGTTTTCTGCAACCGCTGACGGGTGTAACGCACCAGACTCTGGCGGCAGAGTTCATGAGCAGTCCACAGCTCGTAATCCGGTATCTGATCCAAGCGGTGCCGCAGTTTTTCGTAACTGGGACTCAAAAGATAATTTCCCGGCAGATAGTGCTCAAAAAGCGTCCGTTTGCGGTTGGCTATCCACGAGGACGGATGAACACCGTTTGTGATATGTTTGATCGGTATTTCGTCCAACGCTCTGCCCGGCCAGAGGTTTTTCCACATCTGACGGGCAACTTCGCCATGGAGTTTGCTTACGCCGTTGCTGAAGTTCGCCAGACGCATACCCAAGACCGTCATCGACATCTGGGTACTGCTGTTGCGTTCGCCGATAGGTACACCCCACTTGAGCATACGTTCTATATCAATACCGGCAGCTTCGCAAAGCGGTGCCACAAAAGGACGCACTACATTGAAGTCAAAGACTTCGTTGCCTGCCGGTACCGGCGTATGGGTGGTAAATACATTGCTCCGCCAGACGGCTTCCAACGCTGTATCCGGCGAATAGTTGAATGCTTTTTCCAGATGTTCGATCCTTGCCAGCGAGAGAAACGCCGCATGGCCTTCATTCATGTGGCACACTTCTGGCGTTATGCCCATAGCCACCAATGCCTTGTAACCGCCGACACCCAGCAATATTTCCTGCTGGATGCGGTTGCGGGTATCTCCGCCGTAGAGCCGCCAGGTCAGCGAACGCAGTTCCGGCGGGTTTTGCGGTATTTCGGTATCCAGCAAAACCAGCGGCACATTGCCCACTTTCAAAACCCACACTGCCGCACTGACCAGACGGTCTGCCAACTGTATGGTAACGGTTACTTCGTTGCCCGCCGGATCCATGGCACGGGTGATCGGCATATTGTGTATTTCGTTTTCCGGATAGCGTTCCTGCTGCCAGCCGTTGCTGTCCAGCACCTGCCGGAAATATCCCTGATGATAGAGCAATCCGACCCCCACCAGCGGCAGATGCAGATCACTGGCGGCCTTCAGATGGTCACCGGCAAGCACACCCAGACCGCCGGAAAAAATACGCACGCTTTCGTGGATACCGAATTCCATGGAAAAATAAGCGATCTTACGCTGACGGATGTCGTCATTGATATTTACATCTTTGCGGAAAGCCGTTTCCATTTTTTTCAATTCGCTTACATAAAGCGGGTCGGCTGCCAGTTCTTCAAGTTTGCCTTGCGGCAGTTTGCTCATGAATAAACGGGTGTTGCCTTCCACTTCCAGCCACAACGCCGGATCAATGCGTTCAAAAAGTTCCTGTGCCTCCGGGTGATAGCACCACCACATATTGAAAGAGAGTTCTTCGAGAAAACGCAGCTCGGCAGGAATCGACGGAGCTACATTGTAGAGTTTGAGTGTATTGTTCATCTTGATATTGCACCTTTATTGTTCAGCTTAAAAAAAACTCCGGAACAACCGATTTGTCTGGCAGTTTTTCCGGAGTATCATTTTTTTTGTTCCAATCTTATTCCACGATCAGCAGACTGTTGAGTGTGCCCAGATCGTTGGGGGCAAAGTTGGGATTGCTGGTATCTACACACCAGACACCGTCTATTACGAATTTGTATTCGTATTTGCCCGGTTTCAGCAACAATGTGCAGCGGTAAACACCGTCGCCGTTTTTATCGAGCATAGCTTTTGCAGTGGGATCCCAATCGTTGAAGTTGCCGGCAATACTGACATTTTTACCGGGGCCCAAATCAGCGGTTAATACCACCCTTCTGCGTTTTACCGCATTGGCAGAGGCATCTTTTTTGACAGCCATTATGCAAATCCTTTGTCGGTTCGATCCGGGGTTTTCAAACACCGGATAATCGTTGTTGCTTATAAAATCATCACAGAATTAATATACCATAAATTCGTATTTTTTCAAATATTATCAGACTTTTTTACAGACAACAGATTTATCCGGCAGGTTCACCTCTTTTACATGCTTTCCGGCACTTTTATGGTCATGGTTGCCAAGCCATCGACCAGCACTTTGCGGGTTTGTTCGGCAAGGCGGGCTCGCACTTGACCGAGTTCTGCACTTTCTGCCGCCAGAATAGGACATTCGCGGTAGAAGCGGTTGAAACTTTTTGCCAGATTCAAAAGATATTCCGCCAGGCCGGAGGCATCACGCCGTGCCGCCGCCTGCTGGACGGCCGCCGGGTAGAAGCTCAAATCCAGTGCCAGAAGTTTTTCTTCCTTGCTGGTCAAAAGCGACCAATCCACATCTGCGGTGTTGGTAAATCCGCGTTCGACGGCTTTACGCCCGATGGAGGCGATTCTGGCACAGGCATACTGTACATAAGGCCCGGTATCGCCTTCAAAACGGATCGACGCATTGGGATCGAACATGATCGTGGTTTTTGCATTGAACTTGAGCAGCATGAATTTGAGTGCCCCCAATCCGATGATTTCAGCTCTTTCACGCAAGATGGCATCATCGGTGGAGTTATTATCACGCTCTTTGCATGCCTCGTATGCCAGATTTGCCATTTCGTCGCAAAGGTCATCGGCATCGACCACTGTGCCTTCGCGGCTTTTCATTCTTCCGCTGGGCAGATTGACCATACCGTATGCCAGATGCGAAAGATCGTTTGCCCACTCAAAACCCAGACTTTTGAGAATGGCAAAGAGCATCTGGAAGTGCAGATTCTGTTCATCGCCTACCACCCAGATCTGTTCTTCGGGCTGGTAGTCGTTGTATTTTTTGACCGTTGTACCGATGTCTTGAGTGATATATACGCTGGTACCGTCGGAACGCAGTACCACTTTTTTGCCCATCTTGCCGAGATCGGCGATCACCGCACCGTCTTCGCGTTTGCTGAAAACGCCTTTTGCCAGACCGTCGGCGATCAGGTCTTTGCCGAGCAGATAGGTTTCGCTTTCAAGGTAGGTGTGTTCAAATTCAATGCCCAAACGCTTGTATGTGGCGTCAAAACCGGCAAGCACCCATGAATTCATCTTCTGCCACAAAGAGCGTACCGCCGGATCGTTGGCTTCCCACTTGCGGAGCATTTCCTGGGCGGCGGCACCGATTTCGGTTTCCAGAAAGAGTTCATCGTCATCTTTATCGGCAAGATCGGGGCGGCTGGCACGCAACTCTTTGATCTGTTCCGAAAGAGCCGCGGCATATTTTACATAAAAGTTACCGACCAGATGGTCGCCCTTGATGCCGGAACTTTCGGGCGTAATGCCTTCGCCGAAACGCTCATAAGCAAGCATGGATTTGCAGATATGTATGCCGCGGTCATTGACCAGATTGATCGGTATCACATCATGACCTACGCGGGCAAGCATACTGGCAGTTGCCTGACCGATGGTATTGTTGCGGACATGACCCAGATGCTGGGGTTTGTTGGTGTTGGGCGCGGAAAACTCGATCAGGATGCGTTTGCGTTCTGCTTCCGGAAGTTTCACACTTTCAAGGAGTTTTTCAATATCAGCGACCGTATCGCGGTAGAGGGCGGCGGGCTTGAGCGTTACATTGATGAATGCCTTGACCGTTTCGGCACTTTCCACATCTTCGTGACTGTTCAGAAAGTCGGCGATCGCCGTTGCAATTTTGTCCGGAGCCTGACCGAAGACTCTGGCAAACCGGAACGCGTTGATCGTAAGTTCGCCATTCATGGTTTCGGGGCATTTTTCCGGAACGATGTGCCAGTTGGCATCAGCTTTGCCGGGAAATTGGGTTTTGAGGTGTTCTTCAAGTTCAAAAATAAATTTGTAATCTGCCATTTTTATATCCTTGATAAATTTATGCTAAAAAACTTTTCAATACGGTCGCATTGCCATCCAACGGTTCAATAATGTAATTCCCCAGATTGGCGGGAACCAATACACTGTCGCCGAAATTGAGCGTAACAGACTCTTTATTTTCTGCTGAAATAAGGGCTTTACCTTTCATTACACTCAACAAATGGAAACTTGCTCCGGGATTTCCGGTATTGTCCGGATATTTTTCCACCAGCCGCAGACAATCGACTTTGAAGCAATGACGGTCAACGATTCTGAATTTGCGGTTGAATCCGGTTTCGCCGGTAACTGCCGGGATCCTCGGCGACATACGGTTGGAAAAACCGATAGCTTTGATCCCCTGTTCCAGATGCAGTGTGCGGGGCTTGCCGTTTTTATCGACTCTGCCCCAATCGCTGATACGGTAAGTTGTATCGCTGTTTTGCTGTATTTCAAAAATAAGGTTGCCCGCTCCGATAGCGTGTACTGTACCGGCCTGGATAAAGTAACTGTCGCCGACTTGCGACGGGAAACGTTGTAAAAGGTCGGCCGCTTGCGGACTGGAAAGTTTTTCGACCAGCAGATCGCGGGTGGCTCTGGCGGTGAGTCCGGCGAGGATCTCGCCATGTTTTTCACAGTCCGCAATATACCACATTTCGGTTTTGGGTTCAGCTCCGTCGTTATTTTTACGGCAATACTCTTCATCGGGGTGAACCTGCAGCGAGAGTCTTTGCCCGGCATCAATAAACTTTACCAGCAAAGGAAAACTTTTGCCGGTATGCAGATAACCCAGCAGATCTTTATTGTAGTGTTCGATAAGTTCCCGCAGGGTTTTACCGGCAAGAACTCCGTTGACTGCTACGCTCTGGGCATCTTCACGGTCGGTTATTTCCCACGATTCTCCTATGGGGTCATCATTGGGGTTCAACTGCGGCAAATCGGTGCGGTTGAGCTTTTTTGCCAACAGTTCACCGCCCCAGATACGCTGCATATAAATCGGTTTGAATTGCAGAAAATACAACTCTCTGCTTTCCGGATAATTACTCATAGCATTTAAATCCTGATTTATTCTTCGATCGTCAACAGTTTGACTGCTTCCAGCAGTTGAGCGGGCAGACGGCTTACCTTGTGAGCTGAATTTATACAGCAGAGTGTAACACTGCCGGATACCAGCAGTTCTTCGCCCCGCAAAACCTGACTCTGGATCGTCAAACGGGCTCCGCGGGCTTCGCTTACATAACTGCGTAAAGTCAAAAGATCATCGTAACAGGCACTGGCGTGATAAGTTACATGAGCCTCTTTGACCGGCAGGAAGAATCCCATCTTTTCCATTTCAGAATACGGGAAACCTATACTGCGGAGCATTTCTGTACGGCTGCGTTCAAAATATTCCAGATAGTTTGCATAGTAAACCACCTGCATCTGGTCGGTGTCGGCATAAGGCACCCGGTAAGAGCAATCAAAGTACGGCATCTTTCACCTTGTTGTAAATATAATTGAATGTTTCTTCATAAGTCATATTGCTGTTATCTACGATTTCGGCATCGTCGGCAGGCTTTAAGGGGGCTACCGGACGGGTGCTGTCCTGTAAATCTCTGGCGGCGATGGCGGCTGCCACTTCTTCGAGCGTGCCGCCGGCTTTGTTGCCTTCCTGTGCCAGACGGCGGCGGGCACGTTCCAGCGGCGACGCGGTGATAAAAAACTTGAATTTCGCTTCCGGAAAAATCACGGTACCAATATCTCTGCCTTCCATAACTATCCAGCCGCTTTTATTCATATTTTGCTGCAAGCGTTTGAGTTCGCTTCTGACCATCGGCAGGGTGCCTGCTTTGCTTGCTCCGGCGGCGATTTCCGTACTGCGGAGTTCTTCGCCGGGGAACGCGTTGTCGCAGAAAAGTTCAAATTCGCCAGCACTGTTGGTGCGGTATTCCATGGTCAAATCTTTGAGCATGGCGGCCAATGCCGGTTCGTCATCCCAGGCAATGTTGCGTTTTTGAGCCGCCCAGGCTGTCGCACGGAACATGCTGCCGGTATTGATATAGGGTATATGCAGTGCGGCAGAAAGATTGCGTGCCAGCGTACTTTTGCCTGAAGCTGACGGCCCGTCAATAGCGATAACATTGTCCATTTACAGCAAGCTCCTCTTATTTTTATTATGAACCAAACAAATACATACACTCTGTAATATACCTTTAGATTTCATTTTTAACAAGTTTGCATCAGCAAAAAAAGCCGAAATCTTTCTCTGAATGTGGCAAAAATCCAAATTTGGTGTAAATTAAGATCGTGATATTGTAAAATCTTTAATTTCAAGGAATATATTTATGAGTTTTTCATGCGGTCTTGTAGGTTTGCCTAATGTGGGGAAATCCACTCTTTTCAATGCGTTGAGCCGGGGCGGAGCCGAAGCGGCAAACTTTCCGTTCTGTACTATTGAACCCAATACAGGTATTGTAGCAGTGCCGGATGCCAGATTGCAGGTTTTGTCGGATATGGAAAAATCCGGCAGAATTGTACCGTCGAGTTTGAAATTTATTGACATTGCCGGTCTGGTACGCGGTGCCAGTCAGGGGCAGGGGCTGGGCAATCAGTTTCTGGGGCATATCCGCAGTGTGGATGCCATTGCCCATGTGGTGCGGGTCTTTGAAAACAGCGATGTTGTGCATGTAGCCGGTAAAGTCGATCCTGCAGAGGATTTGGAGGTTATTTCCACCGAACTTATGCTCGCAGACTTGGAAATGGTGGAAAAACGCCGCGATAAAGCCTCCAAGCTCGCCCGTTCCAACGATGCCGATGCCAAGCTGGAGTTTGAATTGCTCAAAGATATTGCTGCACAGTTGAGCGAAGGCCGCCGCCCGGAGTATGATGTCAACAATCCCAAAGTCGTGGAGTTGGTGAAATCTTTCGGGCTGCTTTCCACCATGCCCGCTTTTATCTGTGCCAATACCGACGAAGCCGGTGTTGCGGACTTCAAGAATCTGCCCATGGCACAGAAACTGTTGGATAAAGCCGCCGAAATGAATATGGAAGTAATTCCCGTGTGTGCCAAGATCGAAGAAGAACTCGGTCAGCTCTCCGACGAAGAAGCACAGATGTTCATGGAAGAACTCGGCATTAAGGAAACCGGTCTGGCTCAAGTCATCCAAACCGGATACCGCTTGCTCAATTACATAACATTCTTCACCGCCGGCCCCATGGAATCCAGAGCCTGGACGGTCACCAAAGGTACACTGGCCCCGGATGCCGCCGGTAAGATCCACACCGATATGTGCCGCGGATTCATCCGTATGGAAACTGTTTCATACGAAGATATGGTTGCTTGCGGCAGTTGGAACGCCGCTCAAACTGCCGGAAAACTCCGCATCGAAGGCAAGGATTATGTAGTCCAGGATGGCGATGTGATCCACGTAAGATTCTCCGTGTAACGGGCAAACAAAATTACGGCAAATTTCGAGCCTTGCTGCGATGCTCGCTCAGTCGAGTACAAGTCGTACACTCCCTCGCTGTGCGTCTTGCAAAACTCGAAATTTGCACGTACTTTTGTTTGCCTGAATCGAGCCTTGCTGCGATGCTCGCTCGGTCGAGTACAAGTCGTACACTCCTTTGCTGTGCGTCTTGCAAAACTCGAAATTTGCACGTACTTTTGTTTGCCTGAATCGAGCCTTGCTGCGATGCTCGCACGGTCGAGTACAAGTCGTACACTCCCTCGCTGTGCGTCTTGCAAAACTCGAAATTTGCACGTACTTTTGTTTGCCTGAATCGAGCCTTGCTGCGATGCTCGCCCGGCAGGCGTAATGTATGGAGCCGTAAGGCGAACCCCCGTGTGCTGCTCAAAGTTAAACCCGCCTTCGTTATTCTACGGCGTGACAAGCCGGCAAGCAATATACAGTGTACAGTCAGCTAACGGCATAGGCGGCAAGGATTCTATTCCCAAAATTTCTCAAAGCCTCTCAAAATTTCCCACCCCGCCATCTATCCTGCAACCCGCGTATGCGGCGAGGCGAATATCTGTGGGGTGTTGCCGACTTCGTTATGCAGTGTTTACCCGCAAACTCTTCAGAACACGCTCAAGACCAACCCGCCGAAGATCAGTATAAAACCGGCTATCCGGGGAATGGTGATTTTTTCTTTCAGGATCAGCACCCCCGCCAAGGCACAGATCGGCAGGCTCAACTGACGGAACGCCTGCACCAAACTTACATTAGTCACCATGGGCATTGCCAGCAATATCATGCCGTAAGCCAATGTGCTGAATATACCAGAAAAAGAAGGGTAGATCGTGCAGCAGAAACGCTCCTTGAATTCTTTGCGTTCCTCCTTGAAAAACTGCATTACCAGAAACATGGTTGAGCAAATACACAACTCCAATATGCCCAAATACATACAGCTTATTATAACTTTATCGTCAGGACTGAACGCACTTTTCATGAACTTGATCGCCTGACTGTCAAAGATTGTGTAGCCGGTCGTACCCAACGCCGCCAGCACGATAAATATGAAATGACTGTTCAGATAGGTTTTAAGTTTCAGTTCGCGGAAGCTGGGCAACGGCATGATGAAACATCCGAAAAAGATCAGAACCATGCCGATGATGCTGTATAAACTCAAAGGTTTGCCGATGTGGAAAATCAGTGTCAGGATCGCGGTAAACAATACCGGCAATGCTCTTGCCATCGGATACGCCATGCTTATATCTGTCCGGCGGTAGGTGTTGGCAAGGCTGGTAAAATACAATACTTCGCACAATACACTGCCGACAACCATAATGTAAAATACACCCGGCACGGCACTCCAGTTGACTTTCTGAAATCCCCATATCGTAATACCCAGCCACATGATCGCCGCGGTCATAGATGCTTGCATATAAAATGCCATTGAGGGGCGTTTGGATTTGCTCAACAGGTTCCAGCTGGCGTGAAATCCGGCAGAGGCGAGAATCAGAAGAAATGCTGTAAATGTCATAAAATAAACCTTTATTGTTTTATTGTTTTAGGATCAAATGCCTTGCGTAAACCTTCGCCGGCAAGGTTAAATCCGGCTACTGCCCAGAAGAGCATCAAGCCGGGAAAAACTGTCATGTGCCACGCACTCAACGGGTCGCCGAAAGCACTGCGGAGCATACCGCCCCAGCTGGCAGTCGGCGGCTGTACTCCGAAACCGAGAAAACTCAACGAGCTTTCCGAAAGTATCGCTCCGGCGGCACCGAACGAAAATGTTATCATAACAACCCCCAGAATGTTGGGCAGTATATGGCTGAATATTATTCTGGTGGATGATACTCCGGAGGCCTGGGCGGCTTTTACATAGGTCATCTGCCGCTGTTTCAATACTTCGCCGCGGGCAAGCTGTGCCACCCCGATCCAGCCGGTCAGCCCGATAACTCCGATGACCGCCAGAATCGACTGCTCAAACTTTATATCCTGAAAATACGCCATGATTATCAGCAACAGTAAAAATACCGGAAAACACATCAATATTTCCACAATACGCATAACGGTAATATCGAACCATCCGCCGCGGAATCCGGCTGAAACTCCAATTATTATACCGATTATCATCGCCAGAGTGGTTGCCAATACTCCAACTGCCAGCGATATGCGGCTGCCGTAAATAATGCGGCTTGCCAGATCACGCCCCAGTTCATCGCACCCCAACGGGTGCTGGCGGTTGGGCGGAGTCAGTGGGGAACTGACTTGTTCAAACGGGCCATACGGTATCAGAGCCATGATCCGGAATCCGCCATCCGGCAGCGGGGTATTGCGGTAATCCACCCGCTCCAGTCGGGGCTTGGTCAGGATAAACGGCAGTATCAGCAAAATAAGTACAGCGGCACCTGTGATTTTCCGTATTATTTTTTTTCTTACCGCAAGGTTTATCAGCATGGCGGCGGTTGCTGACAATAGTGCGTAGTTGAATATTTGCTCAATACAGTATTCAGTGCTTTCGGGAGCAAAAAAAGTCCGCAGAAACGGCAGACTCAATCCCCTGCCGGGAATATATTCCAACAGCGGCCGCGGATTTGCCAACAGCGGAGCAAGCAATGCCAGCAATAAAAGTATTGCCAGCATTGCCAACGCCAGCACGGCAAGTTTATCCGAATGGAACCGCTGCCACGCCGCCTGCCAGGGATTGAATGTTTTTTTGCCGGAATTCATTTTATACAAGTTTTATAACAGCGACTTCTTCAAGTGTTTCAAGTTCAAACCTGCCGTCGGCGATCTTTTTCAGCTCCCTGCCGCTCCAGAGGTCGGTTGCCGAAGTAAAATTGGCGGGAACCGACAATTTTACATTGTGCAATACGGCACTCTTTTCGATCGGCCGCACCGCACTGGTGTAATTTGCCAAATGTATCAGTACGCAATCTTTGCTCTGGCGGACGCTCATGGTCACGGCGTTGGAAACATTTTCAAGCACATACTCATTGGCAGAGCTTTCCGCAATAAGTTTGCCGAAAAGATCCCGCCACGGCTTGTGGGTAAAGTTGTAATAAAACTCAAAAGCCGCTCCGGCTATATAGATTATTGAACCTTTGCCGTAAGATTTTTTTACGGCATAAGGCAATGCCGGATCCTGCGGTTTTGCTTCGTAACAGCCTGCCATCGGCAAATTGGCTCTGCCGAAAATATCAGCATCATCTTTTACCGTGATTTCGGCACTCCATGCCGGGGCGGGCAGCCATTGGTGGGCATTGTCGGCGGCATAAAAGCCGGGGAAGGCACAGTAGTTGAACCTTTTATGATCCAGATAGTTACCGGTAAATTCAAATCCGGCGGCATCCGCAAAGAATCCCCGGTCATACTTTGAACCGTTTTCATCGTACATGCCGAATTCACCGTCGGCGATCAATGTGCCGCCGTTTTTCACAAATTCCAGCAGAGCGTTGCCGGTTTCTTGGCTTACCATTGCAAGGTTGGGGGCCAGAACGGTCTTGTAACGCTTGAGGTCGTGCAGATTCAGCTCGCAAACCGCATCGTATGCCCGATTGAGGTGCGATAAAACGCCGAATGTACCCTGAACCGCTTCGGTATAGTTGCCGGGGAAATTACCGGCACTGCCGGCACTGCCGTAAAGGTCGGTTTCTTCGGCGGTTTTGCGGTATCTTGCCGCGGTATCGTAGCTGTAAAACATTGCCACATCGGCGAGGCTGGAGGTGTTCTGATAAAGTTCATCATATTTTTTATCGAACTGCACCAGTCTTTTTGCCATGCGTCCGGCATCGCTTGCCAGATTGTCCGGATCGCAATGGATACCGTACCAGACACTGGCTCCGTTGCCGATGGCAGAAATATAGCAGAGTGCCGTTTCCGCCGGGGTGTGCATAAACCAGCCC
The DNA here is from genome assembly GCA_015061885.1 of Lentisphaerota bacterium. Lineage (GTDB taxonomy): Bacteria > Verrucomicrobiota > Lentisphaeria > Victivallales > Victivallaceae > SIG78. Next base: position 29,253 of record SUVS01000016.1, read on the forward strand.
CACGGCTTGTGATCGCCGGCAAAAAAGATAACCGTGGGTTTATCACCCGCCACTGCTTCAGCAAGTTTGGCGGCTCTGCCGCAGTTCCAGAAGGGTTGATTTTTGGGCTCGATATAAAAGAAGAAACCGCCTTCTGTGCCGACAATATCATCGCTGGCAAGCTGTCTGGCAAAATCTTTGCTGGAGGCACGACCGACAAACAGACCTTCGTTAAAATACATCTGCCAAGCGGGATTGACACTTTTTACATGTTCATAAAGAGCATTTTTGAATTCTATAACCGATTCATAAGTAAACTTTGCCAGTTCATTGGAAGTTGCTTCAGCATAAGTTTTACCGGTTGCCGCCTGAAATTTTGCCTGACACTTCGGGCAATAGCAGGTGTGGTAGTGCGGTCCATCAAAGAAAAGACCGTAAATATTGAACTTTTTCAGCGATGCAATGCAGTCAAAAAAGTAATCCTTCCATCCGGAATTCAAACAACATGCCGGATAGGTATTGTACGAAAGCGGGTAATTGCCATCGGCATCACGCACGCCCCATTCATCTTTGCGTCCGGCAATGGAAGGCCCCAGAATGTGGCAGTTCATATAAACGATAGTGCTGATATTGTTTTCTTGCGAATTTGCCATATACTGCTCAAGCAGTTTACCGTGGCGTGTTTCATCATAAATGGCACTGTACATATCCGCATGTGTGTGCAGAAGCTGTTCAGCATTAAAGCCGAAATCCTGCCAGAATTCCGGCATTTTAAGAGTTTGTTCTTCGGTTTGGAAGTTGCATTGCAATGCCGCTATACGCAAATGTTTTTTCATAAAAATCACCAATTTAAGTTTCAGAATAAAAAATTACATATCCAATAAGATACACCCATAAAGAAAAAATCCAAATATTTGTACTGACCTTAAAGTGTTTTTTAGACGGTATTTTTTTTGAACCAAACCGTTTACAGTCCGGTCAAATACGGATAATAAGGCGGATTGTGATTTTCCGCATCAACCCATAAACAATCAAGAGGTGAAAAATGAACGATTTTTTCAAACAGATCTGGCAGATCGTTGTGGAAAGCAATCTGCTGAATGTAACCGGTGCGATCCTGGTATTGCTGATCGGTTATCTGGCGGCACTTGTTCTGGGCAGAAAGGCAACTGATTTGATGCAGAAGGCCGCCGCTAAAATAATTGTCCTGCCGGATGGCACCGAGGTACTGCCGGTTACCCGGACAGCCCGGATAACCGGCAGGATCGTCTATTGCATTGTTATGCTGTTGGCGGTATTGGGGTGTTTTTCGGTGCTTAAACTCAATGCCGCCGCCGCTCCTATTCAGGAGTTGATAAGCAAGATAACGGCATTTCTGCCCAATATAGCCGGAGCTTTGCTGCTGCTTTTTATTGCCTGGTTTGTTGCCGAACTGGTCAAGATGTTCTGTACGGCATTTTTGCAAAATATCAAGCCGGACGGAATGATCTTGCCGGATAAAGCCGGAAAGCTCAACAGCGAAAAGTTCATTGCGTATGTTGCTAAAACCGCCGGTTGTGTGGTGTATTTGTTTTTTCTGCCGGCAATACTCAATGCTTTGAATATTTACGGCGTGACCCAGCCATTGCAGGAGATGTTTGAGGAATTCCTGACTTTCATACCCAATCTGCTTGCTGCCGCTGTGATATTGCTGGTCGGTTTGTGGGCGGCAAACCTTGCCCGCAAAGCCATCAAAGGTATGGCTCTTGCCGGTAAAGTCAATGATTTGAGCGATAAACTTGAAATTTCCGGTATATTGCATAACGATTCACTCGCCGGTGTGATCGGCTGGACTGCCTATGCGTTGATCGCTCTACCGGTTTTGATCGCGGCATTGAGTGCCCTTGATATAGATGTGCTTTCGCAGGCGGTGGCAGGATTTTTCGGCGAAGTGCTGACTGTTTTCGGCGAAATCATAATCGCGGCCGTGTTGCTGACAGTGGTATTTTTCTGCGGAAAATTCGTTGCGGGGATCTTTGAACGCTTTACTGCCGCCTGGGGCATAGACCGTTTGCTGGGCAACATGTGTTCCGAACAGGATTGCTCCAAGACCGTGAAACTTTCAGCGATTGCCGGCAAACTTGTCCATTGGACATTGATATTGCTGACGGTAATTGCCATTTGCGATATATTTGAGTTTGAAAAACTCGCTTCGCTGTTGAAACGCTTTGCCATATTCGGCGGCAACCTTATATTGAGCAGTATAGTTCTGCTGGCGGGTATCAAACTTGCCGGTGCCGCGGTCTGGTTGATAAAGGGCAAATGCTCCCCGCAGATAGAATTTGCTGTAAAATCAGCTGTGATAATTTTTACCGTGGCTCTGGCGATCAGCAATCTTGATTTGGGCGGCAGTATTATGGAAACTGCATTTGCCCTGATGCTGGGGGCATTTGCCGTAGCCGCAGCAATAGCATTCGGTATCGGCGGTAAAGAAACGGCGGCAAAACTGCTGAATCAGTGGTTTGAAAAGATGAAAAAATAATTTGAAAGATATTACATTGCAAGTGCGGCAGTAATGTCAGCACTGCCAACACACGGGCGGCTTGGCTGAAGATACCGGCAGAGCCGTCCGCAGTGTTTACTATTTGGATGTGTCTTGCTTGTGTTTTTTTTACCGGGATGTTACAATTTGAATTTATCGGCAAGTTTCTGCAGGAGTTTATCAAATGGCTCTATGCTTGATGGGGGGATGTGGGTGTGTTCAGGCAAATTCGGATAATCGCCTTCTATTGCACTTTGAAGCTGTATAATGGCTTTGTTTAATTCTATTTGAGCTATTACCAGCATATTTTCTGCCCGGATCAGATCGCTTTGAGCCCCGTTCAGACGGGTGATGGTGGCTTTGTCGGCATTGTATTCGGCTTGCACGAGCTGCCGTTGTTCAAACACCCACTCCAGACTTTGCCGGTAGAGTTGGAGTTGTCCGGCAGCGTTGATGATATTTTCGCGGGCATCGCTGACTTCATTTATAACTTGCAGAAAGCACTTCAGCAAATCGTATTGGGATTTTTCTTCAAGAGTCTGTAATTCTCTTATAAGGTTATAAGTGGTAAAACCTTCAAAGAGATTCCATTCCATTACAGCTCCATAGGTGTTGACAAGGCGGTTGTAACGCGATGCAGTATAACGGTAGTCGCCGTAACGGAAGTTGTTGTTGCTGAAACTGCCGGAATAAAATATATTGATTTCCGGCATAAAACCGGAATACCCCTGCAAGTGGCGGTAGCGGCTGATTTGCAATGCACTGCGGGCGGCGGCAAGATCACTGCGGCGGGCGATTGCCATATCGCAGTAAGTTTGCAGTGATTCAACGGGTATGTTTTCTGTTATCTGCAATGGTTCAAGTTTTATTTCTTCCGGGAGATATTCGGCGGTTCCACCCAGCAGTGCCGCCAGAGCATAACGGGCGGATGCCGTTCTGTTCTTTGCCGCAAGTATGGCACTGCGTGAATCATTGGCAAGAATCTTGAAATTCAGCACCGCCGCCATGGAGTTTTTGCCGCCGCGGTAACGGTTTTGAGCCTGTTTGAGCGAGGAGTCCTGAAATTCCAAATCCGCTTCAGCAATGACTTTTTTTGCTTCAGAAAGCATTACATCGCAGTAAGCGTATGCCACTGCCTGTATAAGGAGCCGCCGGGCGTTGGCATCTTCAAGCAGGCTTTTGGTATAACCTTCTTTGGCTATGAGAACGGAAAATTCCCGCTCAAAACCGTCAAAGATCAACCATGAAGCATACAAAGTCGTTTCGGTGGCAAAATAGTTTTCGTACGGCATAATTCCCGCCGGCGGATTTTTTATATGGTGGTTGTTGCGGAAACTTTGAGCAGTGTGTAAACTGCCCTGAACCGTGGGCAGATATGCCGACAATGACCGGTAATAGCGGTATTTTGCGGCCCTGACTGCCTGATACGCCGCCTGATAAGTCGGATTATTCTGCAATGCCGCTTTTTGAGCTTCAAAGAGGGTAAGCGTTTTTTGTTTGGCAAGTTTCTTCAGGTCAAGAGCGGGGTGCAGTTTTCTGAAATCTTCCATATTTGCAAGCGTGTTAAGCGGTTTGAGGGTACAACCGTTTGACAGCAACAAGAGAAGAAATATTATCGGGGAAAGTTTTATTGCCATAAGAATATTTCCCAGAAAAACTGCCTTACCGGGCGTGAAGGTATATCCAGTTCCACATAGGCACTGGCACCGTGGGTGAAGATTTTTTCATCATCCGGATCAATTATTTTTATTTGTACCGGAAATCGCTGGGGCAGGGGGAACCATTCATTTTCTCTGGCAACTTCCGGTAAGCCGGTCTGACGCGACATCTTGCGTCTTTCGGAAGCATAACCGGTGTGTTCCACCACGCCATGATACATTTTTCCGGGGTGCTGCCACAGCCATATGCGGGCTTTCACCCCCGGCTTGATGGCAGATAATTCGCTTTCTTTAAGATTGGCTTGAACATACCAGTTTGAGGTATCCACAAAGCCGCACAGCACTTCGCCGGGGTGGTAATAACCGCCGGTAGCAATGGTAAGATTGGTTATATAACCATCGCTGAACGCTTTGACATCGGTCAGATCGTACCAGATTTGATTCAATTCCAACGCGGCACGGAGTTTTTTTATCTGCGACTCAACCATACTGCATTGGTGATCGACCTCTTCTGCGGCATATTTTAGAGCATCAAGTGCGGCTTGCGATTGCTGCATTGCCCGGAGGCGTTCTTCAACATATTCTCCGGCAACGGCGGCACTTTGCAGCATTTGTTGGGCTTGTTTATAAAGATATTGATCGTTCTGGAGTTTTGCCTGAAGCTGTTTTTGTTCAGAAACGATGCGTTTTATTTTTGCCTGCAAACTTTTCTGTTCGGCCTGCCGTGCGGCAATTTCGTGTCCAAGTTCGGCTGTTTTGAGCTGATATGGCTCTTTGAAGATGGTGAAAAGTTTGTCGCCCTTTTTTACAAACTGGTTGTTTTTTACATGGATTTGAGTTATAAATCCTGCGGTAAAAGGCGAAACCGGCCGTGTATAGGCAAAAAGAAACGCATTGGGGGTAAACGGTTTGAAGTGCCAGTAACACCAGTAAATACAGCACAGCACGATCAAACTGGTCATCAGTAAAGAAAAATGATGATTTTTCAGCCAGTCAAGGTATTTTTTCATGTTGCTTGTACCTGTTTGAAACAGTTTGCCGATACTCTTTCGATACCCAATAATACAGTTGTGCCGATAAGCGTAGCCAATGAGCGGGCAAATAATAATTGCAGAAAATTAATTTCACGCCCAACGCCATTCAGCCAGTCTGCACATACGGTAAAGGCAAACATAAAAAATAATGTAAACGAAAAGAAATCATGTTTGTAATAAAGCATGAAAAATCCCACCACCCCGATCAGCGGAGCCAGATAAGCAAAACGGTAATCAAACATCACAACCGCTGAAGAATATAATCCGCCCAGAAAAATCCCGATCGGAACCGAAAAAATCCGTTGCTGTACCAGATTTATTGTGCGATCTTCCGGCTTTTGTACCATGTAAATAAAAATGGCGGTCAGCACGATCCAGATCCCTTGCGGAACGGGTAAAATTTTATATAAAATCACGGCACAGATAACCGTCCGGGAGACAATACAAACCTTTTCTGCGGGGAGCGGTTTTTCGGTAAAAGCAGTTTCAACCGGCGTCTTTTTTACTGTTGCCAGATAACTTACGCTCCACGCCGCGATCCCGGCAATCAATATATCTATTGAGCGTTCAGCGGCGGCATAAGCTCCCGGCGTAGCTGAATACGCCAGAAAACCGGTCAATAATACCGGAAAAACAGATCCCGACGGCAGGTGTTTTATTATAATACGGGCCGCCGCCAACGGCAGAACTGTATTGAGTAAAAAACAGTTGTGATTTACGCTTACAATATATTGCAAAAATATACTGCCCAAAAGCATTCCGGACAACATGTGCCAACGCAACTCCGCTGAAGCTGTATCGGAAATCCTTACCGATGAAAGAAATGCAAATACTGTTATCAGCAAATTATCTTCCGGCAAATGCCCGCAAGACCACAGAAATATCATAACTGACATTGTTGCAGCCAGGATAAATGTGCGGTGTAACGCCTGCTGAAACTGTGTTGAATATTTGAGCATAAAAAATCCTTGAAAAATATTGAAATGCAACTCTCCAAAGTCCAGCCTTGTCTTGCAGCATACTTTTGTCTATTGATTTTTTAGACCGTATTAAACTTCAGCAGTTCCGGTAGTATGCAAAAAAAAGCAAAGCCGATGTTGGTGCATCTGACTTTGCCTGTATTGTTTTTGCGGTACGGTTCAGCGGATGAAACATGCCCCCAGCACTGCCGCAGAACCTATTATGTAGATGATATTTATCTTTTTATATTTTGCCATTATTACGGCAGAAATAATACTTATTACCAGCGGTATAAATCTTATGCCGAATTTTCCCGCTTCCGGCGAACCTGCCAGCCATAACTTTACATTTGCCGCCGTCAGCGGCGTGATGAATATTGCAATATTGGCAAAAATCAGCACGGCAGATATTATCAACCCCAGTGTCGCCGGACGCATCCCGTAGAGCATACCTTGCACAATAATGCTTTTTTCCCATTTTCTGAACGAAAATGCCGCCGCCAGCACCAGAAAAACCGCCGGGGTCAGCAAGCCGATGGTGGCGATTATACCGCCGGCTATGCCGTTGGTCTGATAGCCGACGTAAGTAGCGGTATTGATCCCGATCGGGCCGGGTGTCATCTGGGCAATCGCCAGCAGATTGGCAAATTCGCCGCTGGTCAGCAGTTTATATTTATCCACCAAATCGTGAATGAACAGCATCACCAGCACATAGCCGCCGCCGAAACTCAAAAGACCGTATTTTACAAACAGCAAATATATGGAAAACAAACTCATTGCGGCTCTCCCTTTTTTGCTGAAACTGCGAATTGATATGTTATACCCAGTACCGCCCCCGCAGCAATCACCCATACCGGCGAAACATTGAATACTATCGTTGCCGCCGCCGCCATTACTGCTGTTATCAATGTAAAAGAATTTTTGATCGTTTTAAGGATCATGCGTACTGCGGTAACGGCGATCAGACCGGTGATCGCCGCCTGTGCCCCGATGAATGCCCCCTGGACTGCCGGAATATTCAAATCAATATTCCGCAGAAAGATGGCTATTATCAATATTATAAGCGTTGAAGGGGTTGCCACTCCTATCAAAGCGGATAATGCTCCGATAATTCCGGCTGCCCGGAACCCGATGTAGAGAGCCGCATTACCGGCAATAATGCCCGGCAGGGACTGGATTATTGCCATCATATCGAGCAATTCATCTTCGGTAAGGAGTTTTTTCCGGTGGATGAATTCATTTTCCGCCGCCGGAACGATGGCATAACCGCCGCCTACCACCAATGCCGCAATTTTGAAAAATCCCCAGAAAAGCATCCGGCATTTGGCAAATTTACTTACAGTTGTATTGTCTGACATATTTTATTTCGCCGGTAAAAATTCAATAAAATCCAGTTCCGCAACCGTGTTGCTTTTGGTGTATTGGCTGTTGCCTATCACACTTAATGCGAACTTTTTGGGTATTTTGCCGTAAACGCGTTTGAAGTCCTCTGCCACATTGCGGGTTTCGGTGATCCATTCCCCGGCTTTGGATTTATTGTCCCGCATGGTTATATAGTGTACGGTCAATATTCTGGCATAAGTGACCTGACCTTCAAATCCTTTCGGGGTGAGGTCTTCCCAACGGTACGCTAAAGATTTTTTCTTCAAAAAACCATCTTCCATTCCCAGATAAATACCTATCGGCTGATCGTCTTTTTTCGGATCTCTGCCGTCAGCACCTTTGGGGTAATTCAATATCCTCCACCGCCACCGCATGATGGGGGTTTTGTTCAGATTCACTTTGGGAGCAACGATCACGCCGCCGGTGGATTTGTTGCAAGTAAGCCGCAATACTGTAGTTCCATCACTGGTTTTGGTTGCCTGACTCAAAGTTTCCGGCACACCTAATTTACTGCCTTCATCCTGCCAATTTGCCGGAAGACCGTCTTTTTCCGCCTTGTTGAAGTCTTCTGCCCAGGCTCTGTTGGCGGAGAGTTTGTCGTCCGGCGTTTTTCCGGCATAACAGCACATTGCCGCCAACAGCAGTAAACAGAATATCAGACTGTTTTTGAAGCAATATTTTATTTTCATTTACTTATTCTCCAGATTTTTTTACAGCATCTTCCCGGCAATACCGCCGGTAGCGTTTCATGATATTTTTAACATATTTTTTCGTGCTGGCAATTGTTATATTATCAATCACATTGCCATCTTTTTCTTTCGGTTTCCATTTATTTGCTCTGGTCAAACCGGCATTGTAGCGTGCCAGAGCAAGCTCGGTTGCCGCCTTGTAATCCCGGAAACGCCGCAGACCATCGCTCAAATACCAACAGCCGATTTCCAAATTTATTCTGGGCGAAAACATTACCCCCGCTTCCGGACACGGCTCATTGTGTGCCTTTGCCCAATCTGTTGCCGCTCTGGAAGGAATGATCTGCATCAAGCCTATTTCTCCGGCTTTGCCGATCGCTCCGGGACGGAAACGGCTTTCTTCATACACTACTGCCCGCACCAGGCGGCTGTCGAGACCGTGTTTGGCGGCGGCTTCTCCGATTTCGGAAGCAAAACGACTGTCATCGACCACCAGTTCCCGGTATATCCACAAATAATACAGTGCAGTCCCGGCCATGACCAGCCAGGCTGCCGACAGAAATATCCGGCGTAATGTTAAAGATTTTTTCCGTCCTGAACCGATCATTTCCGCCGCTCCGTATTACGGTTATTGCATATTAGATAAATCTGCCGGATTTATGTTCAACGCCGGAACATTTTCCGGATTGGCAAAGTAGGTTGCCAGTTTGTCCTGCAGTGCTTTAGTCAAGGTAAAATTCAGCATGACTTTTTCCTGATACGGCACTACTTGCAAAGCTCCGGTGATCTCTTCCATAAGTTTCTGATCGTTGCCGAAAAGCAGTCCGGCAAAACTTGGAGCAATAAATTGCATTTCCATAGCCTTACGCATGGCAGTTTTGGCGTTCTTGAAACTTATTACTGCGTTAAGTGTCAAATCGCGTTGTTCAGTGCCGGAAAGATCTATTTGGGCATTGAGCGAACGGATCTTGTCTTTCTTTTTTATTGCATGGCCAACTGCCGCACACAGTTTTTTACGGTCAATATTTTTTACCAGTCTGTTGCCGTTGCCGGGTTGAAGACCGGACAGGTGAATGGAACTGTCGGCAGTAAACGGCAGCAGGGCTATAACATCGCTTGTCAGATAAGTTGCCATTACCGGAGTTTGATCTGTTGCCTTGTATGCCGGAGCATATTTTACAAGGTAGATGCGTTTGCCGTTGAGCGTGGAAACATTTAATTCCACATTCTTGTTATGTACCTTCTGTGCGTTGAAAAACTCTGCAAATTTTGCTTCCGGCAATGCCGTTTTTATCAGCATGACAAAGGATTTATCATCATTTCCGGTTTTTGCCAGCCACAAATCACCGGCAAAAAATGTTGTTGCTTGAATGTTGTTTTTTTTCAATTCATCCAACAGCAGAGAAAACTCCCGGCATTTTTCATCTGCCTTTTGGAGCATATTCATTATCCACGGCAATTGAACGACCCGGTTGACATTCAAACGCATCACCTGTTGACTGGCTTCCGGAATAAAATTTTCCGGTTCAGCACCAGGTATGACTGCGGTTGTCAGCAGAAAAACGGAAAGCAAAAGTATTTTTTTCAACAACACTATTCCTCGCATAATAAGTTTATTCCCGGTTCAAAATTTTGCAATTCCGAACCGGGAAATTTGTTTTGCAACAGCTTACTGTTTGTTTTCAGCAGCAAGTTTTTCCTGTTCACGCTTGGGCAGAACTACCTGCAAATGCAGTTCACGCAGCTGTTTGGGCGTTACCGGGGCAGGGGCATTCATCATCAAATCCTGTGCCTGCTGGTTGAACGGGAAGGCGATGATCTCGCGGATGTTGGGCTCGTCAGCCAGCAGCATGACGGTGCGGTCAACACCGGGAGCAATACCACCGTGCGGCGGGGCACCGTGTTTGAAGGCGTTGATCATACCGCCGAACTTATCATCGACCACACTGCGGTCATGTCCGGCGATTTCAAACGCCTTGTACATGATTTCGGGCCGGTGGTTACGGATGGCACCGCTGGAAAGCTCAATACCGTTACATACGATATCGTACTGATACGCCAGAATATCCAGCGGATTTTTATTTTCCAACGCATCCATACCGCCCTGGGGCATGGAGAAGGGGTTGTGGCTGAAGATGACCTGATTGGTTTCTTCATCCAGTTCAAACATCGGGAAGTCCACGATCCAGCAGAATTTGAAGACATTAGGATCAATAAGTTCAAGCCGTTTGCCCAGTTCCGGAATGACCGCACCACCGGTTTTGATAACATTCTTTTCGCTGTCAGCCAGGAAGAAAAGTGCATCGCCTTCCTGAATGTTGCCGGCGGCTTTCAAAGCTGCCAGAATTTCCGGATTCAGGAATTTGACGATGGGGCTTTTTTCGCCTTCGGCAGTCCAGATGATGTAAGCCATACCTTTGGCACCGTTTTCCTGGGCGAAGCCGATCATGTCGTCAAAGAATTTACGCGGCTTGCCGGCAACCTGCGGAGCCTTCATTGCACGCACCACGCCGCCATTGGCAACGGTACCGGCAAATGCTTTGAAATCACAGTCGCGGAAAAGTTCAGTTACATCAATCATTTCGATCGGGTTGCGGAGGTCGGGTTTGTCCGAACCGAAACGCTTCATGGCTTCCAGATAGGGAATACGCACAAACGGCGGCTTGGTGTAATCTTTGGTGGAAAATTTGCCGAACACTGCATCGAACATACCTTCGATCACCGCAAAAATATCTTCCTGATTGACAAAGCTCATTTCCACATCCAACTGATAGAATTCGCCGGGACTGCGGTCGGCACGGGCATCTTCGTCGCGGAAACAGGGAGCGATCTGGAAATAACGGTCAAAGCCGGAAACCATCAACAGCTGTTTGAACTGCTGCGGTGCCTGCGGCAAAGCATAAAATTCGCCCGGGTGCAGACGCGAAGGCACCAGATAGTCGCGGGCACCTTCAGGACTGCTGGCGGTCAGGATCGGGGTCTGGAATTCGTGGAAACCCTGACTGTGCATATATTCACGCATGGCGGCGATGACTTCGCTGCGGAGAATGATGTTTTTGTGCAGTTTTTCACGACGCAAGTCAAGGAAGCGGTATTTCAGACGCAACGCTTCAGGGGCACTGTCATCTTTAGCCACCTGGAAGGGCAGAACTTCACATTCGCCCAGAACTTCCATAGCTTCGGCGACAACTTCGATTTCGCCGGTGGCAAGTTTGCTGTTTACCGTTTCGGGGGTACGGGCAACTACTTTACCGGTAAAGGAAAGTACACTTTCAACTCTCCAGCGGTCAAGTTCCTGATAGAAATCTTTTTCCGGGTCAATGACCACCTGGGTCAGACCGTAATGGTCACGCAAGTCAATAAAGATAACGCCGCCGTGGTCGCGGACACTGTGTACCCAGCCAGCGATTTTTACGGTCTGACCGACTTCGGTCTTGCGGAGAGCCCCGCAAGTGTGAGTGCGAAATTGTTCCATAATATATAACCTTATTTTTATAGAGTTTATTACTTGTTCAACGCCATATCGCGTGCCATGGCCATAAGTTTGTATTTGCTGACCAGCTGGGTACGCAGACCGCCGGGTTCTTTACCGGTGGCAAGCATCTGCAAAAATTCATCACGCACGATGGCAAAGTGGAATTCATGACCATCAACCATACAACTGGGAGGCGTTACCAGCAAACGGCCATCTTTGTAAACGCTTACAGCGGCATCGGCATAACCGAGTTCGGCAAAACGCTTTTCAATAACAGTTTGCATATCTTCAACGCTCATATCCAGCGGCTTGACCAGCACCAGTGCCTTGAATTCTGTATCGGGCCCCTGTTCGACAAAAATATCGGCTTTGGTACCGCGGGCGATCTGATGGTGCATATCGCCGCCGCCGGCCGGGGCTTCCAGATTCCACACTGTGTGCAAGCGGACGCTTACGCCCTTGAGTTCAATATCCATGACTCCGTTGCAGGCGACCGAAAGAACATTGTCTTTCACGCGGTCGGCAAGTTCGGCGGGGAAAGCGGGAGTTTTGGTGATAAGTTCAAATTTGTCAGCCGGAACCGCAGTGCTGCTCAATGTTGCATCAATGAGTTTGACATCTTTGGCAAAGTCGATTTCTTCTTCGCCGAAAAGCATCCACTGGGCGTTGTCGATCAAGTGCGTAGTTACATCGTTAAGACCGCTGCCCTGTTTGTTGACATCAAAGTACCATGCCGGACGCACCAGCGGGGCACCGTTCACGGTCTTGTAAAGGTGATGAACGGTACCGTTTTCGATCATCGGTTCACTGCCTTTGCGGAATTCGCCGAAAACATCTTTGCTCAACATAAGATCCTTGAGCAGGCGGGCAGGGGGTTCCTGACGGCCGGTCATAATATCCACAATGGGTTTGCCGCCGGAGGCAACAGTTTCTTCGAGCAGAGCGGCACCGTTGCTGTTGATCGTAACGGGTTTGTCGGTAAGGATGGCACAACCGGCTTTATGCATAGCGGCAAGGTAGTTGATCTTTTCATCATTGCGACCGGCAAAAACGGCAATATCGACCGTGCCGGCTTCGGCGGCGGCAACGGCTTTATCGAGGAAATCCGCACCGGTGTAAACATGATAGACCCAGTCAGTCGGTTCTTCGGCCCGTTCATTAAAGCTGTTTACAAGCTTCATATAGTTATCAAGATCAGCTCCGGCTTCGGAAAAGATGTAAACATCTCTGCTGATGTCAGCATGACGGCGACGCAGAATAAGCCCCGCATGAAAATGCCCCGGATTGACAATTACGAGTGTATGCATAAAGTCAAAACTCCTTTTTATTTTTTATTGACCGTTTAATACATTTACTTGTACAATATATATCAAAAGATAATTTACCACCAAAAAGCACTTAAAACAAGTTTGAAATCTCTTTTTTATATGATTTTTCTGTAAAAATATCAAATAGCGGCAACAGACATAAGTTCTGCCTTGTCTTTGAACAGCTTGCAAAAGGTGATTTTCCGGGGAGGGCGGTTGATTTTATTGATTGAGTTTACCGGATGGTTTTTCTGTGCCCGGAGGCTCTTTCACTCATTTTCTGAAACAATGTATATAGCGGGGGAATAAAAACCACGCCCAGAATCGTTGCACTCAACATTCCCCAGAACGTTGTTGTGCCTATAACTCTCCGGCTTTCTGCCCCCGCTCCGGAGGCAAACAGCAGCGGCAGTACACCGAAAATAAAACTCCATGCAGTCATCAACACCGCCCGGTAACGGTAATTGGCTCCGTTCAGTGCCGCCCGGACAATGGATTTGCCTGCGACTCTTTCCTGCATGGAAAATTCCACCATCAGGATCGTACTTTTGGCACACAATCCGATAAGCATTATCAATCCCAGCTGGGCATAAATATCCAACAGCATACCTGTCAGCCAAAGAGCGGTAACGCCGCCGAGCGATGCAAATGCCACTGAAAGAATAACCGGCAGCGGCACTGTCCATGACTCATATTGTGCTACCAGAAAGAGATACCCGAATATAACTGCCAATGTCATCAACAGAACAATTTTGCCGTCATTGTTCCGTTCCTGATAACTCATATCTGCCCAGCCGACTGTGTAATGGGTGGGGAATTCTTTTTTTACTATAGCTTCGATTTTGTCCATGATCCGTTCTGAAGATGCTCCGGGAATCGGAATAACGGTGATTGCCGCTGACATATTCTGGTCAAAACGCTCAATCTTGCGGGCTCCGAGCATGATTTTCGGAGTAGTAAATGCCGATAACGGAACCATATCGCCATTGTTGTTCTGAACCATTGTTTCTTCCAACGCACTTAAAGTTGACCGTTCATCGCCTTCCAACTGGATTTTTACTTTGAAGGAATAGCCTTTCAAATTAAAGTCGTTGACATACAAACTGGCAAAACTGCTTTGCAGGAAGGTCATGATCCGGTCAGTCGGAATCCCCAAAGCTTCAGCTTTTTCCCGGTCAACATCAATAAATATTTGCGGCGTGCGGGCATTGAATCCGCTGAAGGCAAATGCCACATCCTCCATAAGCTGTTTATTGTTGAGCATACCAAGCAATCTGCCCATTTGTTGTTCAAACTGCTGTGGCGTTTCATCTCCGGCGGTACGGAAAGCAAAAGTAACCCCGCCGGTAACACCCAGCCCCATGATTGCCGGAGGTTGAAAAGCCCGTACTTCTGCCTGCGGAATAGTTGAACCTGTTTGCGTAATCTTTTCGCGGATTGCCGAAATGGAAAGCTCCGGTGTGGTACGCTTGCTCCAGTCATCCAGCGTAACAATAGCAAAACCCAGATTTTCACTTGAGCCTGACATGATGGAAAAACCGGCAACGGCAATGTGTTCTCTGACGCCTTTTATTTTACTGACTTTGCTGCTGAATTCCTGCATGGCATTGATCATTCGCGGCAAAGCGGCACCGGGTGGCAATTCAAGTTCGCACATCAAAACACCTTTGTCTTCATCCGGCAAAAAACCGCCTTTGAGATTGATTCCGATAAAATAATTGGCCCCCAGCACCGCCAGCATCAGTATTACCGCCAATGCCAGTCGGCGGATCATTACCCGGCTGAACAGCAGAAAACCGTTTTTAGTGGCATCAAGTGAAGTATCAAACCAGCGGAACAGCAGAAACTTTTTCTTTTTTTCCGTTTCTGCCGGACGCAAAAACAAAGCACACAATGCCGGACTCAATGTAAGAGCATTGAATGCAGAAATACACAACGCTATACACATCGTTACGGCAAACTGCATATAAATCGTTCCCACAATACCACCATAGAAGGCGATCGGTGCATAAATTGCCGCCGAAACCAATGTCGCCGCAATTACCGGCCCGGTGATCTGCTGCATACTTTTCCGGGTCGCTTCACGGGGAGAGAGTTTTTCGTCTTCAATAATACGCATGGTATTTTCCACTACTACAATAGCATTATCGACCAGCGATCCGATCACCAGAATAAGCCCGAACATAGTCAATACATTGATGCTGTAACCCAATACAGCCATAAAGAAAAATGTTCCGAGCAATGAAACCGGAATTGCCAGAGCCGGAACCAATGTGGCACGGAAATCCTGCAAAAAGATATAGGTGATTGCGACTACCAACAGCAGAGTGATAACCAGTGTAGTGGCAATTTCTTTGACATTGACCATAATATAGTGAGTCGGGTCGTAAGAAAGGTGTGCGGTTACTCCTTGGGGAAAACGCTCCTGCAATTCCTTGAGCTTGGCGTTGGTGCGTTTGACCAGCTCCACCGCATTTGCTCCATCCTGCCGGTAAATGGCAAGGGCAATGCAGTTTTCGCCGTTGAAGAATCCTTCGTCGTTGTAACGCTCGGCACCCAATTCCAACCGGGCGATGTCGCCAAGTTTTATCTGTTCACCCCGGGAACCGGTGGCAATAATGATGGAAGCAAATTCATCCACCGTCCGCAATCTGCCGGTAATATCCAGTTTCAACTGCAAATAATCATTTGATTTTTCAGCTCCCAGACTTCCGGCGGCGGCAGGAATATTCTGACTGGCAAGTTTGCCTGTAACAGCTTCCGGCGAAAGTTTCAGAGCCGCCATTTTTATCGGGTCAAGCCAGATACGCATACTGTAATTACGCTCACCGAGGATCTCCACATAACCCATCCCCGGCAGACGGGCGAAAGTATCTTTCACATTCATACGCACATAATTTGCCAGATCCAGCAGATTCAATTCACTGCCGTCGGTTCGGAACACATAAACACCGATCATATCAGTTGACTGTTTTTTGGTTGTAACCCCGATTTGCTTTACAGTATCCGGCAACTGTGCTTCAGCCCGCTGGACTGCATTCTGCACATTTACCTGGGCAATATCTGAATTGATTCCCGGCTTAAAAGTCAATGTAAGAGTATAGTTGCCGTTGTTATCGCTTTCGCTGTTAAAGTACATAAGGTTTTCAATGCCGTTGACCTGTTCTTCAATGACTCCGGCAACGGTTTCCGCAATCGTCTGGGAAGTTGCCCCGGGGTACATGGCAGTAACTTTTACGGTTGGAGGAGCAATTTCCGGATATTCAGCAATAGGCAGCTTCCACAGACAGATCAATCCGATCAGAACTGTTACAATACTGATTACAAAAGCAAATTTCGGGCGGTCAATAAAAAAGGCGGCAAACATATTTTATCTCCCGGACTTGAAAACATTTTTGATATTTACCGGCGTAACCGGAGCATCGGGGCGGAGTTTGTGCGTTCCGTCAACAATCACTGTTTCTCCGTTTTTGATGCCTTCAATGATCACGATTCTACCGGCAGTGGTTTCGCCGATTTTTACTTTTCTGCGGACAGGAATATTGGTTTGGGTATCCAATACCCAGACAAAACACTGCTCATTTTCCATAACAAGAGCAGAAGGAAGCACTGTAGGCAGTGCAGCTTTGCTGTTTTCAGCTGTAAGTAAAACAGTAACAAAACTACCCGGAAGAAGTTCAAGGTTTTTATTTTTGAAAGTTGCCCACATCGTTACCGTATTACTGCTGCGGTTGACTTTATTGTCAACAAGGGTGATACGGGCAGTTTCCTGCGAAAGAGTTCCATCGGCAAGAATGACCTGTACAGAAGCGATCTCCGGTACTTTTTCCACGCCGCCGAAATTACGGCGTAAAACCTTTTCACTTATGCTGAATTTTACATAAATTGGCGAAAGCTGCTGAATATCTGCCATCGTACCTGTAACCGGGGTTAGCAAATTCCCTGCAGTAACATTGCTTTTGCTGATACGGCCGGAAACAGGAGCTGTTATCCGGGTGTAGCTCAAGGTATTTCGGGCATCGGCAAGTTGGGCTTCCAAGCGTTTGATGTTGGCTTTGGCTATATTGATTTCCATTAACGCCTGTTCGTGGGAAGCTGCTGAAACTGTATTGCTTTTAAACAGCTTGTTCCGGCGTTCATATTCTGTTGAGGCAAAAGTCAGAGTTGCTTTTTGAGCTTCCAGTTGGGCTTCAAGTATCTGAACCGCAGCTTGATATGTGGTATCTTCGATTTCATAAAGTATATCTCCGGCTTTTACGGAAGAACCTTCTGTAAAATTGATTTTCCGCAATTCTCCTGTAATACGCGGAACAATTTGTACATTATTGATAGCTTCCACACTGCCGACATAACGGCGGACAGGGCGTTTTTCGGCTGAAAAAGCCTGTTCAACTACAACTGCGGGGGCGGTCGTATTGTTGAAATTAGCTGATAATAACTTATCTGCAAATTGAATAAAAAATAATAATGTCAGAGTTTGTAAGAATATTATTCTCATTGTATATCTCCTGTTGTTATTGAGTTGTTGAAATGTATTAATATAGCATGTAACTCTATTAATTTCAAGCTGTTATATATGCTTATATGATAGGGTGAAAAGTTGTAAATGCGTATTTTTCAGCAATAGTTACAACTGAAAAAAATTTTAAAAAAAATTTTTTTCTTATCTTCCGGACGGCTGAAAAATCATATTCAGCTCATTTTGACATTGCTGGCGGCAGTGAAGTTCCAATTGCAAAAAAAGCGAAATTTTCATAAAGCCATTAAATGTTCTGCCGATAAAAGCAATAAGCGAAGTTTTAATATTGTGAAGAATGATTGCAGTGTGTCAAGTCGGGATATTGAATTGTAACAGGGCAACTCCGTTGAACCGGCGATTCAAGTTTCTGCATGAACTTAATTAAAAAAGTTGATATGGTGAAACAAAATAGAAAAAACGGCAACACAAATGCTGCCGTCTGAAGTTGAAGATGGTGGCTGGAGATGGTAACGCCAGCAGTATCAAACCTCGCTCAAAATTTGCTGTAACTTGCTATTTTTACGCTGAAACTGTCTGATTTGGCTCAATCGTCTGTAAAACAGAAAACATCTTTCAAACGGTAAAAAATGGCAAGTCCGATCCTCTTTATGGTAACAAATGGCAATGCCTTTGCAGATGTGCTTACGACTTTCTTTTCCGGAAAAACATGTTTTTCCGGAAAATCATTACCATCCGTTACCATATATTACCATAACGGATTTTCAATTCTCAAACAACCTGTCCCTAATATACAGTCTACCTTTCAGTTTGTCAAATAGATTTTACCGAAAACGTGACATCCCGAAAGAGCGTTGATGCCAGTTGGTTGTAATCTTTTGGCTCAAGCTGTGCGAATACAAAAATTGTCTCAATCTGGCATTGGCGACAGCTTGTGATTCATAGGAAAGCTGAATCGCATCAATCTCTGTTGCCGATAGTGGACTGTGAAGCAGCCAAAGTTGGTTGAGTTTTGGGGTGACATCAGACAAATCATTTTTGAAATATCCGTTGATGCAAAGAAAAAGATAGTGTCCGCCATTATCATCCATAAACCAGCAATATACCGGCATAAGGTCCATACGACGTAAAGTAATCAAAAGCGAATTGATAAATACAGTAAATCGCCAATTTTCAGACAAAGCCGACAGATAATAAATCCCGATCAAAACTTTTCCGAAACGTTCCAGATACCGATCCGTGATCTCCATAATTCTATCAATTTTATTCATTATTAAAGTCCTGCAATTAAAATTTTGAGCTTAAAAAGCCCTGTCAGATTTATATTATGGACAGAAAGTAATTGCAAAGATATATTGATAAGAGTTGATTTTTTACTTGACAAATCAAAAAAACAAGTTATATTAGGTTTCGGAAAGAGAGGTGCAAAATGAATAATGATGAAATGAAGGCAGAATTTCTTTCGTTTGCTATTGAAGCATATAAAACCAAGCTGGGTGTTTCCGGAGCAAAAGTTGCAGAGTATTTTGAAGAAACCGGCACGCTGGATTTTTTGTTGCAGAATTACGACCTTCTGCATACTCTTGGTAAAGAACAACTCCTTGCGGAAATTGAAAGATTTTTAACCAAACGGGTGAATAAATGAAATTATATCACGGCAGCCATATAGAAGTAAAAAATCCGAAGATCCTCACCTCTTCTCGAGTTGGTGATTTCGGGCGTGGTTTTTATACTACCAGCAGTTTTGAACAAGCCCGCCGCTGGGCTCAAATCCTGGCAATGCAGGAAGATTTGTCTGCGGGTATCGTAACCGCATTTGAGGCGCCGGATAATATTTTTGAACATCCGGAACTGCGTATAAAAACTTTTGAAACTGCCGATGAGGAGTGGTTGGATTTTGTTCTGGCAAACCGCAAAAATGTTGATTTTGACCACGAATTTGATATTGTCAGTGGGCCGGTTGCCGATGATCGTGTGTACGTTTGTTTGAATATGTTGGAAGACGGTCTAGCTGATCGGGAAACGGTTATCAAAAAACTGAAGACCTACGTATTGGCAGATCAGATATTGTTCCATACAGCCAAGTCGCTGTTGTTTTTGGAATATGCTTCAACGGAGGAAGTGCCATGCAAGTAACGCAGAAAAATCTTTACAATCTTATTCCGCCGAAAGCCGCAAAAATAACTACCATGCTGCGAAAAGATCGCAACATGGCTGTTAAACAGGCATTGCTTACTTTTTACAGTTCCAAGGCATATAAACTTTTGGAACGGGAGGAAACCAAATTGTGGCACGCCAGCCCCGCCCAGATTTTTGCAGAACATCTGACTGTTCCCAAACGTTCCCGCAAAAGTTATCAAAATGGTCCCGGCCGCAGTAAACTTGCTCCTTACGCAGAACAGATCAAAGAGTGGCAAGCCAAGGGTATGACACTCCGTGAAATCGCCGTTGAGTTGCAGAAATACGGCTGTACCACCACTGCCCAAAACCTCTCACTTTTTCTGAAGAAAAAGATGCTATGATTTGGAATAAAATTTAATACATAATTAGATTTCTCAACTTGAAAATGCAACTGGATACAGTATATTATTAACATTTGGTTGAGTTCTACTTAATTCGAAAAGATATTTTGGAAGGATAAATAAAAGGTATGCTAAAGATAAAAGAGTTGAAATTAGGTTCATATGATGCGATAGGTTACCTGAATCGGAATGAAAAAAGTTTTTAAATGATGTTTTTGTTGAGATAGAAGAAATTGATAGGATTTGCAAATCGCCAATATACTATTTGATTGGAGAGAAGGGAACAGGAAAAACAACCTATGCAGCATATTTGTCCAATCAGCTCTACAGATCGTCAGGCGGTGCTTGTTATGCATCCTTTACAACATCTATATCTGCAACTGAATATGATAAATTTATAACATTGAAGAAAAACAACCATTTACATCTATCTGGTTACCAAAATATTTGGAAGGTGGTTTTATTATTACTTATCTCAGGTTATATCGTTGATAATCATGAAAAAAAATGGTGGGAGTTATTTGACAAATTTGATAAATTAAAGAAAATAATAGATGAATTCTATTCTAAAGCATTTTCTCCTGAGATGTTAACTGCGATTTCCTTTGTTGAAGATACAAAATTATCAGTAGACATTACAAATAAGTATTTAAAATCTTCATATGCTCAAGATAATAATGAAAAGTATACTCGCAATAGTTATCAAACAGATTTATTGCGTTTGGAACAAGCATTTAAAGACGGCATAAAATCTCTGAAATTAGATAAAAATTTCATCTTATTTGTTGACGGAATTGATGTTCGCCCTGAAACGATACCATATGACGACTATCTCGAATGTGTTAAAGGTTTAGCCAATGCGATGTGGTCTTTAAATCATGATTTTTTTGCGAATATTAAAGATAGTAAAGGAAGGATAAAAATTGTACTTCTACTTCGTCCTGATATTTTTAATAGTCTGAATTTACAAAATTCATCTAGCAAATTAAATGATAATGCTATTGAATTTAATTGGCAAACAACATACCAAGAATATAGAACATCTCAGTTGTTTAATTATAAAGATGATGTAAGTAAAAGAATTTTCTTCCGAAGAAGTGCTTATTCAAAATATAACTTTTTTATTGATTCTCCATTGAAACTTTTTTTGATAAATAATGATTGGATTCCATCTGCTAGCGGAAAACTGATAAAGCCGACAGAGATATATTTTTTAGAGAAAAGTTTACGTGATCGGTATCCCAATTTAATTGGATTGGAAAATATCAGTCCAAATGTAGAAATAAAAGAGGGGATGCGAGCTTTTTTAGTTACTCTTGGTGCCCATGAAGTACAAAAAGAAACTGAATTATCATACGACATTGTCTTGAGGTATTTAGATAAAGATGTAAAGCAATTAAATTCCTATTTGAAAAACTTTTGGGGATTATTAACACCAAATTCATATGTAGGAATAGATCTGCCACAAATATTGCCTGTTCGCGATTCTAAAGGGAAAAGATGTTTCGCTGATCGTAATAACACGAAAATTTACATCGCAGATCGAACAAAACGTGAAAATGAAAATTTGAGAGATTTTTATTCTCCGTGTTTAGATATAGATTTGGACACATTTGACAAACTGTCTGATTTAAATCAATCACTATTCATCAAATATAGCTCATTACCGGATGAATACATTTATAACAATGGGCAGAATGAAAAATTGCAAATGTTTCCTTTAATTGAATTTGCAGACGGTCTATTGGCTTTTGCAATACTTCTTTTTTACAATAAAAACAAAAAATCTGTTTTAAACGAAATACGACGCTTGCAGCTGATAAAGGTTAAATCGATTACTCAAAAAATAGGCGGTATTGCTCAAGAAATCCCGCATTGTTTTCAGAACAATGCTATTGCTGCCTCTGAAAATGATTGGGAGTGGGGAATTGCCGAAGAATTACATGGATGGAAATCTCACATAAACAGTGCTTGCATAGAAAAAATCCTGGATCATATTGATAAAATAACGCTTTCAGAAATTATAACTTTTCTCCAAGGTCGGCAAGTTGATTTTGACGATGACGATGTTGCAGAGGCGAAAGAACTTTTGTGGGGATTTGATAAAGCTAAAAAATTAGCGTTACAATTTATACCATCAGTCAGAGAACTCGAAGATGAGTTTGCGGAATATAATTCATGGGAAGATATTGAATCCAAAAGTTTACTGTTGGATTTGGAAACTCTTAAAGAGTTTTTCAATTCCACCCTTCCTCTGGTACAACGAGGAAAGGTGCTGGCAAAGGATTACGAAATTGATTTGCGAGAATGGAATACTGCTTGTGAAGAGTTGGGCGAAGGATGTTATGTAAACAAGGAATTTGGTGCTGAATTCAATAAATTACGTAGCAAGAAACAGGATTTCTTTTTAACTTGCCTGTTAAGCGAGACCGCGTGGAAGGCGAACAATCACTTTTTATACAATGCCTTGCAAGAATGGAACGATTTTGATGCAAGTGATTACGCAGACAAATTTTGGCAGGTCGATGATGATGCTTTTGAAAAAATCATAAACGGTTTTATCAGTCAGAAATATGCTGCAGCGGAGCAAGAAAATGCAGTTGATAAGCCATATACAATCTTTCAAAAGAATTTGGAAGCGTGGGAGGCTATGGGCGAAAATGCTGATATCGACATATATTCCAATGATTACTTTTTGAAGGAATATC
>SUVS01000017.1 GCA_015061885.1 Lentisphaerota bacterium
TGTGGTTGCCGGTCAGTACAACCGTTCCGATGTCGCTGCCGAAATGGTCAAACTCGGTTACAACATCAGTGCCAACGAAAACTTCCCCGGCGAAAGCGTTTACAATATTGCTTCCGAAGGAGAAAATATTGAAGGCTTGAAGAAACTTCACGCTTCCGGAGCCAAACTGACTCTCCCCAGCCCCAAAACCGGACACACTCCCATTCACGTCGCCGCCCGACACGGAAATACCGAAATGGTCAAAGCTCTGCTTGAATTGGGCGTCCCGGTTGAGTTGAAAGACCGCAACGGACACACCGCTTTGCACATTGCGGCAACGAAAAAGTATCCGGCAGTTATAGAGTTGCTTTTTGCCAATGGAGCTGACCCCAATATGGGAGATAACGAGGATGATTTCTGTCTGATTTATCTGCCGCAGGTGCGTGCACCGTACAGTATTTTCAAACTTTTTACTGACCATCCGCAAATCAATGTCAATAAACAGAATCACGCCGGAGTGTCTGCATTGCATTATATGGCAAAATTCAACACTCCGGTTGCGGTATGGGAATTGATGTTCAGCAAAGGTGCCGACATCAATATCCGCGACCGGGGCGGCAGAACGCCGCTGGATATGGCAGAAGCCGGCGGACACACTGAACTGGTTGAATATCTGCTTAATAAAGGAGCCAAGTGCAATCGGGATTTTGTTCCTGCAAGAAAAATTGTCGCTCCCACAGCTGCCGCAACCTTTGAGATTGATCTTATTTCGCAAATCGGTATGATAGTACTGCCTTTGCTGGTGATTGCATTGCTCATTTACTGGATGTGCCGCCGGAGAAGTTGAAAAAAAAGCGTATGTTTAATTGCCCCAAATTATTTCCGGTTCTTTTGCTTGGCTTGCTGTTTATCCTGCCCGGCTGCCGCAGGGTTGAATACCGGACTGTACAGCCGGAGAATCCCCAAATGAAGTATTTGCTTTTCCCGGCAGAATCGTATAAAAACACTTTGAATCGGGCAATCATAGTTTCCGGCGAAGAACTTTATTCCAAGGGGGAAATTTCCTATTATGCCGGAGATCGTGAAGTATGGGCTGAAAAATCCAACTTTACTCTTGTGCCGGATACACCGCAACTTGACCGGATCAATCAGCTCAATGCCGAAATCGTCAAATGGGCAAAAAACACCGATTATAGAAGGATAGAGTTCACAAAAGCAAATGATTGTCTTGAACTTGTTATTGTCTATAAAAACGGCAGAAAAGTTTGTTACCGGTACAAAGTTTCCGGAGTGCATACCGTAAGCACCGCTGAACTCGGCACGAAGAAAATACTTTGAGTTTTACGGCTTTAACCAATATGGCAAAAGAGATCGGACTTGGTGTTCGTCCTGAAAAACTCCGCACCGGGAAACAACAAGGACAAAAGTAATGGAAATTATAATTGAATTCATTGCAGAAGTTTTCATCAGTTTGTTCGGATCGCAGGTAAATAAACTCGGTTTGGACCGTGATGTGCCGAATTGATCTCTCCATCGGGAGATTTTGCAAGGTCTTCATCGTATTTCCGGACGATATCATAACAAATATTGATACATTCCTCCATTGCACAGAGTTTCTTTGCATGGCTGAATAACGCAAAAAGCACCCATCCGAAACACGAAAGAAGCAATAGCAAGATAATAATCAAAATACGCTTTTTCATAATGCCAACTTTCTGTGCAGCAAAATATACACTGTGCAAGTTACCCAGCACAGTGCCGGATACAAAGTCACCCATGCTGCAAACAGCAGCACACGGAATGTTTTAATGCATGGAAGTCGCCAAATAACTTGGGTGGTTCCCCAGACAAGAACAAAAAGACAGTACATAAGGTAACACATTTGCACGATTGCAAGCAGCACCATATAATACGAATCCGAAGAACGGTCGATCCCCGGTATCAGCTCAACAGACAAACAAAGTAATGGGAACAGGAGAGTTACCAGCACCAATATTCCAGCTTTTCGCAATGGGATTTGTTCTGACATACTCATTTTTCCTCCCGCTTAAAACTGAAGTTGAATAACGGCATCCAAGGTATATATGCGTTTTCATTATAATTGATCAGACCGATTTGAAAACCGCTTTCGGCATGATTGACCAAGCCGATTTGAACGCCGTTGCCCTTTGTATCGCCCATTGGACATAAATTAAACACCCCAAGCATGAGAGCGTTATTTTCTGCAACCATATTTACCGGAGCAATGGAAATGCCATAGTTTTTCCCCATAAGCATATAAATTCCTGATAATGATATGCCGCAATGACTTTTTCCGGCAATATTAACAATACCGGCGTAATTTATGCCGTAAACATTATCAGGAAAAGTTCCAAACAATAAACCAATATTGATTCCATAAACATCTGCCCGGCAATCAAACAGGGAAAAAGGTAAACAGGATAGTTGTATTGGTGTCCACGAAGCAGAAAAGGCATACAGATAAATATCTTCCATTTCCTGCTTGCCCGATGTCGTGTTTTCATCGGCACAAAGATTGCTGCACGCACATAAGATGAAAGTTGCCCGCAATATTGCACGGAAAAACATTCCGGTTTTCCGGAGATTTCGTTTGAGTAAATCAATCATATTACAATACTTGAGTGCGTTTGTATTCTCCACGGTTAATATAACATGATTGCAAGGTTTTGCAAATGAGATACTTTTGTTTTTGTGTCGGATGTGATTATGGATCACTCCGCAAATCAAAAATGGCGTTTGGCGAAAGCGTGACCGGAGCCGGTTTTAAGATAAGCTTCAAAATCGGCCGCCTTTTCTTGGGTTTCAAAAGCAAAATAGGCTTCTATTTTCCAAGGTTTAAATTTTGTTGTGTGGGGAACTGCTCCTGCATTATGTTTGGCAAGGCGGACTTTCAAATCACTTGTACTGCCAATATATCGCTGTTCCGGATGTGAAAGGCTTCGTAAAATGTAGGTGTAAAACATCGCTTTTCTCCTGTTCCCGGCGTTAGCCCTCCGACGCAAGTGTTTCCTCCTTCGCCAAGGCTTCGGAGGCTTGCTATGGAGGGCATCCTTCGCACGCTCCGTTGCACTCTGCTTATTTTTGCTGTCGCAAAAAAAAATCTACGGATAGCAAGATGGCTTGCCATCCGTAGCTTTAGCGAAGGATGGTGGATCCAGACGGACTTGAACCGCCGACCCGGAGATTATGAGTCACCTGCTCTAACCGACTGAGCTATGGATCCAATATGTTTATTCAGTAATATAGTATGAATATAAATTTTTGCAATTATTTTAATTCATATTTTTGCAATTTTTTAATGAATTGCCACTAATTCCACTTCAACCAACGCTGCTTTGGGCAGTGCCGCGGCGGCTACACAGCTGCGGGCTGGCTTGGAAACAAAATATTTTTCATACACTGCATTGAACGCCGCAAAGTCATTCATGTCTGCCAGAAAACAGGTGGTTTTTACTACTTCGTCAAAGGTGTATCCGGCGGCTTCAAGCACTGCCGCAAGGTTTTTCATTACCTGTTCGGCCTGACCTTGTATATCATTTGCCGCCATAGTTCCGGTTGCCGGATCAAGGGCGATTTGTCCTGATGTGTAAAGTGTGTCGCCGACTTTGATCGCTTGCGAATAAGGTCCGACGGCGGCGGGGGCGTTGGCAGTGGAAATAACTTCTTTTTTCATTTTTTACTATCCTTTAATTTACCGAATAACCGGATTTTTGCAATGCTTCTTTAATGGCGGTGAAATGGTCGAAATCTCTGGTTTCCATAGCTATTTGCAGGAAACAGGCATTTACATCGTTATGCACATTGCCGCGGGTGTGGTTGACTTGCACAACATTGGCACCCAGACCGGAAATAACTGAACTTATACGGGTAAGTTCGCCGGGGCGGTCAAGCAGTTCAATATTCAGTTCCGAATATCTGCCCGAAGTCACCAGCCCGCGGTGGATTACCCGCGAAAGGATCGTTACATCAATATTGCCGCCCGAAAGCAGTGCTACAACTTTTTTGCCTTTGATCTGCGGCAGTTTGTTAAAGTGGATCGCCGCCAATGCTGTTGCTCCGGCACCTTCGGCGATAAGTTTCTGCCCTTCCATAAGCATAACTATCGCAGTAGCTATTTCATCATCGGTAACAGTAACTATGTCGTCCAGATATTTGCGGCAGTATTCATAAGTTTTGTCGCCGGGTTTCTTTACTGCAATACCGTCGGCAAAAGTTTTTACTGTTGGGGTGGAAAGTATGTTGTTGGCGTGATAACTTTCTGCCATGGAGGGGGCTCCGGCGGCCTGTACACCGTAAACTTTGCAGTTGGGGTTGAGTGTTTTTATGGCAATGGCAATACCCGACGCCAGCCCGCCGCCGCCGATGGGTACGACTACAGCTTCGACCGAACTCATATCTTCAAGGATTTCCAGACCGATAGTACCCTGTCCGGCAATAACATCGTCATCGTTAAAAGGATGTACAAACATCGCACCGGTTTTTTCCACTTCGGCACATGCCGCCGCATAGGCATCATCGTAGATGCCGTCGATCAGCACTACTTCGGCACCGTAACGCTTGGTGGCTTCGACTTTGGAGATCGGAGCGGTGCTGGGGACGAATATCTTGGCAGGAATATTGTTGACCTGTGAACCGAGTGCCACGCCTTGAGCGTGATTTCCGGCAGAACAGGCGATCACTCCGCGGCTTTTTTCTTCATTTGTCATCGTGGCGATCTTGTAGTAAGCACCGCGAACCTTGAATGAGCCGGTTACCTGCAGGTTTTCGGGTTTGATGTAAACTTCGGCATTGGTGCTGAACCGGGGTGCCGGAATAAGCGGAGTATGCCGCAGGACTTTACGCAGTTCCCGGCGGGCATCGTAAAAACGGTCGATTTTCAACATGATAATTTCTTTCTTTAGGAAAATAAAACAATTCCCTTTAATTTACCATGCAAGATGCTGATTGTCAAGCTCAAAAAACAAATTTGCAAGGCTTTTTACTTATATTGTGTTTTGATTGTTGCAAAATAAGTTGTTTGATGTTATATTATCTGTGGCGATGCAACTGCCAAAAGTCCAGCCTTGTCTTGCAGCGGCTCGCAAAAGTCCAAATCCGGCAAATTTGCGGCGGTTATCTTCCAGGCAGCCTCCGCAAACTTCCCGAACTTGTCTTTTTTTGCGATCCATCCGCAATCCTGCGGCATACTTTTATCAGTCGCATCTGATAAAACTAACATTAAGAAAGGGTGTTTTTATGAAGAAGCGTTTCCGTAAAAAGTTTGGTGTTAAAGAGTTTTACCGTCCGTGGTTTGCAATTTCTGCCGAAATCGAAGCTATGGCTGATGGCGATCAGGCGGATTTTGTTTCCCGCTTTATTGCCGCCGCAGAAGCATTGGATATGACTTGCAACGGGGCTATCGGCGATACAGAATTGGAAGTCGTGCTGGATACCGGCAGACTTTGCACTGCCAATGCTGAACGCCGCCAGCAGTTCCTTGATGAAATCGGTAAATGGGAAGAAATCAAAAAGATCGACGCCACTGAATTGCAGTAATTTTTATGGGCTACTTAAAGCAAAAATTCCGCGATACCAAAAAACTGCCGGATTGGATATTTGTGATCCTTGCCGGATTTTTAAAGTTTTTGCGATTTTGTTTTTACCGTGTGGAAGTCATTGACGAAAACGATGTTATCCATTCGGCAAATCAGGTCGTCGGCGTTACATGGCACAACCGGCTGCTCTTCTTTCCGGCTGTATTCCCCAAAGAGGTACGCAAACGCACGGTGGCGGTGGTTTCCTCCTCGCGTGACGGGCAGTATATAGCTGATTTGATCAAGTGTTTCGGTTTGCGAAGTGCCAGAGGTTCTTCCAGTAAAGGCGGCATGAACGCTCAGCGGGAAGCCTCCAGAGCGTTGTCGGAAGGCAATCATGTAAGTTTTACTCCCGATGGACCGCGGGGTCCCCGCTACACCATGAGCAAAGGCCCCATACATCTGGCGAGTATGCATCAGGTTTGTATAGTACCGGTAACGGTCAATGCTTCAAGATACTGGGAGTGCAAATCGTGGGATCGCTTCCAGATACCCAAACCATTTTGCAAACTTACTGTAGTCATTGGAACTCCTGTACCCATACCGGCTGACTTGGATGCTCAAGGTCTTGAGTTTTACCGCAAAAAGGTGCAGGATGTGCTTAACGAAGTAAGTCTGGTCAAGCCGGAAGATATTCCCACTGCAGAAGAAATCGAAGAAGAAAAGCGGCGTAAGGCAGCCAAAAAGGCGGCGAAAGCTATGAAGAAGGGCAAATAAAAATGAGTAAATTACCGATCAGTCTGATTATAGACGATGGCGGTGTGGTCAACACTTACAGCTATCACGATTTAGCACATTATCACGAACAGCTTATTCCGCCGGGGATGGCATTGCAGTTTGGTAAACTCTGCGAAAAATATGGCGTGAAAGGTAAATTTTCAGTTGTGCCGGTGCCCTGCTGTCTGGGCAGACTTGATGAGCCGGAAAAAATCAATCATGTTCCGGCAGAGAATGTCAGGACATTTGTTGAATATGCCAAAAAGTATATAGCACCGCGTTTTTCCATTACGCCGGAACTTTTGACACATTTTCTGGCTTGGGATGACAAGGTAAGAAAGGGTAAGCACTATTGCGAAGATACTTTTGTATCCCGCTGTACGGCAGAAGAGATCGCCGATTATCTTTCGGTTGGTTTGAAGATTCTTGACAATATCGGTTTGACTCCTGAAGGGGTGAGTTCTCCGTGGTCAACCGGCAGCGATAATGAAGCTGATTACAGCAAAGGTATCGGTATGGCGTTCAAGAAAACTTTTGGCGTTGACCGTACTTTCTATTTTCTGCACAGCCGCGATCCGGAATTTACCAAACCCAGAGAGATGTGCAATTCCCCCGAAACCGGCAGAGTTATTACAATACCCAACAACACCAAAGATGCTTATTGGGGCAGTCAGAATCCGGCATCCTTTGATGAGGCAGTGAAAAGTGTACGCGAAGGAATAGACGGTTTGTTGAGTGCCGATGGCAAAAGCGGTAAACTCCGGGAGCTTTACGAAGCCTGTGCCCCGTTGGTGATGATAACGCATTGGCAGTCGCTCTATTCCGACGGCAGACTCATCGGTCTGGAGGGTTTTGAAGAACTTCTGCAAAGGGTTCAGAAAACATTCGGCAGCAGTGTGGAATGGATGAACTTTGAAGAACTTTCACAGCATTACTGCCCGTGAATTTTTTCAAGACTTTTTATTGCGAGGTACTTTTTTAATTCCTTAAAAGTTGTTAAAATAAGGCTTCCGTATCTTCCAGGGAGTGCCCCCGGTGGTTGCGGAAGCCTTTTTTGTGTTTGGTTAACTTGTGTTGTAACTCGTTGAAAAATATGATAATACGGCTTTCTTTCCTTGTTTTTGTTTTGGCAAATCTTTGATTTTTTATACTTGTGATTTGCTTTTAGGCTTTATTGGGTTACATTTATTCAATGCAAGGCAGTTGCATCGTATTTGTTTATGTGAAGAATTCTGTATGAACAAGCCAATTTGGAAGTTGCCCCGTTACAAGGTATTGCGTAACATAATAACCCAGGATATTGCTGTCGGTAAATATCCGCCGGGGAGTGAACTGCCCAGCACCAGGGAACTTTGCGGTATGTACCATGTAAGCCATAACACCGTAGAGCTGGCAATCAGTCTGCTTGCCGGAGAAAAACTTATCCGCCGCCGCCGCGGATGCCGGGCAAAGGTGTTGGCACCGCACAAAAAATCCAATCTCTGGATCGCCATTGTTGATAATAATCCGGAGGGCGATATTTTATCGGATTATCAGGAATCACCCTGGCAGTGGACTATCAGCAACGAAATCACCTGCGGTCTGCTGCGCAGCGGCAATGTTGCTTTGCAGCTCTCGCTCTGCGGCAGCTGGATGGAGCATTTAAGCAAAGTCGATGGCATTGTTATTGTAAAAAGTAATGCCGTGGCATCGAAATTGCAGAATCTGAATGATTACGGTCTGCCGGAGATACCCTGCGTATTTATTGATCCGCGGTCGGTTCCGGCGGCGGAGAATACGATAAAGCTGGATTACTCTTCTGCGTGCCGGCAGATCGCCACCTATTTTCTGGTCAACGGCGTAGAGCATTTTCTGGTGCATGATATTATCGACAGCGATTGGGACTGCGATACGGAATATTGCCGTTTTCAGGAGTTTTACCGGACATTGGCGGAAAATTCTGTTCCGGAGAGTTCCATACATAAACTGCACATGCTTGACAGCGTTACATCCGATGAACAGCTGTTGGCGGTCATAGAAGAAAAACTCAAATCGCTTTCCGGCAGGATAGGGGTACTTTGGTCGCGGGATATTATTGCCGCAAAGGTCTGCAAGATGGCGGCATCATGCGGCAGAACGCTCAAAAAAGATTTGTTTGTTGCCGGAATATCCGGTTTGCCGGAACTTTACTCAACAACTCCGGCTTTGAGTTCCATAAAAGTACCGTTTGCAGATATTGCCGGGGAGTGTTTGAATATGCTTTACGATATGATCGGCAAAAAAATTGAGAAAATGCCGGGCAGGGTGTATAATCTGAAATTCTGTCCGCGTGATACTTGATAACAAAAATAAGAGGTAATTTCAAAACCCCTCAAAAATCGTCAAAGGCATAACCTTCGCCTTTGTCTTGAATGACTTTTGAAATTACTTCATAAATCAAAAACAACAGGGAGATATTGTAGAATGAATAAAAAGTCAGTTTTTTCATCATTGCTGGCATTGCTGTTTTCCGGCAGTCCGGCTGCCGCTGGAGAAGCTGTGTGGCGTAATGTCCGTGATTATGGAGCAGTTGGAGATGGCAAAACACTGGATACCAAAGCTATCCAGAAAGCTGTTGATGCCGGCGGTACAGTCTATTTCCCCGGCGGGACTTATCTTACCGGCACTATTGAACTCAAAAGCAACGGCGGACTTCTGCTCGACGAAAACGCAGTTCTGCTTGCCAGCACCAACCCCAAAGATTACGAGCGTAAACTTTACGATTGGGAAAACAGCGGTGTCGGCCCCGGCAATCAGGCTCATCTTATTATTGCAGTCGGCAAAGAAAATGTTTTTATCAAAGGCGGCAGGATCGACGGCAACGGCAGAGCTTTTTTTGCCAACGAAACAATCCGCAACAATTTTACCGGCGGCCCGATGAAGACAAATCCCAAGTTCTGGCTTATGCAAATGATCATGTTTTATGACTGCAAACATATCCGCATAAATGATACCATACTTGATGATTCAAGCTGCTGGAGCTGCTTTCTGCATGGCTGCGAATATGTTACAGTAGATAATGTTCGCGTGTTTACCGACCCGATGATCGGGCAGGATGACGGAATTGATATTGACGGCTGTCGGCATGTAACAGTGAGTAATTGCATTATTGATGTTGGCGACGATGCCATCACTTTGCGGGGCAACGGCAACAAGTTTTCTCCGGAACGCCCCTGCGAGTGGATCACGGTAACTAACTGTGTGCTTCGCAGTGCATACGCTCATGCCATCCGCGTAGGAGTGGGCAACAGCATCATCCGCAATGCTGTATTCAGCAATATAGCTGTACGCGACAGCCATTGCGCGGTGCATATCAACAGCAAATATTCCGACAGCGGCAAAGGCTGCAATATATCGAATATATCGTTTAGGAATATGCAAGTGGATGTGGAACAGCTCACTTATATCTGCCACGATTACAAGAGCGTTAAAGAAGTCAAATCCGCCAAAAGTATTGATAATATCGTCTTTGACGGCATTTCCGGCAATGTCCGGCTGCCGGTGGTGGTGCGGGGCAACGGGGTAGGGAACATATCGGATCTGACTTTTTCCAATATGGTTTTGAATGTACTGGGCGATATGAAAAATATGGAACGCACCAAAGAATTTCTGATGATGAAAGAATCCGATGCAGTTTTCCATTTTTATAATGTAAAAGATGTGGATCTATTTAATGTAAAACTGAAATACGAAATTCCGCAAGTTTGGAAACACGATGTGAAGTCTTTGAACAGTACCAATATAAATACAGAGTTCTGCCGCTTCCCCAAAGGAGTTGTCAGCGAATAAAAAAGGAGTGTTGAGCTATGAAAGGTGTAAGGTTGTCAAAACGATTCACCCTGATCGAACTTTTGGTGGTAATTGCCATAATAGCCATTCTGGCGGCTATGCTGCTGCCG
This sequence comes from Lentisphaerota bacterium, assembly GCA_015061885.1. Lineage (GTDB taxonomy): Bacteria > Verrucomicrobiota > Lentisphaeria > Victivallales > Victivallaceae > SIG78. The sequence continues at coordinate 10,208 of SUVS01000017.1, forward strand.
GCATTGTCTGCTGCCCGGGCACAGGCAAGGACATCCAGCTGTTTAAGCAATCTCAAACAAATATCGCTGGCAATCGGTATGTACGCCAACGATTACGATGATGTTATCTGTCCGGGAAAAGTCGGTTACGGTCCCGGGTCTTACAACAGCGACAAAACCTGGCACGCTTTGTTGAGCAATAAGTTTTATGGCACAACCAAAGATGATCCGCCGTATGGGCTGGAATGGGTGAAACACTTCAACTGCCCCTCGGCAAACGCTTCAGATTTTTCGACTTATCTTACCAGTTACACCTGTAATGCTATCTGCATGCAGGAGTTAGTCGACGAAGCCCGGGTTTACCGTCTGGGCGGTCTGAATGACGCCTCCGGAACCCGATTGATTATGGACAGTCACAATACTACTTATTCTATAACCTGGGCCTACTGGGTAAGTGTCCGGCATGGCAACGAAACCCGGGAAGTGGGCAAAGATGGCGGCAAACAGCCCAATGCCGACGGCAGACTTAATGTGGCATTTGCCGACGGTCACGCTTCCACTTTGACTTACCGGGAGTTTGACCCTGACGGCGTGGCTGCCGGAGCTTCCAAAAAATGGGCTCTTGAATATGTCAATGGCGACAAAGACGGTATGGGACTGGGTAAATACCAAACTTATAAAAAAGCTCAATAACAGTTAAAAAAAAGCGTTTTGCAGTTGTAAAACGCTTTTTTTGTGCTATAATAGATAAATAACTGGCAATTTTTAAGGAGATATGTTTATGAAGAAAAAACTCTTTTTTGCAGCGGCGGCTCTGACCGCAGTTTCGGCACTTTCCGCAGCTGCGGATACATTGCAAGCCGTTCGGGTGGATGGTAAAATCAATATCGACGGCAAACTTACAGAAAAAGCGTGGGCAAAAGCCACTGTTATCAACAAATTTTATGTCAACGGACTTAAAAAGCCGGCTTATCCGGCCACAGCCAAACTGCTTTACGATGACAGTGCCGTGTATATCGGGTTCGATTGTCCCACGCCTCCCGGCGGAACGATCAAAGCCGATGCCAAAAAACGCACCGACCGGGTTTATTATGACGACTGTGTGGAAGTGATGATCGACCCCAATAAAACCGGCGACCGTTATTTCCATATTTTAGTCAACAGTCTGGGTACGATCAACGACCGCTATTGCGATCAGGGCGGTTATGTCGGCGACGATAAATGGGATGGTGCGATCAAAGCCCGTGCCGTAAAAACCGCCAAAGGGTACTCGGTGGAAATGCGTGTTCCTTATTATACATTGGATATTATTCCCGGCGGCTCTAAAGACTGGGGCTTCAACTTCTGCCGCGACACCCGCAACCCCAATCAGGAATCCAGTGCCGCCAACGGTTTTTTCAATGTGGCGGGGCATTTTCTGAAAGTCAGCGGCATTGATATAGATTTGACTAAATTCGGCTGGGAAACTTCTCCGCCGGTGGTCAGTACCAAACGCAGCGGCAATAAACTCAAGGTCGATTTGAGCGTAAGCGTCAGCAATCTGGCGGCCGTGGAACAGGAAGCGTTGGTCGATGTAGTTGTTATCGGCGACAATGGCAGTGCTACGGCGGTGACTCCCCGCAAGTTCAAAGGCGAAGAAAGCATCAATGTTGTTTCCCGCGATCTTGAGCTGGGCGGCCCCGGCAAATACCGCTGTATTGTCAGCATCAGCGATCCGGTAACCAAAAAGATCTACAAACGCCGCACTTATCCGCTGACGGTGAATTTTTCGCCGGTGGAAATAACTTTGCATGACCCGCATTACCGCGATGCGATCTTTGCCACGCAGAATTTGAAAAATGTTGTTTACACTGTAAAATCCAATCTGCCTGCCAAACAGGCAGCCGGTTTTGTTACCGGTATCAAAACACTTGACGGCAAAGTATTGGTCAGTAAAAAAGTTGCCAAAGCCGGAAAAATCAGCTTCCCGGTGGACAAATTGCCGGAAGGCAAGATGCTGATTTTTGCCGATGCTCTGAACAAACAGAACAAAGTTATCGGTTCAATGGTTCACCCCTTGCGTAAACTTGCTTATCAGAAGGGCGAAGTCTGGATGGATAAAGACCGTTTCTGGCGGGTTGACGGCAAGCGGTATTTTGTGTTGAGCGAATGGAACGATATTCATGTAAAAGGTATTCCCATCGGTGTGGGCGAAGAAGCCTGTGAACCCGGCGGCAAATTTATCACCGGTAATCTCATGTGGTCAAGTTTCCCGGCCCGAAAAGCCTACAAACTGCCCTCGATCCCGGCTAAAGAAGAAGCCATTATCCGCAAAACTGTACGCCAGTACCGCAATAATCCGGATATGTTTGCATACTATATGGCTGACGAACCGGAAATCAGCGGAGTTTCTGCCGCCGGTCTGACTGATGCGGCACGGATCGTCAAGGATGAAGACCCCTATCACCCGATAGTTATATCCAACAACTCCGTTGTCGGCGGCAAAGATTATGCCGATGCCGCCGAAATCAACGGTTTGCATCCGTACCCCAACCCGGCTAAAAATCAGCCCAAGAGCAATTTCTCCAAAGTCGTAACCTTTATGGATCAGGCGATCGAATTCAACCGCAACCGCAAACATCCGCAGACGATCACCTATTTACAGCAGGGTTTCAACTACGGCGACTGGGGTGCCGCCGACAGCCGCATACCCACTTATGATGAAATCCGCACGCAGTATCTGATGACTCTGATAATGGGCGGCAGAGGGATTCTGACCTACAACCGCTTGACCCGGCATTATCCGGAAATCTACATCGGTATGAGGCATTTTGTCAATGAAATAAAGTACCTTGCTCCGGCATTTCTGGAAAATGATGTGATTGCCAAAGAAAACAAAGTGAGCAATCCGGCGGTACGCTTTATTGTCAAAAAGCTCAAAAATGATTACTTTGTCATGGCAGTATCGACCAATCACAACAAAGAAAATGCCGACTTTACCATTCCGGCAATCGGCAACCGCAAACTTTATGTGGTCAGCGAAAACCGTACCGTAACAGCAAAAGGCGGCAAATTCAGCGATGTATTCAACAATTACCAGGTGCATATTTACACCACCGATGCCAATGCCGCCAAAATTACTCCGCTGGATAAGATCGAAAAAGAGATCGCTGCAATCAACAATGCCCGCCGCAAGCCCGGAAATCTGGCGTTCCAGATGTTCGAACACGATCATGTACAGATTTCCGCCTCCAGCAATGCGGGTATGCTCCGGCGTGCCGACAGTTCGCTGTGGCATGTAACTGACGGTGTGATCGTTGATTATAAAAACCGGAATATAAAATTTGCTGTCTGGCACGATAAAACTCCCAACAAGTTCCCGGATTGGATCGAGCTGAAGTTCGATAAAGTAATTGAATTCAGCCGGGTGAAAGTCTGTGCTTACGAAAACAGTTTGAAAGATTTTGAAGTGCAAGTCTGGAAAAACGGCAAATTTGAAACGGTCGCCACGGTCAAAAACTCCAAAGCCCACTGGCACGAGTGCAAATTCCCGATGGTAAAAAGCGACCGGGTGCGGATCTTTGTAACCGCAACCAACGGCCCGACCAGCAAAATTGACGAAATCGAAGTTTATACCAAATAATATAATTAAATGAAAGGAAAATGATTATGTTGAAAACTCTCTTTACGGCACTCTGTGCCGCCGCCGCTTTTGCCGCATTTGCAGAAGTCCCCCAGATGGTGGGGTACTGGAAACTTGATGACGGCGAAGGCAAAGTAATCAAAAGTTCAGTGGAAAATGTTCCCGCCGGAACCATTTTCAATGTGCAGAACACCAAATGGGTCGATGGCAGAAAAGGCGGCAAAGCTCTCTATTTCTGCGGTGATCCTGAAAAGAAAAAGCAGGGCGGCTGCGTCCGGGTGCCGACCAAAGGATTCTTTGACAGCAGCAAACCGTTTTCGATCTCGTTCTGGGCAATGCCCGAAAGCCGCGAGGTCATGAAACGCGAATCCAACTATGAACTGGTATCCAATACCGTCAGCGACCGCGGCCCCGGTTTGCGTATCTGTTTTGCGTGGAATGTAGCTAATGCCAGCAGCGGCGACGGCAAAAAAAGTACGGGTATCACTGCTGCTGAAGCCAAATATCCGGTCAAACGCAGTGTCTGGAGCCACATTGCTCTTACTTACGACGGCAAGGTTGCCAAACTGTATATCAACGGAGCTTTGGCAAATTCTAAAGAAATGGCGATCACCAAAGGACGCGATTATTTCTGCATCGGCAGTTACTGCACTGGTTCGGCATACAGTTTTCAGGGAGCGATCAGCGATGTAAAGTTCTACAATGCAGAACTTACCGCCGGTCAGGTCATGGCAGAAGCCAAAAATCTGAATGATGAAGAATAATCTGTAACGCAACTTGAAAAAACTCAAAATGGGCTGTTGCAAAAACTCAAAATTTTGCAATAGCCTTTTTCTATTTTTTCCGTTCAATCCTATAAAAAATCATCGTTTATTTACCAATATTCGAACATACACAGTTTTTTTCGCACAACGAGATGTTTGAGCAATAACTTCAGCAATATTGTTTTTGTGCGACTTAACATATCAATTTGTTCGATATAATACAACTTGCACATCCGGGAAGGAGATTGCTTTCTCCTCCTCGATCTCCTTTGCTCTTTGGACAGCAATATCCAGGGCGAATCACCTGGCGTTTTTTTATTAGAGCGGCGGCATATGTCGCCTTAACCACAGCTGATGCGGTGCCCTTAAACGCCGGGAGCTTCGCGGCGTACCGCCGCGTGTGCTGTTGGCTGGCTGCATTGAGTCTTGGCGTTTTGCAACATTTTCTTTTTTATGTGGAATTTGCATATTTTCAACTTTGCTGTAAACTACCTCATATATCAAGTTTTATTCAAGGTGAGTTTTTTATGCGAAAGTTTTTATTGAGTATGGCGGCAGCCATGTTGGCGGTTGTGTCTGTTGCGGAAGTAAAAATGCCGATGTTTGTCGGTCATCGCGGCGATTGCGAATTCGGTTTGCAGAACACCATGAGTGCGTATAAAGCGGCATGGGCAAATAATATCGGCGGCATAGAAATTGATGTCAGAACTACTGCCGACGGCAAACTTATCTGTTTCCATGATGCAGATTTTATAAAAACTGCCGGTGATAAGCGTAAAGTGCAAAAACTTACTTACGCTGAAATTCTGAAAATTGACATCGGCAGCAGAAAACACCCATGTTCAAAAATGAAAAGCCGCCCCTGCTGGAAGATGTGTTTAAGGCAATTCCCGCAAACAGCCATGTTTTTGTGGAGCTGAAAAATAATGCCGTCGATGAGAATTTTCCCTTTGTTCTGCGGGATTTGATGAAAAAATATAACATTGACCGCTTCCGGATCACAGTGGTTCCCTTCAGCGAAGAAATGCTGCTGAATCTGAATAAAAAAGTTCCGGGTCTGCGTAATATGCTGATCGTCGGGTTGAGAGATTGCCGCCGGTTCGGCATGAAAATGCCAAGCTCCGATTCTGAATTGGTTTTGAACAATATCTTGAAACGGCTCAAAGAGATCGGCTGTACCGGCCTTTCTTTCGGAGCTTCGGATAAACGCATCAAATACAATGAAAAGTTTTTCCGGGCGTTTATTGATGCCGGTTACGAAATAGGAGTCTGGACTGTAAACGATGTTTGGGATGCTTACAATCTCGCAAAAATGGGTGCCAGATATATCGTAAGCGACCGCCCGGTAACGATGCAGTTTGCGTGGAAAAAGCTCTTTGAGTAAGAGGTGATTGCCAACTGTAATTACGGGATACTGCGTTCAAAGGTATTTTTGCTGATTACTGCCATTATCAGCAATACTGCGGCAATGGCGATCAGCGTGGGGGCGTATTCGCGGTATTCAATGTAACGGGGCTGTTCAAAGTTGGTTTTTTCCAGAGCGTTTATTTCCTGCATAACGCTGTTCATAGCCTGTTCGTCGGCGGCACGGAAATATTTACCGCCGGTAATGTTGGCCATATCCTGCAAAAGTTTCTCATCAAACTCGCCCGGATAGCGGACATAGCGATTGCCGAAAATGCTTTCCTGATAAACAAATGCGTTATTTCCTCCGATACCCACGGTGTAGATCAGAATATTTTTTTCTTTTGCCAATTCGGCGGTTGCCAATGGCGTAAGCCGGTGATTGACATTGTTTTTGCCGTCGGTAAAGAGTACCATCACCCGGCGGGGGGCGGTGGATTTATCCAATCGGGTGATTGCGGATGCCGTGGCACTGGCTATGCCGGTGGCATCGCCGATAATCCCCGGTTCCAGCGGTTCCAGTGCGGCGGTCAGCCAGTCGTGGTCAAGCGTCGGCGGCGACAGATTATAGCCGTATTCAGCAAAACCGATCAATCCGATACGGTCATTAGGGCGGGCTTTGATGAACCTGGTAAGTTCACTTTTTGCCGCATCAAGCCGGTTTTTCAGCTTGCCGGACTTCAGTGCTTGCTCCAATGCGGCGGAACTGGTGATATTTTCCGGCACATCTATTGCCTGCATACTGCCGGAAACATCCAGCACCATGATCATATCTATACCTTTGTTACGGATGGCAAATTTTTCATCGCCGATGCGGGGACGGGCCAGTGCAACTGTCAACAGAAGCAGTGCCAGCGAAGTCATAATTGCGGCAACGGGGGCGGTCTTCCAGCTTAAACGCTTTTTATTTATCGGTTGGAAAGAGTCGGTTTCTGCAACAATAATACCCGGCTGCGGTTTGAAAAAGCAGTAATATGCGATCAGACCCAGTGCAGGCAGCAGCAGTGTCAGAAGCCATGGATAAGCAAAAAATGTCATTTTTTTACCTCGCTTGTTGCCGGATTTTCACTGGATTCAGCGGTTTTGCCGGTTTGATTGACCAAATCTTCCGCCCGGTCAAGTGCCAGCGAAAATGAGTCTTTATCGGGTTTGATGTTGGCAAATTTTATCAGGTCGGATTGTTTCATAAATTCTTCCAGATAAAAGGTCTGACTTGCACTCAATGGGGAATTTTTCCGTTTAAGTGAAGCAAAAAATTCTTCGGTAGTCTGCTGTTTTACCCGCCAGCAGAAGCGTATGCTCAAGTATTCACGCACCACATCGCTCAATTTGCTTACGCACCACTCCAGAGGCTGTTTACCGGCGTCGGCAGTTTTGCGTAATTCATCCAGATTGCGTTGGGCGATCACCCACGGTGGCAGTATTTCCTGCCGGGACTTTATGCGGCGTTTCTGTATCCAGATAAATACTCCGGCGGCAATGATAACTGCCGATACTATGCCAATGAGCCAGTAACGGTAATGTTTTCCTGCTCCGGGAACTTTGACTGCCGCATCTGCCAACGGCAGCCGGTCGGGGTTTTCCACTTTTAAGGCGGCAAATTCCAATGGCTGCAGTTTATGAGTCAAAGTCTGTTTTTTGATTGCAGACTTGTGCATATTGCGTTCGATAACCGTTTGCAGTGTGCCGACTTCCAGCTTGCCGGGGCGGGTGCTTTTCAGCGGAATGGTGATGTTTTTGACGATGCCTTGAGCTGTGTACCGGCGGTTGACAACTTTTACATCGCCTTGCGAAATTATGCCTTCGCCGGGCAGAAAAATCACCTGATCCATATATTGCCCCCACGGCAGAACGCAGTTGACTTCCAGATTCACCAGTTTGCCCAGCGACGGAGTTTGCTCGAAATCGCGTTCAGCTTCTTTGATTACTGCTTCGCCGTAACAAGCTGCCTGCCGGAAAACTTTTGCTCCGTAAATTGCCAATGCCAGTAAAATGGCGGCAACTGCAAAGAGAATGATGAACAATACGCGTTTTTTTCTTTTCATAAAATCAAATCACTTCGATCATGCCGTACCGCGGCGGCGGCGTTGGCGGTGGTTAAAAAAGTTCATAAGAGCCAAAACAGTATTGCTGTTGCTTTCGAGTTTGATTACTTCCACTCCGGAGCGGCGGCATAACTCCTGCCGGGAACTGATCGCTTTTTGCTGATGTTCGGCAAAAGCCTTTTTGTTTTTGCCTGCAAGCCGGATAAATGTCATATTTTCTGCATCATAAAACATACCCGCGGCCGCCGGCAGCTCAAACCAGCTGCCATCATAGGTGTGCAGTACGATCACATCATGCCGTCTGCGGGCGAGTTTCAGAGCTTTTTCCAACTTTGCCGGATCATCAGCCAAATCGCTTATCACAAAAATCACACTGCGTTTTTTCAATACTTTGCAGGCGTGCTGCAATGCGGAGGCTATATCGGTTTTGCCGGGATTTGCACCATCAGCAGCAGACAACAGTTCGCGGATCAAACGCAGATTGTTGTGTCTGCCGTTACGCGGCAGCATGAATTTTACGATTTTATCGTTAAAGAGCGACAATCCGACCCGGTCGTGATTGTTTATGGCACTCAAACCCAGCAATGCCGCGGCTTCCACGGCTTTTTCGCAAACAGGAGTACCAATGCCATACTGCATGGAGTTGGATACATCGACCATCAAAAGGACAGTCAATTCCCGTTCTTCCACATACTTTTTTACATAAGGAGCATTCAGTCGGGCACTGACATTCCAGTCAATATCCCGCACATCATCTTCAAAGGTGTATTCCCGCACTTCGTCAAACTCAATGCCCCGGCCTTTGAAAACGCTGTGATACGCTCCGCCGATAACATCTTCGACCAGTTTCCCGGCAACGATTTCAAGTTTGCGGACTTTTTTCAGCAATTCGGCTGTTTCAAGCATACAACTGCCTCTTTTACGGTGTCCGGAGTTCTTCCAGAAGATAGTTGATCACATTGTCTGCGGTGATATTTTCCGCTTCGGCTTCGTAGCTCAAAGTAATGCGGTGCCGCATTACATCGTTTGCCACATCTTTTATATCCTGCGGTATTACATACGCACGGTTGGCAAGCAGGGCATTGGCTTTGCCCGCCAGAGCCAGAGCTATCGCCGCACGGGGGCTGGCTCCGTATTCCAAATGCATATCTATATCAGACAAACGGGCATCGGCTTGACGGGCTGAAAGATTTGCCCGGTGGCCCGGACGGGTGGCGATCACCAAATCGAGAATATATTCCACGATCTTTTCGTCCAGATATACCCGGTCAAGAGCTTTACGGGCGTTGAGTACATCCTGAACCGATGCTACGGCTGAAGCCCGGTCTTCCCAATCCGGATGGGCAACGCGTTCAAGCACCAGGCGTTCTTCGTCGCGTTCCGGATAAGTTACCGAAAGTTTGAACATAAAACGGTCAACCTGGGCTTCGGGCAACGGGTAGGTTCCTTCCTGCTCAATGGGGTTCTGGGTGGCAAGCACCAGAAAGAAATCGGGCAGGGGGAAGCGTTCTCCGCCGATGGTTATCTGTTTTTCCTGCATGGCTTCAAGTAAAGCACTTTGAACTTTTGCCGGGGCACGGTTGATTTCGTCTGCCAGAACGATATTTGCCACCACCGGGCCGGTGCGGGTGGAAAATTTGTGCGTTTCGGCATTGTATATTCTGGTACCGACCAAGTCCGCCGGCAGCAAGTCAGGCGTAAACTGGATGCGGGAAAAACTTGCACTCAAAGTCTGACTCAAGGTTTTGACCGCCAGCGTTTTTGCCAACCCGGGAACACCTTCGATCAGAACATGCCCTCCGGTGATAAGTGCCATTATCAGCCGGTCGATGAGTTTTTCCTGACCGGCGATGATTCTGCCTATTTCTGTACGCAAAGGCGTGATGAAGGCGGTGGCTTCCCGCAATTCAGATTGCAGTTCGGCAAGATTGGATTGGTTTATCATAGATTTCATCCTTCCGTTATTTTTCTGTTGAGCTGCCGGGTTTTGCTGTTAAGACCGTGTTGGCTCAAACTTTGTTCACAAAAATATGCTATCTTGTAAAATTAACGAACAAAACGCTTTTGTCAAGAGTCAAAACCCCGTAAAATAGAGAAAAAATGCATTTTTTTTATTAAAGTATTTGTCCTTTTACTGAAAATATGCTATAATTTCAAATCATTGATGGAGAATTGAAGAATGAATTTTATCACCCCCGCTGTTTTATGGGCATTGCCCGCAGTTGTTTTATGCTGTATGATGTATTGGCTTTACGGCGATACAATGCGGCATAAACTGCTGAAAAAGTTTTCCGTCGGAAAAGCAAAAACAGTGCTTTCGCCGCAGAAAAGATTTATGCGTAGAACATTTTTGCTGTTTTCAATACTTTTTCTGATTGTTGCCGCCGCCCGGCCTTATTGGGGCGAACGGCCGCTGGAATTCAATTTAGCACAGACCGATGCATTGATCGTGTTTGATGTATCCAAAAGTATGCTCGCTGAAGATGTCGCACCATCCCGGCTGGAACATGGCAAATGGCTGTTGCGTAAACTTATAGAGCAGAATCCGGAAACTTCGTTCGGTATCACGGCTTTTGCGGGCAGAGCATTTCTTTCGTGTCCGGTAACAGCCGACCGGGTCAGCCTTGAACAGTGTATTGATGAATTGAACTGCGATCTGGTTCCTGTGGGTGGAACCAATCTTGCCGCCGCACTCAATACGGCAATAAAATCATTGAAGGCCGCCGGCGGAACCACCCGCGAAATCATTTTAATAACCGATGGCGAAGAACTTTCCGGCAGTATCGAAAAAGAACTTGACGAAATCAAAAAAGCCAATATCCGGCTCTTTGCCGTAGGTTTGGGCGATCCGGCGGTTCCGGCTTTGATCCGTATAAATACCGGAGATAATCAAAAACATTTTATGCGTGACCGCGAAGGAGCTTTGGTGCGTACCAAATTGAATGAGGAACTCTTAAAGAAGATAGCCATTGCCACCGGCGGCTTATACATAAACAGCTCCAACTTGAATACCGGTTTGGAAATCCTTACCCGCGAATTGAGCAAGCTGCCCAAAGACAGGAAAAAGGCGGTTCGCCGTTCATTGCCGATCGAACGGTTTATGCTCTTTCTGGTGCCCGGATTTATACTGTTGGTGCTTTATATGTTTACCGGCGAAGTGGATAAACGCAAATTGTCGGCATTGATGCGTATTTGGCTTGCCGGTGGAATCATTTTTGCCTGCGGCGGTTTATCCGGGGCAGAAAATGTGCCGGATAATACTGATGGAAAAACTTTATCCGTGGGAAAAGACCCCGTTGAACTTTATAATCAGGCCCGCGATTTGCAGTTGAAAAATCAATTTGCCGAAGCCGGTACGATTTATGAAGAATTATTGAGTTCCACTCTGCCGGAAGATTTGAAGTATAAAGTTCTGCATAATCTGGGCGTAAGTGTGCAGAGTGCCGGCCGGGGCAAGTTTGCCGAAGCCGCCGGTGTCAGCCGCAACGGCGATCTGGACGGAGCTTTGAAACGGCTCGACGAAGCCGATAAAAATATGATCCAGGCCGAAGAACTCTATATCAATGCCATGAAATCGCAGTTTTCAAATGATATTACTGCCCAAGTTCAGCAGCAGCAGCTTAATGACCGCAAAGAAATCAGCGAATTGCGGAAAAAACTCGAAGAATTGAAAAAACTTCAGCAGCAGGCTCAACAGAAAACGCAACAGGCACAGAATAAAAATCAACAGCAGCAACAGCAGCAACAGAACCAACAGAACCAACAGAATCAGCAGAATCAGCAGAACCAACAGAATCAGCAGAATCAGCAAAATCAGCAAGGTCAACAGCAGCAACAGAATCAGCAGAATCAGAGCGGTCAATCCGCTCAACAGGCATTGCAGGATGCTCAAAAGGCGGTTGATGATTATAAAAAACAAGCTGAAAACATGGCAAATAATAAGTTGCAGCAGCAGGCCGCCGATGCCGCTGAAGCTCTGAAAGATGCTCAAAAGAAACAAGCCGGAGGCGATTACGACGGTGCCGGTAAAGATATAGAAAGAGCCCGTGAAAGTCTGGGCAAAGGTAAAAATGAAAATGGTCAGTCCGGTAAAGACGATAAATCGCAGACGGGTGATTCTGATTCCCGATCCGGCAAAGAGCAGGAAAAAACTCCCGCTGCCGGACAGGAAAACAACAAGATAGACAACAAGCAAGCCGATGCTTTGCTGGAAAATATGGTTCAGGATGAAAAAAATCTGCGTGATGCAATAAAGTCGAACCAACGCCAAAGGCGGATGAAGGTCGTGGAAAAAGATTGGTGAAAGGTGATCTTAATATGAAAAGATATTTGTTTTGCCTTGTATGGAGCGTTTTTATTGGTTTGCAACTTTGTGGTGCTGAAGGATTTCATGCGGTGCTTGAACCTTCAACTGTTTTGGAGGGTGAGCCGTTTGTATTGCTGTTGAGCAATCAGGGCAATGAAATGCCGCAGTTGGTCAAACTGCCGGAAAAATTCACTTACCGCGGCAGCAGTCAGTCCACCCGGATAATCAATGGCGACAAAACGGTTTCGGTCGGATACAATTTTCTGGCTCCGGCTCCCGGCGAATACGAAATCGCTCCGCTGACAGTGAAACTGGGAAAAAAAACGGTCAGAACTCCATTGCTTAAACTGAAAGTGGTAAAAGATAATACCGCTCAAACCGGATTGAGTGATGTCTTTGTACGCGGTGTTTTTGCCGATAACCGCCGGACTTATTATGTGGGCGAAGATATACCTTTATCGGTAAATTTGTATTATCCGCAGAAAATGCAGATCGAGCTTACGGCTTATCCTGCATTGGATATTGGCAAATCCGTATTTCATGATTTCCGCAAGGTCAATCCGGAAAATCCATCGTTTGCCCGTCCACGGCAACAGCGGCAGATCGTGGATGATAAATTGCTCAATACGATCATATTCCCCAGTGCATTCCGTCCGCTGGCTCCGGGCAGACTGGCGGTCAAGGGTACATTGTTCTGCAATATATTGATTCCGGAAAAGACACGCAGGAATGATCCTTTTGATGACTTTTTCGGCGGCGGCACCCGTTATCGCCGTATTGAACGCAAACTGACTGTCGAACTGCCGGAAATCACGGTCAAGCCGTTGCCGGAAGCCCCGGCGGATGGGTTCTTTCTGGGATTGACCGGGGAGTTTTCCGGTAGTATCAAACTATCGGAAAACAAAGTAAATGCTTTGGAGCCGGTGAGTCTGGATCTGACTTTGCAAGCCGGTTCCGGCGGTTCGTTTGAAACATTGCAAACGCCGGAGATTTCGGTAAAAGACTGCCGGGTTTACCCCGGAGAAGTCCGCCGCAACGGCAACGGTTGTGTTATCAGTTACGCTCTGGTGCCGCTGAAAGCCGGTCAGGTGGATATTGACGAAAAATTCTACTATTTTGATCCCCGGTCGGCAACCTATAAAAGTATTGGTATAGATAAGGTTTTACAGGTCAAACCTCCGGTCGGAAAAAGCCCGGAGGCAGTTACCGCCCAACCGGTACCGGCAAACCTTGACAAATCATCTGATATGGCGGATGAAAATCTGCCCCGCACCACTTTGCTTTATTGCAAAAAAGCTCCGGCAAGTGCGTGGAGTCATTTTTACAACCACAACCGCATACTCCTGGCAATCCTGATCTTTATTGCCGGGCCGGTTATTTTTATACTTGACCTTTTGAGGAATAAGCTCCGCAAGAGCAAACCGGATCACGCCGAGGTCCGCCGTGAGCGGGCAGGGCAGTTACGCAGTGCTTTGTATGATAAAGTCAGCAAGGCTTCTGCCGGGGAACTGCCGCTGCTGGCTTCCGGCGAAGTCGCCGACTATTTGAGCGATCGCTGGAAACTGCCCGCCGGTTCAACGCTTGAAGACCTTGCCCGGACTGCTGACAACAAAGATTTATCGGAGGCACTGCAAAGTTGTGCCAATGTAAGTTATCTGCCGGAATCAATGGCAAAAAATGCTCTTGCTGATCCGGAAAAAATCCGCAAACTGCTGTTGGGCGCGTTAAAAACGATAGTTGTATTTACTGTTTTTGCACCGGTTGCGGCACTTTCCGCAGTACCGGAAAGTTGGCACGATGCACTCAAAGCCTATGATGAAGGTAAATATCAGGAAGCCAAAGCGTATTTTGAAAAGTATCATCAGGAGCATGTTTCCGATGCCAATGTGCTGTATAACCTCGGTTGCATAGCCGAAGCCAACGGCGAACAGGAGATGGCTCTCTGGTATCTGGAAAGTGCCGGATTGCTTGCTCCGCTGGACAGTGCTGTTTATGAAAATCGCAATGTCATGCGACGCAAATTCTTTCTGGATTCTGCCGATAAGGCAGATTCACCGCAAGCGGCAATCATCATGCTCCGCGACCGTTTGCATCCTGATGATTACCTGATGATCGCTGCGTGCTGTTCGCTGGTGTTTTTTATATTGCTTTGTTTCCGCAAAAAGCTCTCCGGAGCGGTTCTTTGGGGGTGCGGTGCCGGAGTGCTGGGCGTGATGATGCTGGCTTTGATATTGATGTTTACGCAATACCACAGCACCTATCGCGGCGATCAGGCTCTGGTGATTGCCAAAAATGCTGAATTGTTCAGTTTCCCCGGCAGGCACAACGGCAAAAAAATCGGCTCTGTAGCCGGTGGCTCGCCGGTAAAGGTCATTGACGGCGAGAGCGATTATTCGCTGATAAGTTCCGGCAAGCTGGAAGGCTGGACGCCCAATAAAAATATCCGCCGTTTGCCGGTACGGTAAAACTGTTATCCCCACCGCTGAAAGTGTTTCCGGCGGTGGGGCGTAAATCAGATGAGTTTTTCGTTTTTAAGGTAATTTACGATTTCGCCGGCAAGCATTTTACAACCTTTATCGTTGTAATGCACCCAGTCGCGGCGGTATTCTTTGCCTAAAGTTTTGGCGTATTCTCCGAGTTCATTTACTCTGATATTGTAATCTTTCATAACCTCGCGGGCTATATCGTTATAGAGATCGACTTCGGCGTTGGAGCGGTAGATGTTGGTTGCTTCTTCTTCGATGACCGGCGTGGTTGTTCCGAAAACTATTTCGGCTTCCGGGCAGAGTTGTTTCAGGCGTATGATGATACGTTTGAGCATATATTTGTACATATCCGGCGGCGTCAGCGGCTCCTCGTCGTAGCGGTAATCGGCAATTATATGTGCCGGTTTTACCGTTACCCCGGCGGCTTCGCCATCATCGGCAATTCCGGAGATGCTCAAATGGGCACTGTCCCACAACCCATTGTTCCAATGCACCACATCTATCGGCGGCAATTCCGCGGTCCAGCGTTCAAGTTCACGCAAAGTATATTGGGCAAAGCGGCAATTTTCCGGCGGAAAAAAGACATTGACTTCATCAGCAAGCATCTCTTTGACAAAATTACAATATCCGACCCGAATCGAGTCGCCCAGCAAAAGCAGATTTTTCATATTTTCTCCTGTATGTTTGTTATTATATTAAGATAATTCTTCTGAAGCTAAATGCAAATTTCAGTTGCGATTTTTATAAAATCCGCATACGCTCGCCTGCACAAAAGTTCCGGCGTGGCAAGCGGGCGGTAGGTAGCGTAGGCTTGTCCTCCGGAGCCTTCGGCGTAGGAGGATGGCGGATTAACGGAAGATGACGGATTTTTGTATTGCCGCCTATGCTGTTGGCTGACTATACACAGCGTTATGCTGACAGAAGAAGAGCGGCTGCCGGATGTAAATAATCCCATCCCCTCTCATACCTTCCCATATTTATCGAGCGGCAGACAGGTGTTCGCCATACTGCATTAAAAAAACACCCGCAGAACATTGCTGTTTTGCGGGTGTTGCTTTTACTCTAATGAGCTGATCTTCAGATCATGCTTTCCCAGAGGTCTGCATCTTCGAGCTTGGCTTTTACAGCGTTGACAAACGCTGCCGCCATGCTGCCGTCGATGACGCGGTGGTCGGCGGAAAGAGTGATCTTCATCATGTTGCGGACAACGATTTCGCCGTCACGCACCACGGCGGTCGGTACGCCGCTGGCTACTGCCAGAATTGCACTTTCGCCGGGGTTGATGATCGCACCGAAACTTTCCACATTCATCATACCCATGTTGGATACGGTGAAGGTGCCGCCCTGCATATCGCTGGGGGAAAGCTTGCCGGCACGGGCTTTTTCGGCCAGAATACCGGATTCTTCCTGGATTTCGTCCAGACCCATCTTGTCGGTATCACGCAGTACCGGAACCACCAGTCCGTTGTCGATACTCACAGCCATACCCACATTGATGTGCGGCTTTTTGGTAACAGTATTGCCGTCGCAAACGCTGTTCACCAGCGGGAATTCCTTGAGTGCCAGTGCCACGGCTTTGAGTACGAACACATTCACACTCAAATTGATGCCGTCGGCCTTGAGCTGTTTGCGGAAATCCATGATCTTATCCATTTCCACGGCTACAGTAACGTAGAAGTGCGGAATGGTCTGCTTGCTCTGGCTCAAACGCTGGGCGATGACCTTACGCATGGTCGTCATCGGCTGGGGACGGGAGTCGATGGCTACTTTGACATCGGCAAGAGTGATTCTGCCATTGTCGCCGGTGCCTTCGATTTCCAGCAGTTCCAGACCTTCGGCTTTAGCCATATTGAATGCAACCGGGGTGATCTTGCGATCGTTGTAGCCGGTAGCTTCCAGATAGTTTTTCACGTCCTTTTCGGTCACGCGGCCGTTGCCGCCGGTACCGTTGACCTTTTTAAGATCAATAAGGTAATCTTTGGCGAATTTTTTGGCACGCGGCGAAGCCTTGAGCTTGCCTGCTTTGGCAGGAGCCGGGGCAGGGGCAGGAGCGGCTTTAGCTGCCGGAGCCGCCGCCGGAGCGGGAGCAGGGGCAGGAGCGGCTTTAGCTGCCGGAGCCGCCGCCGGAGCAGGGGCAGGGGTTGCTGCCGGAGCCGGAGCTGCCGCCGGAGCGGGAGCCGCTTCGAGCATTTCTGCCGGAACAGCTTCACCGGCATCACCGATGATCGCACCGGTGGTCATGACCGGAACTTCTTTACCGGCGGGAACCAGAATCTTCAGAATGGTACCTTCAAACTGGGATTCGACTTCCAGAACGGCTTTGTCGGTTTCCACTTCAAAGATAACATCACCCTTCTTGACGGTATCGCCTTCTTTTACCTTCCAGTTATCAATAACAACAGTCTCTTCGGACTGACCGAGTTTCGGAATCGGAATTTTTGTTGCCATAATAAGTACTCCTGATAAAATTACAGGGTGGCTTTGACAGCGTTGGCAATGTCATCAGCGGTGGGCAGGAAGACCTTTTCCAGCGTGATGGCCTGCGGGGCAATACCGTTCTTGGCACCGACCTTGAGGACAGGTGCATCCAGATCGTCAAAGCAGTTGGCGACCACCTGCGAAACGACTTCACCGGTAAAGCTGCCGATATCTACGCACTGGCTGACAACCACACAGCGGCCGGTCTTGCGGACAGAGGCAAAGACGGTTTCCCAGTCGAACGGTACGAGGGTACGCACGTCGATAACTTCCACATTCACGCCTTCGGCGGCGAGTTTGTCGGCGGCCTTCTGGGCATCGTTGACAGCCGGACCCCAGCAGACGATGGTGGCATCATCACCGGCACGGACGATGTTGGCTTCGCCGAACGGAATGAGGTATTCTTCCTGCGGAACAACACCCTTGACATTGTAGAGCAGCTGACCTTCAACGAACACTACCGGGTTGTTGGTACGGATAGCAGTCTTGATCATACCCTTGGCATCATAAGGATTGGAGGGATATGCCACATAGGTACCCGGAATATGGGCGAACATGCTTTCCAGACTCTGGGAGTGCTGGCCGCCGTAACCTTTACCGCCGCCGACGCTGCAACGCACCACGATCGGAACTTCAGTGGAAGCACCGGTCATGTAGTGCCACTTACCGGCCTGGTTGGCGATCTGGTCAGAAGCCATCAGAGCAAAGTCCATATACATAAGTTCGGCAACCGGACGGTAGCCGGTCATAGCCATACCGACAGCGGCACCGCAGATACAGGCTTCGGAAATCGGGGTGTTGAACACGCGGTCGCGGCCGAAACTTTCGAGCAGACCCTTGGAGAGTTTGAAAGCCCCGCCGTAATCGGCAACGTCTTCACCGAAGAGTACGACACGCTTGTCACGCATCATTTCTTCCATCAAACCTTCTTTGATAGCGTCGCGGTAGTTCACGCGGCCTTCGGCATCACGCTTGACGACCGGGAGCGGTTCGTCGATGGTAACATCGCTGTACTGGGCGGGAACTTCGTCGCAGAAAGTATCGGTGTACATGTGTTTGATGACATCGGCCGGATCCGGATCGGCGGCATCAGCGGCACGACGGGCGGCACGGGCGTTGCGGTCGGCAACTTTCTTTTCAATAGCGGCAAGTTCTTTTTCGCTGGCGATCTTGCCGGCAATGATTTCGGCACGGAAACAGGGAACCGGATCGACTTCCTGCCAACGGGCTTCTTCTTCGCGGGTACGGTATTCGTTACGCGGGTCGGAGAGGCTGTGGCCGTAGTAGCGGTAGCTGTCGAGTTCCAGCAACACGGGGCCTTCGCCCTTGGCGATGATTTCTTTGGCACGGGTGATGGCGTCGCGGACAGCCATCGGGTTCATGCCGTTGACAACTTCGGCATGCATGTTGTCGTTGTCAAAACCGGCGGCACGGCGGGCAAGGTGATCCAGACCGTTGACTTCGCCGTCAGCACGGCCGGTCATACCGAAGTGGTTGTTGACGATGATGAAGATCAGCGGCAGACCGAATTTGGTCTTGGCCAGCGGGCCGTTGAACTGATCCTGGGCGGCCCAGTTCAGAGCTTCGAGTACAACACCGTTGGCGTAAGCACCGTCACCGGCAAAGGTGGCAACTACGCGACCCTGATAGGCAGGATCTATACGGCAGGTCATAGCAGCACCGGTAGCGATCGGAACACCGCCGCCGACGATGGCGTTGGCACCGAGGTGTCCCACGCGGAAGTCAGCAATGTGCATACCGCCGCCGCGGCCTTTGCCGTAACCGTCTTCTTTACCGAAAAGTTCGGCAATGGTACGGAAAACATGGTCTTCCATAACAGCATCACGCAGTTCTTCGCCCTTGAGCGAAGCATATTCCGGGCAGCGGGCCTTCATATCTTCTTCGCTCATGCGTTTGATGGCATGGAAACCCTTGGCGATACTGTCGCCGTGACCGCGGTGGGTGGAGGTAATGAAGTCGGTGATGTTCAAAACACTGCAAACACCGGCGGCGGTAGCTTCCTGACCGATGGAGAGGTGGGTCGGGCCGCGATAGTCATAGTCGCTGATGATTTCATAAGCACCGGTACGGCACTTGAGGATCATTTCTTCAAATTCGCGGATAGTCAGCATGGATTCGTAGATTTCCAGGACTTCGGCTTTGGTGATCTTCTTGGCCTTGTATTCAGCGGCAACGCTGGAATCGTACTGATAAGCAGGAATGCTGTTCAGCTTGATGGTCGCCTTCTTGAAACACGGAGCGGAATCACTGTAGTAATTGTTGCTCATTTTTTTTTCTTTCCTTTGTTTCTTTTAGGGGTTTATTGTTTAATGGTTGATTGTTTGCTTATTATATCTTTTCCGGCATATTGCCGGTACGGATCACTTCTATATGTTTCTTGGCAAGTTTTGCCGCCAGCTCCGGCAACACATTATTGTCGGTGATTATTATATCTATGTCGCTGACTTTGCCGCTGCCCGCCAGACTGGGCGAGCCGAGTTTGCTGCTGTCTGCCAAAAGCACCACCCGTGACGAATGTCGCATGACCTGTTCTTTGGTGAATGCTTCGTTGGGGTCAGATGTGGAGATCCCCGCTTCGGCGGTAAACCCCATCGTCCCCATAAAAGCGGTATGGATTGCCAGCGAATCAAGGATCCTGCTGGTCAGCGGCCCCACCAGTGTGCGGCTGCGGGCACGGAATTCACCGCCGAGCAGGATCAGCCGGTGGCTGGTTTCCATAAGTTCGCTTGCCGCCATCAGGGAATTGGTTACAATGGTCAGATTGTTCCGCTCTTTAAGTTTGCGTGCCAGTGCCAGGACGGTACTGCCGCCGTCGAGAAAAATCGCATCATTGTCGTGAATAAAATCCATAGCCCGCTGGGCGATCAATTCTTTTTCAGAAGCGTGCAGAGAAGTTTTTTCGTTAAAAAGCAGTTCGCCTTTGCTGCCCTGCCGCACCGGTTCGGCACCGCCGTGTACGCGGCGAACCAGATTGCGTTCTTCCAATGATTGCAGATCGCGGCGGACAGTTGCTTCCGAAACGCCCAATCTTTCGCTGAGTTCTGCAATAGTGCGGATGCCGCCGGCAAGCGAATCAACGATCAACTGTTCCCGCTCCGGACTCAAAAGTTTACGGGATGCAAATTCCGTTTTCATAGAACATCCTTTTTTACATTTATACACACACGCACGATTGCACTGTTGATAATTTAGCACTTTTGCAAAAAAATGCAATCTTTTGAAAAGATATTTTCATTTTTTTTGTTGAAAAGAAGTAAATTAAAAAAGATATGTGCAGATTTTTTTGAAAAAAAAGCGAAAAAAAAATTTGCAATAAGGCTTTATTGCGTGTATTGTTGTTGCAGTACTATAGTAAATACATGTATTTTTTCGAGGCTATTGATGATTTTAAGCGTAAAAAATAATTTTGATACGCTGTTTGACAGTGTACGCTTTGTTGTGTCTTCATGCCCGGAAAACGCCTCTTTTTTAAGTATCAACCGCGACCGGATAAGCTCTGTGAGCATCTTTCTGCCATGCAATGTGGCAAGCGGCAGGAGTTTTTACTCTGCCGGAAAAATCCGGAGCGGTGCGGTTTACAGCTTTGCTCCCGCAACGATTTGTGTTTACCGCGTAATTGAAAGCATTGCCAATAGTTTTTCGGCAGTGGTCAAAGGTCTGGTGTGCAGACCCGTTAAAGCAGTGTTCAGCCGTTTTGCGGCGTGGAAAAGTCATTTGAGTAAAAAATCATTGTTCAGCCGTCAGGCGGTTTTGGCCTGTTCAGGAGGTCTGCGGCTATGAGCATAGGAGTTGTTATTAATAATATGTATAAGAAAAACAACAAAAGCGTTACACTGTTCAAGGTTGATACAGGGCAGGGCTTTTGTTGTTTTTTTTGAGAGGATTGAGAAGTATTGAGAAGCATTGGGAAGCATTGAGAACGGCGGCACGGAGTGCCTCCCAAAATCTCCCAAAACTTTCCAAAATTTCCCAAAATCTCAAGAAATTATAAAGTAAACAATTAAACATTATATATAAAACAAAAACAAACAGAAAAAAAGGAATGGATTATGGCTACCATTACCACTGAAAATGGCGTAACGATCGTTACTGGAGCAACTGCGGCTGACACCGGATGGGGTGCATTCACTCCCGGAAGCAGCTATTTTTGTGCAAACGGTCTTGAAGTTACTGTCAGCGAACGCACTGATTCTCAGTCGGGTTATACTGTCAGCTGGACTCATGAAGGCGTTGCTTATTCCCAAGATTTGACTGCTGATGTGGTACTTATCGGCGGCGGCTGGAATACCGAAGTTGCTTCTGCCAGTATTATTATGAATGGCGGTACAGTAAACGACGTGTACGGCGGTGGCGTGACTGCTGATGCTGATGTTACCGGTGATATTTCCGTTGTTGTCAACGGCGGTAACATTGTTCATCTGAACGGTGCCGGCGGTTGCGGCAGTGTTGGCGGCAATGTCAATATGGTTGTCGGCGGCGAAGAAGGCGGTCCGAATATTTCCACAAATATCATCGGCGGCGGTTGGTTTGAAGGTGCCGATGTAGCCGGTGATGTTACCATAACTTTGAAAAACGGTCAGCTGGGTACAGTTCCCGGTGCAGATGGTTATCCCTGCACGTTGATGTCCGGCGGCGGTGTTTTTGCCGATGTAGCCGGTAAAGTGACTATCAATATCGAAGACGGCAACTGGTATGCCATAGTTGCCGGTGGTGCCATGATTTCCGGTAATGTGGGCAGTACTGAAATCAATATGAACGGCGGTACCGTGACCCAAATCAACGGAGCAGCGGCAGATTACTATACCGATGGCGACATCGGTTCGGTCGGCAGTGCTGAAATCAATGTTGCTGGAGGTACGGTACTCGATGCAGTTGTCGGCGGCAGTGTGTGTCGCGGCGAAGTTACCGACAGTGTAGAAATCAATGTTACCGGCGGTGTGATCAATACGCTTGGCGGCCCGGAAGGTATTATTGGCGGTTCGCAGTGGGTGGATATCACCGGTACGACCAGTGTCAATGTTACCACCACCGGCGAAAATGCTCCGGTAATCAATGGTTCGATCGCTAAAGCCGATGATTTTGCCTTCAATGGCGAAGCGGTAAAAATGAATACGATTTATGCCGGCGAATGGGCAACTGATTTGACTGCCGGTATTATTGGTGGAATCAATGTTTTCGCCGATGTTTCCGAGGCTATGAAAGTTGTCGAAAACAACGGTATTATCAAAATTGCCGGAACCGCAAACCTTACCGGTGAAAGCGGCGTGATTGCCCCCTGGGGCGAGGGCACTGATGCCGGTGTGGTTGCACTTTATGAACTTGACGGTAAAACTGTTACCTGGACTGCAGACAGTGAAGCAGTAATTGATGTTGCTGTCCGCCATATTGTTCTGCACGGCGAAGGTACTTTGAATATCTCTAAAAATGTTGTTCTCGATTATCAGCAAGCTCCGGCAGGCGGTGCCGGTGAATCGCTTTTCGTAATCGGTTCTTTCTGGGCGGGCGATGATGCCACTGAAAAAGTTACTGTAAATCTTGACGGCAAGATCGTTGTCGGCGATGTTGCTCTTTCCGGTGATAACGGTTCGGTCAAAGTCCGTCATAACGGGGTTTTGAATGTCAGCAAGACTGCTTCGATTGATGCTGATTATTCCATCCGTGTCCGCGGCGGTGTATTGAATGTTGTCGGTACCGGCAAAGATGCGGAAGAAGCCCAGTTGAAATCTCAGCGTCTGGAAATCAACGGTGCCGGTATTGAAGGCGGTGCGGCTTCTGTGGTCAATATCAAAGACAGCTATGTGAGCATTACTTACGGCGGCGGTGATATTGCCGACAGCTTTGATATGCAGAACAACCGTGATTACGGTTATGCAAAAGAATTCAACTTTGAAAACTCAAGAGTTGAAACCGGAACTTTAAAACTTGGCGACAGCGTAACTGTTTTCAAGGGCAAAGATTCTGATTTTACTATCAATAAAAATGTAACCAATGCCGCAACCATCAATCTGGAAGGCTCCACCTTTGATGTAGCCGGAACTGTTACCAACAGCGGTTCTATCAATGTTGCCGGTAAAAAGACCAGTAAACTTGATTTTACCTTTGCTGATGCTTCTACCAATAAACTGGTCAATGTTCATGGCGGCGGTTTGGAAGATTCTTCTTTCAACGGCAATATGCTGGTAACCGGCGATGCGGCTGTTGTTGGCGAAAATACTGTTGATGGTATTGCCAAGGTGGTCAATGGTGCAACTCTGACCGTGGCGGACGAAGCCACGCTGACTGTGAACAAAATCGCCCTCGGCGAAGATAATTACGGTACGCTGGATGTCGGCGAAGCTGATGAATACGCCCAAAAGGGCGGCAAACTCGAGGTTGAAGGTACCCTTTGGGGAACTGGTGAAAACGGTTGGGGATTGAACATTAATGTAGATGCCAACGCTTCAATGGAAATCAAAGATGGAGCTTATGTCCAAGCATCTCAAATTGCTGTTGAAGATGGCGGTATTGAAATGACTCTGGCAGACAAAGCCGGTTATCTTAAGATTGCAGACGGTTCAACATTGGATGTTAAATACCTGAAAGCATTCGGCCGTGGCGAAATTGATATTGAAGGTGATGTTTATCTGAACAATGATTCTCATAACGAAACGAACTTCAGCTTGCAGGTAGGTCATGCTACATTGGGCAATGGTACGGTCAATATCAACTCTACCGGTTCAGTTACCGGCAATGGTTACAATGCTAAAGTTTTTAATGGTAGTGAACTTAACATCAAAGGCGGTTCTCTGAATCTTTATCAGCACACTGACGGCAGATCCGGTATATTGCAAAATGATGGTATTATTGATGTCAGCGGTGCAAGCACAATCAATGTTGCCAAAGTACAAGGCGACGGCTGGATTTATATGAATGGTGCGAGCGTTGGTGCTGATACCAATCTGGTGGGTGCTAATGTTCGTTTTGCCAGCGGCAGCAATGTGGTTGACGGCTCTACCATTACCAATGGCAGATTCCAGGTCGGTATCGGTACTTATCAGGCTCCGGATTCCAAAGTCGATACGGTCAACGGCGTAACTGTTACGGTCAAAAACAATGCCCATATCGACACTATTGACGGCAGTGCGAGTCCGTTCGGTGCCTGGGTCGGCTCTGAATATTACGATAAGCAGGCCGATAAAGATGCGGCAATGACCGATGCCAAATATACATTGAATATCCAGAATTCGATTGCTGAATTCGGTTATCTGCACATCTCCCATGATGGATTTTTGAATGTTACCGGTGATGCTGACGAACTGCACAATATAAATGCCACGGATTACTCTTTCCGTTCCGGTCAGCTCAATGTCAATGGTGTTGCCACCTTTGATAATGTTACTGCAATGGCGTTCAATGCCAATATATCCTGTGATAATGCTACCAAGACTCCCGGCAAACTGGTCGTTACCAACGGTGCAACATTCTATGCCAAACATGAGGATAACGGTCTGACTACCTCATTTGAAATTTGGAACAACGGTATTGTTGAAATCAGCAATAAGGCAACATTCTTTATGGGCGAGCATGATGCGGTACTCAATATTAAGACTGCTGATGCCAAACTTATTGTCAACGATGCTACTCTCAAAGCCGGCGATATTACCAACAATGGTACGATCACTGTTGAAGGCGGTGCAAATGTTACTGCCGGAACCATTCTCAATGCCGGAACTATCACGGTTGACGGGAGGAGTTCGATTACCGCCAACGAAATTACCACCGAAGGTACGATCACCATCGACGGTGCCGGTTTTGCCGGTGGAACCAAAACGATCATTGACCTTGCCGCCGGCATTGATTTGACCGGTAAAGTAAATCTGGAAAACGGCGACGGTCTGACCATGATCATCGACAAAGATTCTGGCGATGTCTATCTGACTGACGCAACTGAAGCAACCGTTTGGGTAAATGATGCCTACGAAGGTCTTGCCTACGGTACCGCCATCTCCGGCAAAGAAAAAACATACGCCGGAATCAATGCTTTCGGTCATATTGCCGATGCCATCCGCGAAGCCGCTGCAAATGACAAAATCGGTACTATCACGGTGGAAGAAGGTACTGCCGCAGAGTTGTACACCTTTGCAGTAAACGAACAGATCGTTTCCAATAATGCCAATGGTTTGATTGTCAACATGGGCAAGCATGGTGTAGGCTTTGATATTCACGGCGGCACAACGCTCAATGGCGAAACGACAGATGAAGATGTCGTTTCGTCTGTAATAGGTGGAGCTGTTACCATTGGCAAAAATGTCAAGGTCTATGCTGACCAGTTGGCGGTCGATCCTAACAAAACGGCTGATATTCAGGGCTTACTTGATATTAACGGTGCTTATCTGTTCGGCGGTTCGGCTACGGTTGCCGGTACTCTGACCGTCAGCGAAAACTTCATCTTGCAGGGCGGTTATGGCAGTGTTCCTGTTTTGGATGTTAAGGCGGGCGGTGTATTCAGTGCCGCAAATCTCTATGCCTTTGATGGCGGAACGATCAATATTGATGGTTCCGCGACGGTTGATAATATCGAAGCCGAAGATACGGTTACGGTCGGTGCAACCGGTAAATTGGATATTGCCGAAAGCATGAATGTCAGTAAGTTTATCAATAAGAGTGAACATCTCTTTGACGGTTACACCGCCGTTATCGGCGAAATGACCAACGAAGGCTCTGCTGAAATCAGTTCCGGCAAACTCACAGTTACCGATTTGAGCAATACCGGTGGTTTCAAAGTAACCGGCAAAAGCACTCTGGAAATCGACACGCTTACCGGCAACGCCATCGAAGTAACCGGCGGCGGTCTGAAAGACTCCACTGTCGGTGGTAACATTCTGGTAACCGGCGATGCGGCTTTTGATGGCGACAATGCATTTGGTAATGTCAAAGTTACCAATGGAGCGGAATTGATAATCAATGGTACTCTGACCGGAGCCGGAACCTATATCGGTGTTGGTGATGATGCTGTAGAGGGTTACTACGGTATTGCCAATGGCGAAACTGCCGGCGGTTCGGTTATTATCAACGGTAATGTCGATGTCGTACAGGTCAATGCCAACGGCGGCGGTTATGTGGAAGTTGCCGAAAAAGCCACTTTGACCACCCAGATTATCTGTGTTGAAAACGGCAGTCTTGCCGATGCCGAGATTGCCGCCGGTGACAAACTTACTGTTGCCGCTAAAGGCGTAGTCAATACCTCCGACCTCTATGTGCAGGGCGGCGGCGAACTTGATGTAGTGGGCCAAGTCAATGTTATCGGTCATTACAACAATATTTCCGGTATCTATGTCAACTACGGCGTGACCAATGTCAGCGGTACAATGAGTGTTACCAACGATGCCTCCTGCGGCGAAAGCCAGATCGGTAATGTCAAGTTCGATAACAGCAAGATCAAGCTGAACATCCTCGATGGTGGTGTGTTCAATCTGAACACCTCTGATGGTAAGACGGATGCCGCCGCCAAGCTCAACATCGTTGCCGGTGCTGAACTGAATATCAATGAAGGCGGTACTTTCAACAGCGATAAAGTCAGTGTGGTAGTCAATAACGGTACGGTCAATGTTGACGGTACAGCCAATATCAACGGCTCGATGACCAACGATGGTGCAGTTGTGGTCGATGGTACTGCCAATGTTAAAACTCTCACCAACAATGGTACGGTAACTGTCAATGGCGTATATAACGGCAATAACCAGTTTACCAACGGCGGCAGTCTGACTGTTGACGGCGGTGAATTCAATGTCAGAGATCTGGTCAATGGTTCGGTCAATCCCGGAACCATAGAGCTGAAAAATGAAGCGGAATTGAATGTATTCGGTACGCTTTCCAACAGCTATAACGGCACGATCACCATTGAAGCCGGAAGTCTGATCACCGTTGACAAATTTGTCAACAATGGTATAATCGATATATCGGTAAAAGGTGATGGGGTCTGGCTGGTCATTGACGGCAAAGAAGGCATGAGCAACTTCGGCAAGGTAACGGTCAACGGCGTTGTTCAAGATGGACTCATGTACACCGACAAAGACAATGGCGACCTCTATCTGGTCAACACCAGGAGCGATGCACTGTACTTCAACAGTGAATGGGATGCAAGTCTGGCGGCATCGCTCGGTGCCAATACCTTCAAAGATACTGTGATTGGCGACACTGCCGTGGAAATCAAAGACGGCGTGAATGCAATCAAGTTCTATAACGGTTCTTACAGTGATTACACTGTCAGCAAGGATAAGGATGTGGCGATCGCAACGCTCGAAGATGCGATCAAACTCAACTTGACTGCCGAAGGTGCTTTGACGGTCGAAACCGGTACCAGGTTTGAACTGGATGCAGACTCCACGCTGACCATAACCGAAAACGGTTCTGTAACCATCGAAGCCGGAGATAAAGATAAAGCCATCGCCGCCGCTGAACTGAATGCCGGTAATATCGTCAACGCCGGTTCTGTAACGGTCAATGGCGTTATGTCCGGCAATGTTGATAACAGCGGTTCGGTAACGGTCAATGGCTCCGCTACCGGCAATATGACCAACAGTGGCACGCTGATTCTCAACAGCGAAGAAAGCATTTTTGCCGACTTCAGCAACAGCGGTACGGTCGAAATCGGCGAAAACGGCAAGTTTACTGCCACTGACGACTTTGTCAGCGAAGGCAAATTTGTGGTGAATGTTGCCGAAGATATGGCTGGTGCCAAGCTCGTGATAGATCTGGCGGAAGGCGGTGCTTACAGCTGGAACGCTGACGATATCGAATTCAATGTTGCCGATGGCATGAACGCGTTCTACGATGCCGACGGCGATGTGGCGGTCAGCAATGCCTCGATGGCAACTTATGAATTCAATAAAGCATGGGCCGAAAGCGAACTTGCCGATCTGGTCGATGGCGAAGCGGGTAAGAGTGGTTTCTACTACGACATCAATGCATTTGATGATACCGCCGCTCTGACCGGTCAGCAGAAAGATGCCGCCGGCAAACTTCTGGCGGAAAAGCTGGCTTTCTATGCCGGTGAATATGCTGACTTGCCTCTCGAACAGGATATGATCCTTGAGTCCAAAGCAGATGGCGTTGCCCAAATGAACCTGACCAGCACCAATGTTGTAAGCGTCAATACCAAATTCAACATGGCGGGCTCGCTTGCTCTTAACGGCGAAACAGCCGCGTTGAATGTAGCAGAAAAAGCCACTGCCACATTCGATAAGATCGTTCTCGACGATGCCGCAACTGCTGTAAGCAATATCAACGGTAATTTGAATGTTGCCAATGATATGCAAGTACGCAATATGAATATTGCCGCTACTGCCGCAGTTGTTGCCAAATCGGTCAGCGTGCTTGAAAACACCGGAGTCAATGTCAAAGGCTCCTTGAGTGTTGAAGATATGCAGATTGCTGATAATGCCACAGTCAATGTCAGCGGCGTACACGGCAAACTGACGATTGATAAAACCTCTGAAACAAAGGCAAAGGCAACGATAGCAGCTGATGCAACTTTGAATATTACCGACAGTGCGGTATTCACCTGCACCGGAGTGGTTGACAACAATGGTTGCATCAATGTCAGCAATGCTTCTGTAACCGGCAAGGGCAAGATCAACAATACCGGCAGTGGCGTGATCACCATTTCCGGAGTATCCTCCTTTGATACCACGATCACCGGTTCCGGTGCGATCCGTTTGCTGAACAATGCAACAATCGCCGGAACGCTTACCATTGGCGGCGAAGTCGATGCAAACGGCAAGAAGATCGACACGATGCTCTTTGTGGAAAGAAATGGTTATCTGGCCGCAAATGCAAACTTTACCGGTAAACTCAACGGTATGTACATGTATATCGGCGGTAGCGGCAATACCATTAAACTTGATGACGAAAGCACCATTACTCTGATGGTTGCCGACAAGACCGTCTTCGGTGAAGATGACGACCTTGCTTCGGTGGTTATCAAGGGTAACGGCAAGAATGTCGTCCTGACTGCCGCTGACAGTGCATTGAATGGCAATAAACTCGAAAATCTGAAGTTGAATATTACAGCGGCAGATGGTTGGGTCGCGGCGGATATTGCACTTGAAAATATCCTCTCCATCAACGGCAAAGAGCTTGTCAATGATAACGGTATCTTCTATTACGAAGACGATAACGGTATCCGGCAGTTTGTTACCCGTGTGGAAGACGAAGGCAAGTACGGTATTAATATCACCTCCGGTGCCGCTACGATCTACGAGGTCGGTAACATCACGATCAAGGAAGGCAGCGATAAACTTGCCAATGTCAATGTGGTGATGAAAGAAGGCAAAACTTCCTTCACTGTCAAGAACGGCAAGAAAGATGTCAGGATGAATTTTGCGGTCGGCAGTATCCTCAAGAGCGATCTGGGCGGCAGCAATAAAGTAGCGTTCGGCAATTATAACGATGTTGAAGTCAATGGTGCGATCGAAAGTATCAACAGCCTGTCCATCGGTAACAATTCGTTTGTTGACATCGATGGCAATATCACCGGTCAGAACACCAACGATACAGTCAAGATCGGTGCTGACAGCGAAGTCGAGATCGGCGGTTATGTTGATCTGGAAGGCGGCAAGAACAAGTTCAGTGTCGGTGCCAGAAGCGAAGTAACTGTCGCCGGCAGTATAAGCGGCATTGCTGACCTCAATGTTGCTTCCGGCAAAAAGGCCAAGAAAGACGGCTCCGGTGCTGATTGGACTGATGTTACGATCAATGGCAACTATGTGGCCGCTGAAATGAACAACAAGCTGACCATCGGCAACTATGTGAACTTTACGCTGGGCAGTGTCAACGGCGTGAGCATCGACAATGGCGGTGTAGCCAGTGCCACCGGTACCACGGTCAAGGTCGGTACTGAATCGGTTGTAAAGATCGCTGGCAGTGCCAACGGTATCGCCGGAGTCACCACCGGCAAGCAGTCCTATGTGGTCTTCGGTACCGAAACGGTAGATAACGCCGGCAAGGTAACCGCTTTTGCCGGTGCAGATATCGAAGGATCTGACAAGAACAACAAGCTCTCAACCGGTGCTGAATCAACCTTCAAGGCCAGGGATATTGATCTTTGCGGCGGCAAGAACAGCATAGTAACCGGTAAGATGTCTGATTTCGTTGCCGGAAACATCGACAATGTCCAGACTGTAACGGTTGGCAGCCAGAGCAGCTTTAAGGTCGGTGCTATTGACAATGTGAACAAGTTCACAGTGAACAAAGGTAAAGCCGCTTCCAAGAAAGCCGGTGCAGTTCTGACCGATGTCGTTGTCAATGGTAATGTTACAATGACCACCGGTAAGGATTCATTCACCGTCGGTAACGACAGCAATGTCCTTGTCAGTGGCAACATCAGCTTCGGCGATGGAAAAGATACCCTCTCGCTCGGCAAGAACTCCAAGCTGGCAGTCAATGATATTACCGGTATGGAAGTGTTCAAGGCTTCCGCCGGAGCAACTCTCATTGTCTGGAACGGTAAAGGTAACGATGTGAACTTTGACAGCGTTACCGGCTCCTGGAACAAAGCAACGATCATTGACTACGAAGGCGATATTGAGCTGAACGATACCGGCTACGGTTATGTCTATGCCAACGAAAAAGACTGCTATGATCTGAAGATCGCGGATGGTGTGAAACTGACCGACTTCTCTGATGACATGGAAGTAACCTATGCAGTCCTTGAGGATGGTGTCTGGAGCGAATTCAAGACCTATACCGAAGGTATGGAACTGGCCGCCGGAACTTACCGCTTCGAAGTCGGAGTTGCTGGCGAATACGAAAAGCTGGAAAAGAAAACTTACAGCTTTACCGTTGCAGAGCTTGCATAATCCATAAAGTTTAACTTAAGGCAAAACCGCCGCACGATGAAAAAGTGCGGCGGTTTTTTTATCTTTCGTGATCTTTAGACAATAAAAATAATCACATGTGGGGTTTTGAGATTGAAAAAAAGCGGAAATGTGCTATATTAAATTGTAACATTGTATAAATATAAATCAAAAGAGGCAATTAAAAAACTCCTCAAAAGTCGTCAAAGACATAACCTTCGCCCTGTAAAAGGAGCGTTTTCAGCTGTTACCACAGCGGGTAGCAGCCCAAAACTACCTTTCACCGTGCAGTGGTTTTGTTCTTTGCCTTTGTTTTGAATGATTTTTTTAATTACCTCAAAAAACTGCCGGAGTGTAAGATGAATAAATTTCTTGAAGAATTCATGGCTGCCTACAAGTTTGAAGGGCTTACTTTTGACGATGTGTCGCTGATAACACAGTACGCAGATTTTCTGCCCTACGAAACCAGTGTGGAAAGCCGCTTTTCCCGTAATGTGAAACTGAACATCCCCTTTGCATCGGCGGCAATGGATACTGTTACCGAAGGAGCTATGGCTATTGCGATGGCACGCCTGGGCGGTATCGGGGTGATTCACAAGAATTTGAGCGTAGTTCGTCAGGTGGAAGAAGTCCGCAAGGTCAAACTTTATCTTAACGGTATCATCGAAAATCCCGCAGTTTTCAGCCCCGACATGACCGTGGCGGAAATGCTGGAAGAAAAACGCAACAAACAGTACAAATTTTCCGGTTTTCCGATCGTGGATAACAACGGTAAACTGCTGGGGATTTTTACCTCACGCGATCTCAAATTCCTGACCCATTATGATATGAAAATCGGCGACGTGATGCAGAAAAGCGTTATCACCGCCCCGCAGGGAACCACTTTGCAGGATGCTTATAAGATCATGCTCGACAAACATGTCGGTAAACTGCCCACCGTGGATGCCGATGGCAAACTGACCGGGCTTTACAGCTATCAGGATGTGCGTACTTTGCTGGAAAATGAAGAACCCGACTACAACCGCGACAGCCGCCACAAACTGCGGGTCGCCGCCGCTATCGGTCCCTATGATATGGAGCGTGCCGAAGCATTGGTCAAAGCCGGTGTTGATGTTATGGTGCTGGATACAGCTCATGGCGACAGCAAAGGCGTTATTGAATCGGTTGCCGAGTTCAAGAAAGCATTTGGCGATAAGGTCGATGTTGTTGCCGGTAACGTGGCGACTGCCGAAGCGGCAAAGGCTCTTGCCGATGCCGGTGCTGACGGCGTGAAAGTCGGTATCGGGCCCGGTTCGATTTGTACCACCCGCGTGGTGGCCGGGGTTGGCGTGCCGCAGGTTACGGCGGTATTCAATGCCGCTAAAGTTCTGCCGAAAGATGTCCCGGTTATTGCTGACGGCGGTATCAAACAATCCGGCGATATTGCCAAAGCATTGGCCTTCGGTGCCAGTTCGGTGATGATGGGTTCTGCTCTGGCTGGTACGGCTGAAAGTACCGGCGAAGTTACACTGCATCAGGGCCGGCGTTATGTTATCTACCGCGGTATGGGCAGTCTGGAAGCTATGAAAACCGGCAAAGCCAGCCGTGAGCGTTATGGTCAGCAGGATGTGGATACCGATAAGAAGCTCGTTCCGCAGGGTATCGAAGGCTTGGTGCCGTATCGCGGCCCGGTTGCCGATGTGGTGTTCCAGATGGTCGGCGGCTTGCGTTATTCGTTGGGCTACTGCGGAGCCAGAACCATTCCTGAATTGCAGGAAAAAGCCCGTGTTATCCGGGTTACTGCCGCCGGTTTGCGTGAAGCTCATCCGCACGATGTAACCATGCTCAAGGATGCCCCGAACTACTCATCCAATTGAGTCTGAATATATTATCTGCCGCCGGGAGTTGATTTTCCGGCGGTTTTTTTGACGGGAATAAAAAGATGATAAAACTTGTGGCTTTTGATTTTGACGGTACGCTTGCCGACAGCGTGGATTTCTGCCTGGCGTGTTTTGATAAAGTTTTTGAAAAATTTATGGGCGATAAAGCTCCGACGCGGGAAGATATTTACCAGACATTCGGCATGAACGAACCGGGCGTGATCCGTTATTTTATGGGTGGTTTTGTGCCGGAAGCCGAAGAATATTTTTATCAGCTGCACCGCGATTTGCATAAAGAATGGTGTTCGGATCTTTATCCGGGATGCCGTGGATTGCTGGATTTTCTGCAAAGTAAGGCATTGCCGATGACGATCCTGACCGGACGATCGGAAACTACCTGCCGTATATCGCTGGAAGTTCTGAAGCTGGAAAAATACTTTGTTGATATGCAGAACGGTTCGCCGGAAAAGAATGATAAGGCAAGCCAGATGCTTAATCTGCTGAAAAAGTTTGATTTGCAGCCGGAGGAAATGGTCTATGTGGGCGATGCGGTTTCCGATGCCGAAGCCGCACAGCGGGCAGGGGTGAAGTGCCTTTCTGCGGCGTGGGCAAAGTCGGCACGGATTGCGGAACTTGAGAAAATAAATCCGGGACTGGTCTTTACCGCAGTAGCTGATATGCAAAAATATCTTGCCGAACGGATTTAAGGTTCAGTCTGCAATAAAAAAAGCCATGCCGGAAATACCAGCATGGCTTTTTTTAGCGGACAATATTCAGAGAACGCGGCCGTTCTTATATACCTTTGAACCGCAAAGCCCGGTGGTTCCATCGAGATCGTACCAGATATATTTGGTGTTGAAACTCGGAAATCTTTTCTTGCCAACGGATTCAGCGTGTCCGTCAGAATATACAAAGTTGCACAATGCTCCTTCAGGTACGAGCTTATAGTCATCAGCCTGTTTGTTGCCTTGCGCAGTACGCGGATCGCCGGCTCCGTGACGGAAGGAGTAACTGTGAGCATAACCGGCGGCGTAGGTATTCTGGTTGATATTGTCGCCATACATTATTACTTTGTGCGGCAGTTCAAAGGTTCCGCGGGTGAAGACCTGATTGCGTTCGGCACCGCCGCTGGATGAACTCGGACCCGCTCCTTTACAACCCATAACATAAACATTAACGGCATAACAGCTGTAATCCATATAACCGCTGGAATGGCCACCGCCGACATCCCGGCCTTCCGCCGGACAGACAAATACGCTTTTTTCGCCTTTTTTATCGGCAAAGGTTATGCCGTAAGGTGCAGTGCCGTCAGCCGGCGCAAGAATGTGATAGAAGGTCTTGGCTGAACCGTATGCCCCCGGCGGATACCAGTCATCGTGATCGTCGGCATACATATTTGCCGCCAACCCGATCTGCTTGATATTGCCCAGACAGGATGAGGTTTTGGCCGAAGCTCTGGCAGCAGACAACGCCGGTAAAAGCATTGCCGCAAGTATGGCGATGATAGCTATTACCACAAGGAGTTCAATCAGGGTAAAGCATGCTTTACCCTGTCCATGGACAGGGTATCTCCCTTCATCGCCGCAAAATTTTTCTGCCGGAAGGCAGAATAACAGAAAACTTTTTTGGTTCATAAAAACTTCCCGGTTTAATTTTGAATTATGTTGCTGCAATATTATCAGTACATTACTGACAGTAATAATACATCAAAAATGATGTATTGTCAAGCAGTTAAGTGAATTTTCTGTAAAAATAAGCATATTTTTATTGACAATAGGTATTGGCCGGTGTAGATTAAAGTAAATAAAAGGAGCTGGCAATGAAAGTATATATACATACAGATATAGAGGGCGTGGCGGGATTCTGTTTTTTTGAAAACCGCAAGAGTAAAGATATAGAGTGCATAAATCACCGTTACCGGATGTATCAGCTGTTGACCGATGAGGTAAGTGCCGCAGTCAGAGCGTGTTATGATTCCGGTGCTGATGAAGTGATAATCAACGATAATCACGGCAGCGGCTACAATATACTTTTTGAACAGCTTGATGAACGCTGTCAGATCATCCACGGCCGCAGCGGTACAGGACATAACTGGCTGGAATTTTTGGACGGAACATTTGACGCATTGGTCATAGTCGGTGCTCATGCCATGGCAGAAACTCCCTGTGCCATTACTCCGCACAGCAAATGGTGCGTAAACAATGGCGAAATATATTTGAGCGAAGCAAGCATGGCGGCGGCATTGGCTGGCGATATGGATATACCTGTCGTAATGGCGTCCGGCGACGACAAGATCGGTGCTGAATTGCTTGCCAAAATGCCTGATCTGGAGTTTGCCCAGGTCAAACGAGCTGTTTCCCCTTATCTTGCCTGTTCGATGACACCGAAAGGAGCCTGCAAGCTGATTTACGAAAAGGTCTGCAAAGGTCTTGCCCGCCGCAAAGAGATCAAGCCCTACAAGATCAACGGACCTGTGGATTTGATTCTTTTTGACAGCGACGATCACGCTCCGCCATTGAAAACCTACGGCGAAAAAGTTACAGCACCTACGATTTCGGAAGCATTTGCTTTGTACGGCAGACGGCTGCCGTGGTCAAAGAAAGATTTGCAGTATGTTGACGGATTTCAATTCCCGGCAGAAAAAACTCAAGGATGAGCTTCTGCCGGTCAGCCCTGTTTGATTTCCACGCCTTCTTCCGGGGCAAACGGAGCGATTGTTAAACCGTATTCAAGCATTTTTTCGGCGTACTGCTGTTGGATCCGGGTGGCGGTCAGAGCGTTGAAATACATGTAATAATTTGGGGCACCTTTTTCGCGGATATATTTGCCGCCGATTTTGTCCTGCCGCATTTTTTCGCCGCGGGTGCGTAACCTTTCAGCCATGGCTTTTGCCCCGGAGTTATCATTGGCGTCTTCCAATTCAAAGAGCCAAGTCAGCTCGGCGGTAAAACGGATGCGGTCGGCGGTGTAGGCAAAACGCATTTTTTCGCAGGCTATCCGCTGATCGAGCAAATCATCACCGGTTTTATCAGGCAGAATGTTGATCTCTTTTTCGGCTTGATCGAGCAGGGCAAGTACGGTTTTAAGTGAGATAGCTTTGCCATTGTCTTTTTCGGCTTCAAAGTGTCCGGGATAATAGAAGTTATGCGGTTGTCCGGCTGCCGCTTTGCGCCATTCCACCAAAAGCATAAATTTAACTGTATTGCTCTTGTCGGCAGTCAAATCGCCGGTGCCCTGATAATGCAGCAACGCTTTGGAAACGGCGGCGATCCGGCGTAATTTGTCGTAAACCGGAATTATTTGAGTTGCCAAATGCCCGAATCTCTTCTGCAAAAACTTGTTTGCATCAAACTTTTCATTCATCGCCGCCGCCGCAAATGCACAGTTGGTCAGGCTCAACTGTGCCCACAATGCAGTAGATACATGCATATAAGCAATGGCATCGCCGCCGGTGCGTTTGTAATACTCCAGATCGTTTTCCATAAATTCATCCATGGGCAATCCGACCGATGCAAATGCCGAAACATTGTAATATTCGCAGACCAGCAAACGGAATTTTCCGGTATTAGCCCATGCTTCAAAAAACTCTTTCAAAAGTTTGTTGCCGGAACAGCTTTCGTCGTTTATGGCGTGAGTATAACAGCGTTCAATGGGGAAAAATTCGATCAGAATGTGTTCGTAATCAAAATCCTCCGGCAACGCAATATCCGGCGGCGATAGCGTTTCGTGATATGCCGATACGATCAGATTAACCGGGTGATCCAGCTCCTGTTGCAGGCGTTTTGAGCAGTAATCCGCCAACAGCAGCAATCTGGCAGTACGGTTGCCGAGTTTGCTGCAATTTTCGCACTCGCACCAATGGCCGTTGTCGAATGAGGCAAAACTCAATGCCGAAGCTCCATGCAGTCTGCCGCCGGTTTGGAAATCTTTGATGATATTATCAACCAGAGTTTTACATGCTTCGGGGTTGGAGGTGCAAATATTCCACTCATTGCCGGGAACCATGGTGGCAATGCGTTCATGGTTGCTGTTGAGAGCGTAATACTCCGGGTGGTTGCTGTAATATTGTTCCGGCGGCAGATAATCTTTGAACATCAAATGCGTGCCGCCGGGGGAATTTGTCCGCAGAAAAAATCCCAGTTTGCGGCAGAGTTCCGGATGGTTGGTGTTGTTGGTCCAGTAATTCAATCCGTGCCGTGCCATCCACAAAAGGAAGGCTTCGCTGTCGCGTTTTTCCACGGCAAAAAATCCACGCAACGCAAAACGCGGTATTTGAGTAATGTTCAAATCGGGCAGGGCGATCACGCCTTGCGGAATGAAAGTATCGAATTCATCGGGCGAAAAGAATTCAATGCCCAACTCCCGCAAAAAGCGATAGGCTCCGTAAAGCATTCCCCGTTCATTGGAGGCGGCAATGGTATAATTTTCATGACCGGAGATCCGGTAACTGTCGCCGGCAAGTGTGTTATCGAAAGTAAAAGTTACGGAAGGAACTTTTGCCAAATTTAAGAGTGATAAAAATTTATTCAATTCCGAACCGGCAAAAATCAAAGTTTCGCCGGCATTTTCCGGCAATATCAATGTGAAATCAGCAGACATAAGAAAATCCTTTTATTGAACAATAAAATAAACAAAATAGATTCATGCTAAAGTACAATAAAAAAGTGTTTTTGCAAATGTAATGCACGAAATAAAGCGATATTTCTTATTAAGATGAAATCAAATAAAAAAAAAGCTGTTGTTTCTGCTCAATCTCATAAATAAACATTGCTTATTTACCAATATTCAAACCATAAATTGTCTTTTCCTCAAATGGTTTGTTTGAGCGATAACTTATACAATGTTGTTTTTGTGCGGCTTAACTTGCAGAATTATTCTATAATAACAGACCTTGCACATCCCAAAGGGGCATTGCATTGCCCCTTTGGAAACCCTTGCTCAATCAGCAGCAATATCCAGTGCGAATTACCTGGCGATTTTTAATTAGAGCGGGGGCTGCCGCCCCCTTAAGCGATTTTACGGCAAGCCGTAAAATCGTCCTCAAATGCCGGATCCCTAGCGCTCCACTCCGTTCGACCTCGCAGCTTGCTGCCTCGGGTTTGCCGGAATGCATCCGGCAAACTGCTCT
Source organism: Lentisphaerota bacterium (assembly GCA_015061885.1). Lineage (GTDB taxonomy): Bacteria > Verrucomicrobiota > Lentisphaeria > Victivallales > Victivallaceae > SIG78. Next base: position 48,135 of record SUVS01000017.1, read on the forward strand.
CACATCCGTTCGCGGCGCTGACCGCGCTTGTTGCTGTTGGCTATCGACATTTTTGTAACAGCCACTTTGAGAGCTTCCTGAAATTTACTTCCGGAGCGTTACCACCGAATGTATCTCCACTTTGGGCAGGGTTATTTCCCAGGTGTTGTTGTTGATCCTTTCGGCTTTGAACTCTTTATCTTCCGGGAATACGGTTGCGTTACTGAATTCGCCGTTGTCTTTGATCTGCAGTTTTATATTGCAGACAACATTCAGTGTGTTGGCTACTATCCGGTTGGGATTCATTACAGCTGCTGCACTGCGGTTGAGCAGATTTACCATGTATTCATCGTTGCGTTTACGCAAGATAATTTCGAGATATTCGGGTGCATCAAGCTCTACACTCTGTTCAAAACCGATCTTTTTGAGCATATCGTCGAGAAGATCGCGCACAACGTAGTAGTGGCACTGCCAGTAAAGGGCGAATATCGGGCAGTAACAGCCGGCGATCACGCCTTTGCCGTAACGCTTCATGGTGGCGACCGGTTTTACTGTGCCTTCTTCGCAATCGCCATCGGTTGTGGGGTAAATGTTGGTCAAAACATCGGTACCCGCCAGCGGCTTGACCGGCTGAACCGGGCAGAGCATGGAGCAGCCTTCGTTGTTGAACCGCACCGCAGTCCGGCGGCGGTGATTGATCATATTACGCAAAAGATAGGTCGGTTCTTCGATTGTTTCGCCATCTGCCAAAACACCGAGAGCATCAGCAAACTCGTTGGCAAAATAGGCTCCCGTACCGAAAACTATACCGCCATTTTCGGCAAACTTGAGGATCGCGGCTTTTTCTTCGGGCGTAACTTTGCTGACTTCCGGCAGGATGATGAGTTTGTAATCGCTCAAACGCTCAAGGGTATCTTTGCTGGAAATTATATCCACACTGCGGTGAGTTTCCTGCATGGCGTGCAAAGCACCTTCCAGAGCTTCGTGAGCGTGACCGAGATTGTAAAGCGGGTTGTTGCGTTCGTAATAAGTTTCAGTCAGGTGCAGCAATGCCGCTTCGCTGGCACTTTGGGTTTTGAAACAATACTTTCTGCGGGGGTGGGCAAACTCGTTGGCTACTTTGCTGACGATTCTGTGTTCGGCTTCCGAGAGTCTGCCGTCACGCATCGGAGCAAGGTAGATCATGGTGCCGCCGCCGAGGGCGATCGGTTCGGCTATTTCCTGACTTAAATGCACGGCACTTTTCATGAGCTGTGAAGATTTTTCCCAATCCACATACACCGTACTTCGGGTGAAACCCCACGCCATAAGATCCCATGGCTTGTTGCGTGAATCAAGGAATCTGCCTTCCAAAGCGGCACGGTCCGCACCGTAATTGGGGGTGAAATCGCCGCTCAAATAATCTACATTCACCTTTACAGCTTCGGGCTGACGCACGGAGTACATCCAGTTACTGCATACCATACAGCCGGGTTTGCGTTCGTGAACTGCACTGGTGTAGGCTGTAACATATTCTTCAAAGAGCGTGCGGAAAAAATCCATGTATTCACGCCAGTATCTGCCTTCGGGCGACATGGGTATTTCGGTAATACCGGTGCGTTCGGTAAAGGTTTTCTGACAGCGTTTGCACCAGCAGGGGGCGGCACCCCAGTTATCGCCGTCGATCCAGAAACCATCGACATCGTAATCGTCGATCAATTCCAGCAACTGCGGGATCATGAGTTCTTTAAGATAGCCGCTGGTCAGACAGATGCCGTCGCCGGTCTTGCTGCCGTCGTAACCGTAACATTGCCAATCGGGATTTTCCCGCACGGCTTTGCTGTCACGCAAGCCGGAGTAATGGATCCCCAGCGGAATACCCAAACGCTTGGAGGCGTTGCGGTAGGCACGCACATCATCCTTGACGAGTTCGGGCGTTGCCCAGCCGGTTTTGCAGAACCATGTGGCATAGCCGGGATGACCTTTGCCGTCGCATTGCACCCAGTCGGGCTTGAGTTCGCTCCACAGCCTGTAGAGCTGTTCTTCATCTACTTTGCCGCAGAAACCGGGCAGATCGTCAATATGGCCATGCAAATCGTAATGCATGCCGAAGAAGGCATTTTCATGCCAGTTTTTTGAGTTGCACATAAGAAATCCAATAAATCAAATACTTGTAAATACAGAGATTTTATCTAACAATTACCGCTTGCCTTCAGCTCTGCCCCAAGACAAATTGGTCTGCGTCTTACCCCAATGAGTTTTCTTTTGGGGTTCAGCATGGCCGTCGTAATAACCGCAGTTGAGCATATCTCCGCCCCCATGCCGAGCACCAGTTGCAATATTTTGATAGGAAATGCACTGGTAGGTATTCGGCAAGCCGCTGTCGGCATAAATCATTGCCAAACTCGGGTCGGTCAGTTTACTTTCATGGATAGGAATAACTTTTTGTGAGTCTTTTATCATGGTAGATACAATTCTTGCGTTGATAAAGTAGTGAGTATAAGCATATTTGGGGTTGGGGCCCAAACCGACACTTTCGCTCGGACAGCGGAAGACATTGTATTTGGGATCTTTATCTGCACTTGCACCCAATGCACCGTTATTCAAAGTTATTACCGAACATACATAGTCAAGCATGTGAATCCCCCACCATGGTTTTTCACTGCCTTTTACTACTGTTGCGGGCAACAGCCAACCTTCGTAGTCAGCCGAATATTGGGTATAGCCCAGCTGGATTTGCTTTAGATGAGAAAGACATTCGGTACTCTTGGCACGTTCACGGGCCGCTGAGAGTGCCGGCAACAGCATTGCCGCAAGAATTGCGATAATGGCTATTACTACCAGAAGTTCGATCAAGGTGAAGCCCATGGGCTTCCTTCCGGTTCTCCGGAAGGAACGGAACATTAATAGACTTTTCATTTCTTTATCCTCCTGTGAGTATGTTTACTTTTTCCTGATATAGAACAAGCTGAATTTACCCGGCTCGACATTGAATTTGAAATCTTTGCCGGTTGTAAAGCTCTTTTGGGTGTTCAAATCCAATACTTCGGCTTTGCTGTAAGGCAGTGTTACCATAGTTGCCGGAGCTTCTTTGAAGTAGTTGCCCACCAGCAGGAGCATTTCATCATCTTTCTGCACCATACTGTAAAACATCTTTTTATTGCTGCCTTCGATGTCAATAAATTTGCCGTTGAGCAGAATTTCTTCGTAGGGGGCAAGTTTCTTGACCGCCAGTGCGTGATAGTAGAAATCCAGCGGCGTATCAAAGTAGCCGAACGAGTAATTGAGTATACCGCAGGAACCGTTCATCAAAGCTTCCAGCACAATGGGTTCCACCATACAGGAATCGTATTCACCATAACAGCCGGTGGAGAGCCAGGGCATAATATCAGTGCTGTTCATAAGTTTGCGGTTTTCGCGGATTTTCTGGTGCACCACTTCCGGGTGGCCGCCAACATACAAACTCGGCTGGGCAGATTTTATGAGTGCCGGATAAACATCTGTAAA
>SUVS01000018.1 GCA_015061885.1 Lentisphaerota bacterium
TTTTCAAAACTTAAAGGGCATTTATCTATTTGTGTAACAAATAGATAAATGCCAATAAAAGGTTTGGAAAAGGGTGATGGGGTTTGGGGAAGAGGGAAATAACCTTTCCTCAAAAAGGTTTTTCCCTCTTCCCCAAGGCTCCCATATCAACCTTTATCGGGAACAGAGCCTTTGTAATTGTAACCTGATTACCGCAGCGAGAGGATCAAACTCAAGAGTTCATCCAGTTTCTGATGGGTCTGCATGGGGTTGAGCAGTGTGAATTTCAAGCACACATTGCCGTAAACCACGGTTTGACCGATCACCACGCCTTTGGTGTGCAGTAATGCCCGGCGGATGCGTTTGTTGAGCGTATCGGCATCTTCCTTGCATCCGGCAGGTGGCAGCAGACGGAAGACCACCGAACTGATTTCCGGCTCGGTAATGACTTCCACATCCGCGGTTTTGACCAACTGACTGTAAAAATATGCCGCATTTTCCATGCAAGTTGTGATGATTTCCGACCAGCCGGCCTTGCCCCGCATCTTGAACGACATCCAAACTTTGAGTGCATCAAACCGCCGGGTGGTCTGCATGGATTTATTCACCAGGTTTATGTAGCCGTCTTCTTCATCTTCTTCCCGGTTGAGGTAATCAGCGTGAAGTGTCAGGGCTTCAAAGTATTTCTTATCTTTTATCAGCGATGCACTGCAGCTTATCGGCAGCAGGAACATCTTGTGGAAATCCACGGTTATGGAGTCGCAATCCGCCAGACCGGCGACCCGGCTGGCATATTTTTCCGACAATATCACGCCGCTGCCGTAAGCTGCGTCCGCGTGGAGCCACAAACCGAATTCGTCGCAGATCTTCCGCAATTCCTTCAAGGGGTCGATGCTGCCGAAGTCGGTAGTACCCACCGTTGCCGAAATGCAGAAGGGCAGATTTCCTGCTGCAATATCCTTTTCAATAAGTCCCCGCAACGCCGCAACATCCATCTGCATAGCTTTATTGACCGGCACTTTGACCACAGCATCGTAGCCCATACCCATAAGGTGTGAGCTTTTTTCCATGGAAAAGTGAGCGATTTCCGAGCTGTACATCCGCAACTTCCGGAAATTTTCCGGCAGGCCGTACTTTTTTACATCCCAGTTGAGCTTTTCGTTGCAGAACCAGTCGCGTGCCAGCAGTAACCCGGAAAGATTGCTCTGACTGCCGCCGGAAGTGAAGACACCGTCGGAATCTTTGCCGTAACCGTAAAGATCACAGAGGTTGCGGATAACTTCCACTTCGATCTCGGTCGCCGCCGGGGATTGATCCCACGAATCCATCGACTGATTGAAAGTGGCGATTATCAGCTCCGACGCGATCGACTCCAGCAATGCCGGACTGTGCAAGTGGGCCATGTAGTCTGTGGACATGGGCCGCACCAGATTGGGCAGAATTTTAGCTTTGACTTCTTCAAGCAATTCAGCGTAGGTGATCTTGCCATCGGGCAGCAGTTCATCGGTACGCAGTGCCGCACGCAACTCATACGGCGGCATCCCGGCGTAGGCGTGAGAGTGATCCAGCGAGTCAGCGATCGCCTGGGCGGTCGCTGACATCATTTCTACAAAACGCTTTTTATCTGCTTGAGCCGGCGAGAGAAAAAGATCATTTTGTTGCATCACTATTGACCTCAATAACCACCTTTTCGTAGATGGAAATCATCTTTTCGAGTTCTTCTTGTGTTACATTCAAAGCACACAGACAACGCATTACCGAACCATGACGGCCGCCCTTTTCCATGACCAGACCGTTCTGGAAGCACTTTTTCTGCACCAGTGCGGCAATATCGCCGCTGGCAGGCAGACTGCCCAGCGAGTCTTTGGCACCTTTGGGATCAACAAATTCGCAACCGGACATCAAACCCTTGCCGCGAATATCGCCGATAATGGCAACTTTGCTCTTGAGTTCGTTCATGCGTTCACGCAAGTAATCACCCTTGCGGCGTACTTCGGCAAGGAATTCTTCGTTGGCAACGCGGTTCATAACCACGGTACCGGCGGCCATAGCCAGCTGGTTGCCGCGGAAAGTACCGGCATGTGCGCCGGGAGTCCACTTGTCGAGTTCTTTATTGTAAATGACTACCGACATGGGCTGGGTGCCGCCGATAGCTTTGGAAACCAGGATCACATCCGGTTCGATCCCGGCATATTCAAAGGCAAAGAACTTGCCGGAACGACCGACGCCGCACTGGATTTCGTCGCAGATCATGGGAATCCCCAATTCTTTGGTCACTCTGCGGACAGTCTGCAGAAATTCCACCGGTGCGGGGATAACGCCGCCTTCGCCCTGGATCGGCTCCAGAATGACTGCTGCCGGACGGGTGATGCCGCTTTCGGGATCTTTCAGAGTGCGTTCAAAGTATTCACAGCAGGCCTTGACGCCGGCTTCGCCGCCCAGACCGAAGGGGCAGCGGTAGCTGTAAGGATAAGGGAAGAAATGCACTTCCGGCATCAGAGCGTGAACTTTTTCTTTGGCCCCCAGATTGCCGGTCAGAGCCATGGCACCATGACCCATACCGTGATAACCGCCGGAAAATGCCACGACCGAGCTTCTGCCGGTGGCGGTTTTACAAAGTTTGATCGCCGCATCAGTTGCGTCAGTACCCGAAGGGCTGCAGAACTGAACTTTTACATTGCCCTGCATACCTTCGGGCAGCAGAGAAATAAGTTTGTGGACAAAGCGGTCTTTAGTCGGAGTGGTGATGTCCAGCGTGTGCAGAGGTGCATTGCTGGAAATAAGTTCGATCATTGCCTGATTGACTTCGGGGTCGTTATGCCCCAGAGCCAGTGTACCGGCTCCGCAGAGAAAGTCAAGATAACGGTTGCCTTCAACATCCTCCACCCATGAGCCTTGAGCTTTTACGAGGGCGTAAGGAAATTTCCGGGGGTAACTGCGGGCGTTGGACTCGGTTGCTTCCTGACGGAGCATGTAGTCTGCATTGGTCACCGGGACGCCGCTGTTGGCACAGCAGTTACAAGTATCATTTTTGATCGCCATTGCTATAGTTCCCTTATTTGTTGGGTTGCCGGTTTTCATCTTTCTTTTTCTGTTTATTTTCCGGCATTGGTTATCAACAATGTCTGCACGAATCCCCCATGCTGGATTCTGCATTAGTACCGGCTTTTAAAATAGCACAAAAACCCCTCAATGCAAGTTTGATTCCAACTTAAATGGCAAAAATCCACAATTTTATAAAAATGGTCTTTTTTTACAGTTTGTACCCGGTCAGGTTCAGGAAGTTTTCGCGGAATACCATCTTGCGGTCTTTTTCGGAAATATGTTCAAAAAGCACCCCGGCGGTGTGCATCCCGGCATTGATGACCGGAAAGTCCGTGCCGAAAAGCAGCCGGTCGGGGCCCAGCATTTTCACGCCTTTTTTCAGCATGCCCCAGCGGAACAAGCCTCTGCCCGAAAGGTCAAAGTAAATATTTGAATACTTTTCCGCCGCCTGATAATTCGCCATGACTCCGCCGTTATCCGGATGAGCCACCACGATTTTCAGACGCGGGAAATTTTTTGCCAGATTGCAGGTATCTTCCACGCTGTACGGGTGGATATTCAGTGTCATACCCAGGCTTTGCATCAGTTCCAGTATCGGAAACATCCCTTTGCAGGCGTATTCGCGGTAATTCATTACGTAGCTGGCGATTTTCCCCACCCAGCGGAACCCCATATCGTAAAATTTCTGTACTTCCGCACAGGATTCTTCCGGGAAAAACGGGTGGATGTTCGCACCGGGTAAATAGAGTTTCGGATATTTTTTATGGACTTCCAGCACTTTGCGGTTGCACTGGCGGATGACTTCAAAATCACTGCCGTCGTTGAAAATATTGAACGCCCCGCAGGAAACCTGAATGCCGGCACGGCGTTGTTCGGCAAAAAGTTCCTCATAACTTTTGGGTATCTCAAAAGGAAAATTCCGGTCAGAAGCCAGATAAGGGTGCATGTGGGAATCAATTATGCCGTATTCGGCTAAATCAAAATGCATATTGTTATTTCCTTTCGGTGCAATGGCGGCTTTTTCAGCGGCACCGGCAGTTTTGCCGATTGCTGAAACGGCAATGGCGGAAAGAAGTCCGGTTTTCAAAAAATCGCGTCTGTCCATACAGCAAAAATATCCTGACTGATCGGGTTTTGTTGTTCAATATCAAGGCATATCAGATCGGGTGTAATATAACGCCGGAGAGAAATATTTGCAAATGTTTTTGCTTAAATTCGCTCCGCAAATATCTGTTGGCAAGATTTATTCTTCTGCGGCACTGTCAGAGATGCAGCGGTGTGAATTTTTTTCAAAAAAGATTTTTTTTTGAGCTTGCAAAATACTTTATGTGGGTGTATAGTCAGAAAACGACCGCATTTTTTGGATTACAGGTGTATTGTGCCTGTGTTCCGGTTTCAGCAGAAACAATAAACACTAATTAAATATAAATAAACATAAAGGATGGAGAAGGTCAAAAAATGACAGAACATGGCATGAACTGGGTAGATTGGCTCTTTATCGGGATCCCGATTCTGATAGTGGTCTTTGCTGCTCTCAAATCGCAAAAGTATGTAAAAGGTGTTGCAGACTTCATTTCTGCCGGCCGTGTGGCGGGGCGTTATGTTATTTCGGTGGCATCAGGCGAAGCCGCACAGGGGCTTATCAGTGTGGTTGCGGTTATGGAAATGTATTACAAGTGCGGGTTTGCCGTATCGTTCTGGCACTCGCTCTTGCTGCCGATCAGCATGGTTCTGGGACTGGTCGGGTTCTGTACTTACCGCTTCCGCGAAACCAAAGCGTTGACCATGGGGCAGTTCTTTGAAATCCGTTACAGCAAGGGTTTGCGTGTGGTGGCGGCGACCATTCAGAGTTTGTCCGGTATCGTCAACTACGCTATCTTCCCGGCGGTGGGTGCCCGTTTTATTATGTACTTCCTCGACCTGCCGGTCTATGTGAATGTTTTAGGTATGGCTTTGCCGACCTTCGGTTTGTGCATGGCCGGATTTCTGGGCTTGGCTCTGCTGATCGCCTGTCTGGGCGGTCAGGTTACGATCATGGTTACTGACTGCGTACAGGGATTGATCTCCTACCCGATGTATGTGGTTATTGTTGCTTACATTTTCTACAAGTTCTCCTGGAGCGACGAAATGCTGCCGACTTTGCTGGCACGGGCTCCCGGCGAGAGCTTCCTCAATCCTTACGACTGCCACAACTTGCGTGACTTCAACGTGTTTTACTCGGTCTGCGGTATCTTGGGTGTCTTCCTCAACCGTATGAGCTGGGGCGGCTGTATGGGTTACAATGGTGCCGCCAAATCTCCGCACGAAGCCAAGATGGGTGCTTTGCTCGGTACCTGGCGAGGCGGTTTGGGACTCATGGTCTGGATCCTGCTGGCAGTTGCGGTATTTACTTTCCTCAATAACAAGAACTTCTCCAAAGAATCGCGTGAAATCCGCCACCAGCTGGCAATCAAGACCCTCGATGATGTTGCCGCCGGTAAGCAGTTTGATACTGCCCGTGCCCAGCTCAAGGAAGTCTATAAGACAATTCCCGAACGCACCAAATTCAGCAAGACTTATGCAGATCATGCCGCCTGGGCCGCTGAAAATGACGATCCCTTCAAGGTTGAGACCCGTAAAGTCTTGAGCCAGACCGAACCGGGTAAAAAGGTCGCCCAGACCTTTGATACCATCTACGGTCAGATGCTCGTGCCGCTGGCGATCCGCGAAATGCTGCCGCCCTACGGTATTACCGGTATTTTCTGTGCTTTGATGATCTTTTTGATGATCTCTACGGATACGACCTACATGCACAGCTGGGGTTCGATCATCGTACAGGACTTTGTGGTTCCGTTGCGTAAGAAGGCATTTACGCCCAAAGGTCAGATCAATGCGTTGCGTTGGTCGATCACCGGGGTGTGCTTGTTTGCGTTCCTCTTCAGCTTCTTCTTTGCACAGATCGACTATATATTGATGTTCTTCGCCATTACCGGGGCTATCTGGAGCGGTGCCGGGGTGGTTATCACTATGGGCTTGTACTGGAAACGCGGTACCACTGCCGGTGCATTCACCGCACTGCTGTTGGCGGCGATCTGGGCTTTGAGCGGTATTACCGCACAGCAGACCTGGGCACAGTACATCTATCCGTGGCTGGAAAGACACGATCTGGTTCAGGTTGTCGGCGATGCGTTGTGGAACATCTCCAAACCGCTGCATCCGTGGATCGAATGGAAGATGAACCCCAACAAATTCCCAATCAACTCGGTTGAAATCGGTTTTATGGGTCAGATCCTGGCATTGGTCAGTTACATGACTGTATCGTTGCTGACCTGCCGCAAACCCTTTAACATGGATAAAATGCTCCACCGCGGTATCTATGCCGATGCCAATGCGGTCAAAGTCGAAAAGAAACCCTTCAAGCTGGGTGCTTTCATGAACAAGAATGTTCTGGGTATTGACGAACAGTACTCCAAAGGCGATAAAGTTCTGGCATGGAGCGTGTTCTGCTACAGCTTCATCTACACATTCATCATTCTCTTTGTGATGGTGATCGTCTGGCATGCAATCAGTCCGTGGGGCGATAAAGCATGGAGTGCCTACTTCTTCGTCAAGCAGTTCGTAGTGGTGGGTATCATCGGTGTGGTATCGACTTTCTGGTTCGGTATCGGCGGTACGATCGACCTCCTCCGGTTGTTCCGCGACTTGGAAAATAAGGAAAGCAATGACCTCGACGACGGTCGCGTGGTCAACAATATGTCGGTTGCCGATATGCAGCGTATGCAGGAAATCGACAACGAAAAAGAAGAAAAATAATAATTTCTTCGCCTGAAAAAACAAAAGGCTATTGCAGAACCTCAAAGTTTTGCAGTAGCTTTTTTTTGTGTGGGGGCGGGTGTATGGGGAGATTGGCAGTTTATATTCGCTGTCTGGGCAGACAATAGTTTTTACACTGTATAGTGTTTGCCGGGACAGTGAGTCAAGTGGCAGTGGCAGACTTTGCCTGCCTGCCGTTTATTGTCATTCAGTATTTTATTTTGTTTATTTGTTGATTTACAGGTTGCAAAAATACTGATATGTGGTATCTTTCTTTATTGCATTTGTTTTCAGGAAAATTTTATGGCTTTGTTGGAAGTAAAAAATCTTAAAGTTGATTATCCGGTGCGTGGCTCATGGCTGGCAAAACGGAAGTTTCTGCACGCTGTGGACGATGTTTCTTTTACTGTTGACCATGGCGAAACTGTCGGTCTGGTCGGCGAGAGCGGCTGCGGCAAGAGTTCCATTGCCAAAGCTCTGGTACGGCTGGAAACACCGGCTTCGGGGAATATCCATATTGCCGGAGAAGATATTTCTCTGCTCAAAGGCAGAGCTTTACGCAAAGCACGCAAGAAATTCCAGATGGTTTTTCAAGACCCTTACGGTTCGCTGAACCCCCGTTTGAGTATTCAAAGTACGCTGGATGAAGTTCTGTCTTTGCATACAGCTTTATCTAAAACTGAACGCTTTGTCCGGATGCAGGAACTTATGTCGCTGGTGGGGCTTGACCCCGGTCAGCTGGGGCGTTATCCGCATGAGTTTTCCGGCGGTCAGCGTCAGCGTATCGGTATAGCACGGGCGTTGGCGGCAGAACCGGATCTGCTGATTGCCGACGAACCGGTTTCGGCTCTGGATGTAAGCGTACAGGCTTCAATTATAAATCTGCTTAAGGAGTTGCAGAAAACCACCCGGATCGGATTGCTTTTTATCGCTCACGATCTGGCGGTGGTCGAACATATCAGCGACCGCATACTGGTAATGTATCTGGGACGGGTCGTGGAAAGTGCCAAAGCTGAAGAACTCTGCTCCAGACCACGGCACCCTTACTCGGCGGCGTTGCTTTCGGCAGTGCCGACGCTGGAAAAACGCTCCGCCGGCAGAATAAAACTCTCCGGCGATGTGCCCAGTCCGCTGGATCCGCCGGGCGGGTGTGCGTTTCATCCCCGTTGTCCTTACGCCACTGAAAAATGCCGGTCATGCCGTCCTGAATTGCGGGAAATCGCTCCGGGACATTATACGGCATGTTTTCATGCGTCGGAAAATGGGATTTTTTCTTGCGAAAAAATATAATAAAGTGTATATTAAATCAATTTGATCTTTTAATCTTTAACCTTATGAGGTGATACCATGAATATTGAATGGGACAAGCTCGGTTTTGAATTTATGCCGACCCGGTCGAATGTGCGTGCCAGTTTCAAAGACGGCAAGTGGAGTGAACTCAAACTTTTCAACACCTACGATATAACCATGTCGGTAGCCGCCAACTGCATGCACTACGGTCAGGCGATTTTTGAAGGCATGAAGGCTTTCCGCATGAAGGACGGCCGTATCGGTGTGTTCCGCCCCCAGATGAACGCCAAACGCTTCAACAGCAGTGCTGAACGCATCCTTATGGAAACTTTGCCCGAAGAGATGTTTCTGGAAGCTATCAAGATGGTGGTCAAAGATAATGCCGACTACATTCCGCCCTACGGCACTGATGGTTCGCTTTACATCCGTCCGGTCATGTTCGGTACTTCTTCGCAGATCGGTGTTTCGCCGAGCTTTGATTATGAATTTGTGATGATGGTCATGCCCGCCGGACCTTACTACAAAGGCGGCATCAAGCCGGTGGATGCTTTGATTTTTGATGAACTTGACCGTGCGGCACCGCATGGCACCGGCAATATCAAGTGTGCCGGCAATTATGCGGCAAGTCTGTATTCCAGCAAAATGGCGAAAAAAGCCGGCTGTCCGGTGGCACTTTTCCTTGACCCCGCCACGCATGAATACATCGACGAATTCGGTACCAGCAACTTCTTCGGTATCACCAAAGACGGCAAATATGTCACCCCCGAATCGCCGTCGGTGCTGCCCAGCGTGACCAATGATTCGCTTTTGACTCTGGCACAGGATCTGGGTATTGAAGTTGAACGCCGCAAGATCCACAAGTCTGAACTGGCAGATTTTGCCGAAGTCGGTGCTTGCGGTACGGCAGTGGTCATTACGCCGATCCATCACATTTATTACAAGGATCAGGTCTTTACCTACGGCGACAATATCGGCGAAGTCAGCAGCAAGCTCTACTATGGCTTGAAAGCTATCCAGTACGGCGAAGCCGAAGACAAGCACAACTGGATGTTTATTGTTGACTGAAAAAATATCAGAGGCATAAGATGAAGATTTTTCATGAGCCGAAGGAATTGCAGGAATATGCTTTGAACTGCAAACGCTCCGGAAAGCGTATCGCTTTAGTGCCGACCATGGGGTTTCTCCATGCCGGACATGCTTCGCTTATTGACATAGCCAAATCGCGGGGCGACGAAGTCATTGTTTCGATTTTCGTAAATCCCACGCAGTTTGCCCCCAATGAGGATCTGGATAAATATCCGAGGGATTTTGAAAACGACTGCAAACTCTGCGAAGCTCATGGAGCCACGGCAGTTTTTGCCCCGGCTCCGGATGCTATGTACGCTCCCGACCGCTCGATCTGGGTGGACGAAACGGTTTTGTCCAAAGTTCTGTGCGGCAAAAGCCGCCCCATCCATTTCCGGGGCGTGCTTACGGTGGTGAGCAAGCTCTTTAATCTGGCGTTGCCGGATGTGGCGGTTTTCGGTAAAAAAGATGCCCAGCAGGCGATCATTATCAAACGCATGGTGCGGGATCTGGATTTCCCGGTGGAAATCGTTCTCGGCGATCTTATCCGCGATACGGACAATGTGGCAATGAGTTCCCGCAACCGCTATCTTACTGAAGATGAAAGAGTGCGTGCAAGAAGCATTTCGCAATCGGTCTTTGCTGCCGAAGCCAAACTCAAAAGTGAGGGCGTAAAGGTGGTCAGCGAAGTTATCGCCGACGCCGTAAAACGCATAAGCAATGCCGGCGGCGTGGTGGATTATGTGGAAGTCAGAGATGCCGATAATCTGGAAGAACCCACCAGCAACAGCAAAGAATTGCTCTTTGCCGTGGCGGCAGTATTCGGCACCACAAGGCTTATTGATAACTGCTTTGTGAAATTGTAAAATAACAGGATAAATATGAAAGTTCTTGATTACCGCAAAAGTGATTTTGCTTCCGGCTTGGAGGTTATCTACAACCGTCCGAGCTACCCGGCAAGTATTGAAGACGCTGTGCGGAACATTGTCGATAATGTCCGTAAAGATGGCGACAGGGCTTTGCAGCGTTATGCGTTGGAGTTCGACAAAGCCGAACTTACGCCCGACCAGTTCAAAGTCAGTGCCGACGAGATCGCCGCCGCTGAAAAATCGCTGGGAAAAGCTGAAAAATCGGCAATCAGAAGTGCGTTGAAAAATGTTCAGACCTTTGCCAAACTGCGTATTCCCAAAGCGTGGAAAAAGGTTGTACGCAAAGGTGTTACGCTCGGCGAACAGTTTGTGCCCATGGAACGTATCGGCGTTTATATTCCCGGCGGGACTGCTCCGCTGGTTTCCACCGTTATTCACACGGCAGGTATAGCCAAAGCTGCCGGAGTCAAAGAGATCGTGGCAGTCACGCCGCCGGGTAAAGATGGTAAAGTCCATCCGGCAGTGCTGTATGCTATGAAAGTTGCGGGCGTTACCGAAATTTACCGCCTCGGCGGTGTGTACGGCATTGCCGCTATGGCGTATGGTACGGAAACCGTGCCGAAGGTCGAAAAGATCGTCGGCCCCGGCAATGCGTATGTTACTGCGGCCAAGAAACTGGTTTACGGAGCAGTGGCGATCGACATGGTTGCCGGCCCTTCGGAGATCATGATAATTGCCGACGAAACTGCCGACCCGGATAAAATCGCCGCCGATATGCTTTCGCAAGCCGAACACGGCAGCGGCCTGGAACAGGCTCTTACCGTTACCACCGACGAAAGTATGGTTGCAAAGATCGAACAGGCTCTTGCCGAACGCAAAGCCACTCTGCCGCGGATGGCAACGGTGGATAAAGTTCTGGATCAGGGCTCGTGGATAATCGTGGTCAAAGATATGGTTCAAGCCGCGGAAATCGCCGGTAAATATGCTCCCGAACACTTGGAAATCTGTTGTAAAGATGCCCGCAAAGTGGCTAAAACCATCAAAGCCGCCGGAGCGTTGTTTATCGGTCATTGGACGCCCGAACCGATCGGCGATTTCTGTGCCGGCCCCAGCCATGTATTGCCCACAGCGGGAAGTGCAAAGTTCTTTTCCGGCCTTACAGTGGAAGGCTTTTTCCGGCGGATGAGTACAGTTGAATACACCGAAGAAGCTATTCAGAAAGAGATCCATATTGCCGAAAAGTTTGCCGAAATGGAAGGTTTGGCGGCTCATGGCAGAAGTGCCTCTTCCCGGCGGAGCAAGTAAAAAATGAATCAGTTCTGGCAGTATCTTACCGCTCCGATCGTGCGGGTGGTCGTGTTGCTGATTTGCAGCAATGTATTTATGACTTTTGCCTGGTACGGGCATTTGAAAAACCTTGCCAACAAGCCGTGGTATATTGCCGCATTGGTCAGTTGGGGGATAGCTCTTTTTGAATATCTTTTGCAAGTGCCGGCGAACCGCCTCGGTCATGCGGGCGGGGTGACGCTCGCCCAGCTAAAGATCATGCAGGAAGTTATCACCTTGAGCGTGTTTGTGCCGTTTGCTCTTATTTATATGAACGAAAGTCTGCGGTGGAATCATATTGCCGCCGGGGTGTGTCTGGTGCTGGCAGTGGTGTTTGTTTTTGCATTTGGTAAATAAAGGGTTTGGGGGTTTATGGATTTAGCGGAGTTCAGAAATTTTTACAATTTCGATGATGAAACGCAGGATTTTATTGTAAAATTCGGTTTCAACGAAATAGCTGACCGTCTGGAAGATATTCCGGAGAGTTTGAGCGATGAATATATCCTCAATGCCTTGAGCAAACTCCGGAAAAAAGCAGATGCGTCGCAAATCCTTGCCGCCGCTGACGAAGTTCGCGGAAACCGTTTTCTGCGTGCCAATTACAATTATCTCTGTCATTATTGGCTGGAACGCTCCGATACGCTGTTGTACGGCTTCAAGCTGCCGCAGTTTGAAGAGGCTGCCGAAGGTTCTGAACATGCCGGGATTTACAATCTGCTGGCAGTCTTTGCCGCATTTGAATATGTGGAAAAAACTTACCGCAGACTTGGTCTGCCCGATGATATAGCACAGGATACCTTGCAGTACACCACCGGAGCAATTATGGAATACGCTTCCGGCAATGACGGTAAGCTCGGTATAAATGGCCGCAAACTGCACTGGTTCCGCTTTTATATCGAAGGCAAACTCTTCCGCATCGGCAGATTGGAGTATATGATCCAGGACCCGCTGTCCTACCTGCCGGTGGTTTACCGCCGCAATTCCGACGGCAAAGTGATCGCACTCTGCCGCAACGGCTGGGTGGTGCGTAAAGATGGCTTGCTGCCGTTCCCGGAAGACCCGGCAGACGAATGTGTAACTGTTACGCTTGAACAGACGGACGATACTGTGTGCGGTACAGTCATCAATCCGGCGGGATTTGTGGAACTTGACCGCCGGATAACGCTCAAACTTGATGAATATACTCCGCTGTGGAACATGTGGGATCTGGTTCCGGGTATCCACATCCCCGGCGGCGGCGGCATGAAAAGGGTTTTGATTGAAGATTCTTTACGGAAAGCCAGAGATTTTTTCCCGAAATATTTCAAGCGGCGTGTGGCAGGATTTTCCTGTTTTTCCTGGATTTTCAACCCGGATTTTGAAGAAGAACTGCCCAATTCCAATCTGGCGGACTTTATGCGTGAAGTTTATCTCTTTCCCTTCAAAAGCGTGGGCGTTGAAGGTTTGCAGTTTGTTTTCGGCAAAAGTTCAAAAGATTGGAGCGATTTCCCTGCCGACAACAGTTTGCGGCTGGCATTTCACCGTATCCGCGAAGCGGGCAAACGCCTGAAAGCCGGCGGCATGTTCATAGACGCTGAAAGTATCGACAAATTCGGTACCCAGACATACCGCCGTGATTATGCGGCATTTGATGAACTTTGAAAAGAGTGAATATTATTTATGAATGATTGGCTCGATATACAAAGTGATCCCGTCCACACTAAACGCGAACGGGAAAAAGCCCGCGAATTGCGGAATTCCGACTGGTGGAAAAACCTTCTGGCACAAGGCATCTGCCACTATTGTCAGGGACATTTTGCACCGGAAGAATTGACAATGGATCATATTGTGCCGGTTGCCCGGGGCGGCAAATCCACGCGGGGAAATATCGTAGCTTGTTGCAAAGAGTGCAACAACCGGAAAAAATATCTGACCCCGGCAGAAATGATAATGTTTGAGCTGGAAGCCAAAGAAAAAGCAGCTCAAAAAGCAGCAGCAGAAGAATAGGAGTATTATTATGCCTTTTGAACGCGGTGGTGTAACCGTAACCACTTTTAAATTGAACGCACCGTGGCCGGAAGATGCGGTGGAACTTTTCAACGCATACCGTGCCGGAACTCTTGACAGTGTAAAAGATGATGTGCAGGTGGGCTGGACGACCGGCAGATGCCTTCTGGACAGCAACCTCGACGAAAACAGTGTGATTTCCGGCAGCTGCTGGTATTTGAATTTACGCAGGGCCGAACGCAAGATCCCTTCATCGCTCCTGAACGCCATCTGCAAACGCGAAGAACTCGTTTACATGCGTGCCAACGAATTGGACTTTGTGCCGTCGAAGGTAAAAAAAGAGATCAAAGCCGAAGCGATGGAACAGTATCTTATGAAGATGCCGCCCGCGATTTCAGCAACCCCGATGGTCTATGACCCGGCGGCAAAACTGCTTTATCTCGGAACGGCTTCGACCAAACAGATCGAAGATTTCATCGGGTTTTTCTATCAGACCCTGACCGTTGAACCCTTGCAGATAACGCCCGGAACATTGCTCAATGATGAATTCGGCAAGCTGGAAACCGATCTGCCGATACTTTCGCTGACCGATGAAGAGTGCGACGAAATGACTCCGGGGCGGGATTTCCTGACTTATCTGTGGTATTTAAGCGAAACC
Organism: Lentisphaerota bacterium; assembly: GCA_015061885.1. Taxonomy (GTDB): domain Bacteria; phylum Verrucomicrobiota; class Lentisphaeria; order Victivallales; family Victivallaceae; genus SIG78. The sequence continues at coordinate 14,011 of SUVS01000018.1, forward strand.
GGTGCGGTAACTATTGAACATCCGCAATACGGCGAATTTGATATTATGGTCGAAGGCCCGCTGGTCTTCGCTTCCGGCGACCTGGCAAAAGGTTCCGGCGAAACGGCGGTGAAAAAGGGTGATCTTCCCCAGCAGAGTGCCGAAGCCAAAGCGGCACTTGCCGTCGGCAAAAAACTCAAAAAAGCCAAAGTTACCCTGACTCGCGGCGAAGACATCTGGAGCGGAACTTTTGATGCAGATAAGTTTGTTATAAGTTCGTTGAATCTGCCTGAAGGCGAAGAACTTGAACCGGACAGCCGTTTTGCCGAGCGTATGCAGAATATACTGGTTTTCAACGAAGCATGGGCATTGTGTTTCAAACTTTACGCCGAAAGCATGTTCAGCAAATTTGAAGAAACCTCCAAAGCCCTCAAAGACTGGGCTCAAAACCGCAATTCACTGTAATTTCAGAAAGGTATGGATCATGGATTTTCTGGAAGTAATGCGTAAACGCCGCAGCTGCCGGGCGTTTGATCCCAATCGGCAGGTATCGCGGGAAGATTTGCTCAAAGTTGTGGAAGCCGGACGCCTTTCGCCCAGCGGATGCAATTCCCAGCCGTGGAAATTTGTAGTGATAGATTCGCCGGAAGCCAAAGCAAAACTTTGTGATGCGATCGTGTTTGAAAATGGTGTTACCGGGGCCCCGTGGCGGCATCAGGTGAGTGCGTTCATTCTTTTGGTGGAACAATATGCCAATGTTATGCAGTGCGTAGCCGATCATTACGGCAACACCCAGCGTTTTGCCCCCGGCGATATTGGTATGGCATGTATGAATATGTGCCATGAAGCCGATTCACTGGGCTTGGCAAGCTGTGTTATCGGCATGAACGATCAGGCCAAGCTCGAAAAATACTTCAATATTCCCGCCGGAAACGATGTGCGGCTGGTGCTGGCGATCGGCTATGCCGCAGATCCTGATGCAAAGGTAAACAAAGTACGCAAAAGTCTGGAAGAAGTCTGCTCTTTCAATAATTGGGAGTAACCGCAACGCCGCATCGTATGCCGTATTCTCCGCATACGATGCGGTTTTGTTGCAAATACTTCCACCTACGCCAAGGCTCCGGCGTGGCGAGCGGGCAATAGTGTTCGTGGGCGGCTGATGCCGCCGGATGCTGTTGGCTGGCACTACACTGCGTATTGCTTGCCGGGGTAGTGCGTCAAGTGGCTGTTGGCGGGCTTTGCCCGCCTTCCCATACTTTCCCATACTTTCCCATACCTATCGCGCGGCACACAGGTATTCGCCCTACTACACCATACCGTACGCGTCAATGCATTGCTTCCCTCCCCAGTGTTGAGCAAAAGTGCGAGGAGATGTCGTGTTTTGCAAGGAGCGATCCGAGGGAGTGTACCTTTGTACATGACCGAGGTGAACGACGCTGCAAGGCACGAGATCTCCCGCAATTTTGCTCAACAAAGATCTGAAAAATCGGCGTTGACAAATCCTGCGAGGTCTTCGGGGCTTATTTCCAGATTCAAACCTACTTTTCCGCCCGAAACGAATATTTTATCAAAAAGGATCGCTGTTTCGTCAATAAACGTCGGGAACGGTTTTTTCATTCCGATGGGTGAACAGCCGCCGTGTATGTATCCGGTCAGCGGCAGGAGTTCTTTCTGCTTTATCATGGCAATGCTTTTGACTCCGGCGGTTTTAGCGGCTTTCTTCAGATTCAGACTGCCGGCGGCGGGAACGACGAACACAAAATGTTCTTTATCAGGGTTTTCGGCCACGAGGGTTTTGAAAACTCTATCTTCTTCCACGCCGAGTTTACGGGCGATCGACCGGGCGTCGATTTCGCCATCGGTTGTATCATATTCGTGGGCAGTAAAGGCTATGCCGGAGTTTTCCAGCAATCTGATTGCATTGGTTTTAGAAGGGTTTGCCATGTTGTGTTTCTCCCGGAACAGTGATCTTTTCCGGCGTAATATAGCATAAAAAGACGGATTTGGGAAAAAAATTGAAAAAAAACCGTAAAACTTTAATAAAAAATGGTTTTTGCCCTTGATAGTTTGCCAAATTATTGTATATTATAGTGAAAGCGGATTTGTCTTTTTAAAGATACTGATGCTTTCCACAACATTGGCGTTAATGTAAAACGCGGGTATGTAAAGTGGGTTCGGATTACCGATCCGCTTTTTTTGTTATCAGCAAGCGGAAAAGCATGGCATTTCCGGTCAGCTGGAACAGTGTTTGAGATAAGACAATTTACATAAGGAGAAATAGAAGATGAATAACGAATTGCTGAACATTCTTGAGTGTATCGAACAGGAACGCGGCATCAACCGCGATCAGCTGATCGGAGCGTTGGAAACGGCGATACTTTCCGCCTCCAAAAAGAGCATCCACCCGGCAAATGATATTACAGTCCGGATCGACCCAAAAACCGGCGACATCCGTGCCTGGGCAAAACTTCAGGTCGTCGAACAGCCGATGAATGCTGACCAACTGGTCTTTGCCCGTGCCCAGGAGCGGTTCCCGGATGTGAAGATCGGCGATATTGTGGATTGGGAAGTGACTCCCCGCAACTTCGGCAGAATCGCCGCCCAGAGTGCCAAACAGGCGATCATGCAGCAGCTTCGCAAAGCGGAAAAAGAGATCGTTTATTCGGAATTTGCCGACCGCATCGGTCATATCATCAGCGGTACAGTACGCCGTTTTGACAGCGGTTCGCTGGTGATAACTTTCGGCAAAGCCGAAGGTATCCTTACGAGCAAGGAAAAAATTCCGGGCGAACAGTATCTGCCCGGCGAAAATATCCACGCTGTATTGCTGAAAGTCGATACCGAAACCCCTGGACCGAGCCTGATCGTTTCCCGCAGTCATCCGGACTTTGTGCGGGCTTTGTTTGAGCGTGAAGTCAGCGAAATCCACGATGGTACAGTCGAAATCATGGGTATTTCCCGCGAAGTCGGCAGCCGCAGCAAAGTGGCGGTAAGAAGCAACGATGAGCGTATCGACCCGGTCGGAGCATGTGTGGGTGTCCGCGGTAACCGCGTCAAGGAGATCACCAAAGAGCTGGGCAGTGAACGCATTGACATCGTGCCGTGGTCGAGTGATATTAAGCAGTACGCGGCAAATGCCCTGCAACCGGCGGCGATCCAGTCGGTAACGGTCAACGAAGCCAAGCACGAACTGGTGGTGCATGTAACGCCCGAACAGAGCAAGCTGGCGTTCGGCAAACGGGCACAGAATGTGCGTTTGAGTTCCAAATTGCTGCATTGGGATATAAACATCAAGATCGAAGAACCGTTGAAGAATGTTTCTCTGGAAGATAAGATCGAGCAGGCGGTCGCCGCACTTGCCGACTCGGCTGAAATCAGCAAAGTTACTGCCGGGGTATTGGTTTCCAACGGTTATCTGACTGTGAATGATCTGCTTGATGCCGACAGCAATGAAATCATGAATCTGCCCGGTGTGGATGCCGATGAATTGCAGTCGGCTCTGGATAAACTCAATGACCGGTAAGAAAGGATGTGATTACTTATGAAAAAACTCAAGGTAAAGGATTTGGCGGAAACTTATAAGGTCTCCGTGGAAGAAGTGATCGCCGAGCTTACCCGTCAGGGCATAACCGTAAAAGCCGCCAGCTCACAGATTCCCGAAGATATGGTGGAGCTTGTGGAGATGCTTTTTGATGAGCTTTACATGGCTGACGATGCTCCGGCAGTCAAAGATGACCGTCCCCGCAATAAACAGAAAAGCCGCGGCAAGGAAGAATTTGAGCGTTCCGGCAAAAACAATAAGCCCGGTAAACACAAGGAAAATACTTCTGACAGCACTCCGGCTGCCGGTGGTGCGGTCGTTGACGGCGTGGCAAAACTTTCGGCACCTTTTATTGTGAAAAATGTTGCCGAAGCTATCGGCAAGAAGCCCAACGAAGTAATTGGCGAACTCATGAAGCTGGGCGAATTGTTGAGCATCAATCAGCCGATTTCGGAAAATACATTGCGTAAACTGCTGAAAAATTTCAGTTTGGAGCTGGAAATAGTCCAGGTCGAAAAGAAAGCCGCAGTCGAAGCCGATAATGATTATGAAATGCCCGCTCCGGCTGATCCGGCAGAATTGCCGGAACGCCCGCCGGTGGTGACTTTTATGGGCCATGTTGACCACGGCAAGACCTCTCTGCAGGACAGAGTGCGTAATACCCATGTAGTAGATGGCGAATCCGGCCGTATTACCCAGCACATCGGGGCATCGACGGTGGTCTTCAACGGTAAACCGATCACCTTTATTGATACTCCCGGACACGCGGCGTTTACGAGTATGCGTGCCCGTGGAGCGAATGTTACTGATATTGTAGTGCTGGTCGTAGCCGCCGACGACGGCTTTATGCCGCAGACGGTGGAAGCGATGAATCACGCATTGGCGGCAAAGGTGCCGCTGATCGTGGCGATCAACAAGATAGATTTGCCCGATGCCAATCCCGACCGCATTTATCTGCACATGCAGCAGAACAATCTTACTTGCGAAGATTGGGGCGGTACTGTCGGGGTGGTCAAGGTTTCGGCCAAGACCGGCGAAGGTATCGACGATTTGCTGGAACGGATTCTGCTGGAAGCCGAAATGCTGGATCTGAAGGCCAATCCCAAACGCCCTGCTGTCGGTACAGTTCTCGAAGCCCAGGTGGAAAACGGCTTGGGCCCGACTGCCAGTATTCTGGTGCAGAACGGTACGCTTTCGGTGGGCGATGTGGTACTTGCCGGTGAAGAATACGGCAGGGTCAAAACTCTTATCAACGACCGCGGTGTACGCATCAAGAGTGCCGGACCAAGTACGCCGGTAAAAGTGGTTGGTCTTTCGGGTGTGCCGGAAGCCGCCGATAAGCTCGTTACTTGCGTCAACGAAAAATCTGCCCGTCAGGAAGCTGAACAGCGGCGGGCAGCAAGCCGTGCGTTGCACCTTGCCAACCAGACTATCAGCAGTGCCGAAGACTTGTTCAGCAAGCTCAATGAGCAGGAACACAAGAGTTTGCGGCTTATTATCAAGTCCGACGTCCGCGGCTCCGGCGAAGCTATCGAAGAATCCCTTAAACAGCTGCCCAGCGACAAGATCGGCGTGGAAGTGGTGATGAACGGCGTAGGTGCGATCACCGAAAACGACGTAACGCTGGCGGCGGCGAGCGATGCCATTGTAGTCGGGTTCCACGTTCGTGTCAATCCCGGCGTGAACGATCTGGCGGAAAAATCCAAAGTCGAAATACGCCTTTACAGCATCATCTATGAGCTTCTGGAAGATATTACCGACGCTCTGACCGGGCGGCTTGAACCGGAAAAACGCGAAAAAGAACTGGGCAAAGCCAAAATATTGCAGATTTTTGAACTCAACAAAGGGCCCAAAGTCTGCGGTTGTCTGGTGGAAGACGGCGTAGTCAAAGTCGGCAGCAAAGCCCGTGTATTCCGCAATAATCAGCTTATCTACAACGGCGAAGTTGCTTCATTACGCCGGTTCCAGGACGATGTAAAAGAAGTCCGTGCCGGTCTGGAATGTGGTATCAGACTGGATAACTTTGTTGATTTTATCGAAGGCGACATAATCGACCTTTATGAAATCGAACTCAAAAAGGCTTCGCTGTAACGGGAGAAGGACTTATGACGGCTGCACCTGACCGGTTGACCCGGGTAAATGAACTTATCAAGCGGGAAATGAGCGAACTTATAAGCCGCTATTCGATTTCGCCGTCGCCTTCGGTGCTGGTATCAGTTACCGAGGTGCGTACTTCGGTGGATTTGCGTAATGCCACGGTGAGCGTAAGTGTTTTCGGCGGCGACAAGATCGCCCAGCGGATGATATTGGAAAATCTGAACTCATCCCGGCGGGATTTCCAGAGTGCCATGGCACGCACGCTGGGGTTCAAACACACGCCGGTGCTGACTTTCCGCATAGACAAACGCGTTGCCGCCGGCGACCGGGTCTTTGCTTTGCTCGAAGAGTTGGAAAGCGAACAGAGTTCCGGAGATGACAATGAGTGAAGAACGATTTTCTGAAGTAAGAAACCGCATCCTGCAGGCGGAAAATATTCTGCTTGCCACGCACCTGAAACCCGATGGCGATGCGATCGGTTCCACATTGGGACTGGCAGAGTTTCTGAAAAGTCTGAACAAAAAGTGTTCGGTCGTTCTGCCCGACGGCATACCGGAACTTTACGCATTGTGTGAATATGATTTTCTGGATGCACTGCCGGAAGATAACAGTGCTTTTGACCTGGTCATACTGTTGGATACTGCAGTGCCGCCCCGTGCGGGATTTTATAAATCCGGCGGTGTTCCGGAGTGCGTGCAGGAGCGTTTACAGCTTATTGACCATCATCCCGACAACGCCGGTTACGGCAAGTGGAATCTGCTCGATCACCGGGCGGCAACTGCAGAAATGGTCTTTGCATTGTGCGAAAGTTTTGGCAAAACACTGCCGGAAAGTGCGGTGAATTTCTTCCTGATGGGGCTGTTGACCGATACCGGCGGGTTCCGGTTCGATAATACCGATCCGGAGGCGTTGCGTTCGGGAGCCAGATTGCTGGAGTACGGAGCCAAGCTCAACAAAGTGGTCAATCAGATATACTTCAACAAACCGTATAATCAGCAGCTTTTTGAATCCGAATTGCTGGAAAAATACCTTTTCTGGACTTGCAATAAGCGTGTGGCATGGGCGATCGTGCCGCAGGAATTGCTGGATAAATACGCCTTTGATCTGCGTAATGCCGAAGGCGTGATCGACCAGCTGCGTGCTATTGCCGGAACCGAAGTGGTGGCGATCATCAGCCGCCGCAGCGGCAACAGCTACCGCATAAGTATGCGTTCCAAAAATCCTGCCCGGCCGGTAATAGATATGGCACGCAAGTTCAACGGCGGCGGACACGCCATGGCGGCGGGTATGAGTATGGATTTTAACTCGTTTGAGGAAGCCTCCGGCTTTTTTGAACAGGAAATAAAGAGTCTGTTTACAGATTTGTAATTGAGAGATTTTGCCTGATGAGAAGATTTGACCCCAAACGCCACCGTTTGCCGGCTTTTGAAAGCGATGCAATATTGCTGGTGGATAAACCGGCAACATGGACAAGTTTTGATGTAGTGAACTTTGTCCGGTCAAGATTCAATATACCCAAAGTCGGCCATTGCGGAACGCTTGATCCGGCGGCGACCGGTCTGCTGGTGCTGGTACTGGGTAAATTCACCCGCTTGAGCGGTGCTTTGAGCGGGGTGGATAAAATTTACGAAGCCAAACTCACTCTGGGCATCGAAACGGATTCGGAGGATATGGATGGCGAAATCATCCGCCGGAGCGATTGCTCGAATATCACCGAAGATATGCTGCGGGAAACGATCGCATCTTTTATGGGCAAATCCATGCAAGTGCCGCCGATGGTATCGGCATTGAAAAAAGATGGTAAAAAGCTCTACGAACTCGCCCGTGCCGGCAAGGAAGTGGAACGCGAACCCCGCCCCATTGAAATATTTGATATAAAACCCACCGCCATAGCGTTGCCGGATTGCGAATTTACGGTGCATTGCTCCAAAGGTACTTATGTCCGCACCATTGCTTCGGATATTGGCAGAAAACTCGGCTGCGGTGCGGTATTGAGCGGTTTGCGTCGGACTCAAGCCGGAAAATTTTCTATTGAAGATGCCGTAACAGTTGATACTCTTAAAACTTTTGAACAAGCTCAACTCAAAGAGTTTGTGGAAAAATTCCTTTACGGCAAAGCCTTGAAGATCGCCGCCGAAGCGGCACGCAATCAATAATTTTTGCGGGGTGAAAAAATGTTTAAAGAATACAGCAATTCAGCTGAAAATGTTACGCCCGTAGAGCGTTTTATCAACGAGCTTACCGATCAGGGCATCAAAGTCATTACCGTTGCCGAAGTCATGAAATTTGCCGGTAAGGTGGAAGATGCCGCCGAAAAGGAAAAACTCACTTCGCAGATCATCCGCGAGCTTGAACATCATGAATCGCTGATACCGGAAACTCCGGGCGAAAGTTATGTGAATGCTGAAAAACTTTTCGACGGTGCGGAATTTCTGATCGTGCCGGATGCGTTGGAAATCGACAATAATATCCTGATCCCCGGCCACCGTTTTGTGCCGTTTATGGATCAGGAGCTTTTTCCGTCGGAAATCACGCTCAAAGAAGCCGGGGCTAAAAAAAGTCAGAGCTACCGGGCTTTTACCGCTTCGGCTGAAGAGATCATCCGCTATCATTTGCTGATGGGGGCGGAAACGCTGTTCGATTTTTTTGCCGCCGAAGATGAAGAAAATATCACCAACGCCCGGAGTTCCAACAATCCGCAGTTGAAACTTGCAGTGCTGGATATGAAAAAGTTTTATCAGGAAACGCAATTTTCCGAAGGCGATGCGATAATGGTCAAAGTTATTGACTATAAAAAAGGCATTTTTGAATACCGTCTGGAAAATGGCAAAATGCGTAAAGCCGCCGCCGCTAAAGCCTTCCGCAACAGCTTTGACGATGTACTCCAGCGTGTTACCGAAGAACTCCTGACCGGCGAGCCGATCATAAATCAGCTGCGTTGTGCGTTTGCCAACAATGCGGAACTTCTGAAAAAACCGCTCATGTCGCTGGATGAAATGCTGTTGGATGATTCCGCATTTGATATAGCGTTTGATGCGGAAGTAAGCACCCTTGTCAAACGCAATGAAGATGAAGGTATCTGCGATTGCGGACACGATCACGCTCACGGAGAGTGCGATTGCCACCACGATCACGGCAATGCTTTGCCCGATAATGTTACGATCGGTTCCGGCGAAGTCGGCACGCTTGAAGAGATGCTGGGAAAACTTTACAGTATGCTCAATTTAGTGGAATTGGATGCACTGCTGTTGGATAACTTCAAGAATCATGATTTGGACTTCAACAGCTTTTACAGCCGTGCGTTCGGCGAAAATGAGCTTGAATTTGTCGATACCATGCAGGAAGCATGTTTCTTTAACGCCCTGGAAGAACGCTTTGAAATGATGCTCGACAATTACTCGCGGGAGCATGATAACGAATCCGCCGAGATCCGCAGTATGATCGTGGATTTTACCATGGAACGCTGTCAGCTGATGAGCGAATTTGTCAGTATGGCCGACGAGCTTGAACTCAAACCGGAGCTTTTTGAAGAGCTTGCCGAAGTGACCGCTCTGCTGGATGAAGCCTTGAAAATAGTCAACGCTCCGGCGGCGATCGGCGAGGACTTTGACTTTGAAGAATTCCGCAGCGGCGTGGAAGACGCTCTGGAAAAAGGCGAAGAAGCAATGACCGTTTTGCGGGGAGTGCTTGAAGGCAATGATTAAGCCATTGGCATCGGAACTCTTAAAATCATGCCTGATCGAAAATCATCTGCCCGAAAGTGTAAAAACTGCCGGTGCGGATGCTGTTGCCGGAAAAAAATCCGCTTTTGATAGTGTAAAAATAACTGATTTGCCGGGTGAATTTACCGCTCCGGCGAAAAAGAAAACCATCTCTCCGGAAGACTGGGCGGAGTTCCGGAAACAGGCGGTGGATTTTTTTGCCGAAGACGGCCCGCTGAAAGCCGCCGCTGAATATGGAGCCAGACCATACGAATACCGTATCCAGCAGCAGCAAATGGCAATGGAAACTGTTGTTGCTCTGATGGATAAACGCAATCTTGCCATCGAAGCCCCCACCGGAGTAGGGAAAAGTTTTGCGTATCTCGTACCGGCGATCCTTTACAGCAAATTGACCGGCAAACCGGCGGTGGTCACGACCGAAACCATCAGCTTGCAGGAACAGCTGGTCAACAAAGATCTGCCGCTTTTGAAGAAACTTCTGCATGTGGATTTCAAGGCGGCTCTTGCCAAAGGCAGACGCAACTATCTGTGTTTGCGGCGGTTGAGTCTGGCCGCCGGCGAGCATCAAAATGATTACATAGCTTACCCCGGTATGCAACAAGATATCGACCGCATCTATCATTGGAGCGAAAGCAGTACCGACGGCAACCGCGATAATGCGGGGTTTTATATTCAGAATGAATCGTGGAATTATGTCTGCTGCGAAGCGGGCAACTGTTCTTTCCCCAAATGCCGTTTTCAGCGGGAGTGCTTTTACCGCAAGGCCCGTAATGAGTGGGAGAGTGCCGATGTTATTGTAGCAAATCACGCACTTTTTTTCACCGATCTGGCCATGCAGATGGAATCCGGCGATGATTCCGGCGGATTACTGCCGCCTTACGGCAGTGTGATAATTGACGAAGCTCATACATTGGAAGATAACGCGGCCCAACATCTCGGTTTGCACCTGACTTACAACGGGTTCAACGCCATGCTCAATAAACTTTACAACCCCGATACCGCCCGCGGTCTGCTTATGCGTAAAGGGGTGAATGCTCTGGAGTTACGCAGTCAGGTTACGGCATTGAAAAGTATGGGCAAAGAGTTTTTCGGCCAGTTTGAAAATTATCTGATGGAGTGTGATGAACCGATCCGGCCGGTTCTCCGCAGTGGTTTGTTCAGCAATCACTTGCAGATACCGCTGGCGGATTTCCGCAGTGAACTGGGCGATTTTGCGTTGGAACAAGCGGATGCGGATTATCGCAGTGAACTGGAAAGTATTGTAAATCAATGCGATATGTATATAGACAGTATCCACGCATTTATCAATATGACCATTCCGGAAAGTGTCTATTGGGTGGAGTCTGACAACCGGCAGCTGATACTCTGTTCCGCACCGCTGAATGTGGCAGAAATCCTTGCTGAAGAACTTTTTACCCGTGATTTTCCGGTGATAACGACCAGTGCCACACTGACCGTTGACCGCAAATTCAACTATTTTATCAACCGCACCGGGTTCACCCGCGGTATAACCAGGCAGTTGAGTTCGCCGTTTGATCCGGCAAAAGTTAAACTTTATGTGGAAAGTTCCATGCCCGACCCGTTTGATGATAATTACGAAAGCGAACTCTTCAAGGCATTGGAGCATTATATAAGTTTGAGCGACGGCAAGGCGTTTGTGCTTTTTACCAGCTACGCCATGCTGAAAAAAGCCGCCGAAGCGTTGGAGGGATTTCTCTTCCACAAAGGTATAAAACTTTTGATGCAGGGCAATGATATGTCCCGTTCCATGCTGTTGAGCGAGTTTAAACGCGATGTACGGTCGGTGTTGTTCGGTACCGACAGTTTCTGGACGGGGGTGGATGTTCCGGGCGAAAGTTTAAGCAATGTAATTATCACCAAACTGCCCTTCGCTGTGCCGACGCACCCGCTGATCCAGGCGAGATGTGAACGCATAAAAGAGCGGGGCGGGAACGCATTTTTTGATTATTCACTTCCCGAAGCGGTGTTGAAGTTCCGGCAGGGTACCGGCAGGCTGATCCGTTCCCGGCAGGACAGCGGCATGATAGTGGTTTTAGACAGCCGCATAAACACCAAACGCTACGGCAGAACCTTCATAAACAGCCTGCCCCCATACCCCAGAGGGTAAATACGGGTGTGTATGAAAGATTTTTGCCGTCAGCGGCAAAAATATTTCATTTGTTGAGCTTGGCTTGTTTATTTTGCCGGGAAAGTTACGGTGTTGTTTTTGATTACTGCTTTGCGGCTGTAATCAATGGTGTAGCTTATATTCCGGTGGCCGAAGGGGAAATTCATATATACCGGTACACCTAATTTGGGGGCAACTTCTTTGAGCAGTGCATCCACGGTTGCTTTGTCGGAATTGGTTTTGGTAAAACAGCAGAAAACCACCCCGGCGGCACCATCAAAGAATTTTTCATCCAGCAGAGTCTGGAAGTAATTGCGTATCTGTTCAATATTTGCCGATACGCTTTCAATAAAGATTATCCGGTCTTTGACGATCGGGCGGTCGGAGGTTTTCACCACCCACGCAAAGCGGGAAAGCAATCCGGCTAACGGCAGACCTTCACAATCACCTTTGACTATCGGAGCGACTTTGACCGGGCCGACCTGTTGGTTGTGGTGCATGTTACGCATGGCTTTAAGTGCATCGGGAACCAATCCCTGCATGGCACCGACCATGGGACCGGCCACCGGATGACCGTAATTGCGTTTCTGCAACGCACAGAGGATCATCGTTACATCGCTGTATCCCTGAACATAAAGTTCCGGCCGCGGCGGGAGTTTGTTCCAGTCGATCGCCTGCATAACATCGCCGCAACCGCGTCCGCCGCGGATGCACAATATCATGTCGATATTTTTATCAAGCCAGGCATCCATAAAGTCTTTTACACGGTGTTCCAGTTTGGCGGAAACTTTGCCTTTGACGGGTTTTTCAAACGCGTGCGGCATGACTTTGACATTGTACCCGGCTTGCTTCAAAAGTTCAATACCTTTGCGGTATCCGGCGGAACCGGGGTAGGAACCCGCCGCAATACAGGCAATGTTTTTTACATTGGGCGGAAGGATCCCTTTCAGAATATTGGCTTTATTATCTCTGCCGGAAAAGATTTCCACATCACTATTGTTGGCGGCGGAAGCTTTCTTTTCGGCGGCAAAACATGTTACTGCCAAAGCGGCAATTAATGCAGTGCTGAAGATTTTAGTTGTCAGATTCATTTTTTTACCTCTGTATTTTTAAGTTGCTTATATTGTAAGCATATAACAAGCCGTGCCGGCAATGATACTTATCAGCGGATTTTTCAAAAAACAGTGCAGTATTACTGTTACTGCCGAAGCGAGCAACCCCGGCAGCAGATTTTTCACTCCGCATGTCGGATAATTCAAATTGCCGTACAAACTGTAAACCACCAGCATGGCGATTGCCGCCGCGGTCAGCACTCTACCGAGATAAAGCAGACTGGCCGGAACCTTGCGTTTGCCGGAAAAAAGCATAAAGGGTATGCTTCGCAGAATTATTACAACAACTGCCATTACTGCAATCAGAGCGTATTGGTGCAATGTCATGCTGAACCTCCGTATTTTTTCAAATACTTTTTACGCATCAAAAGCAATACGGCGATCATCAGAGCCATTGCCGCCAGCAGCATCCGGTTGACCGCTCCGGGATATAATGCTATAAAAAACAGCAACGCAAGCAGGGTCGAAACCCCGCCGGTCAATGCCGGGAGCCGGTTGGCTCTGTTGCGTAACAGATCGGTCAGCACCACCAGAAAAAGAGCCGTCATGGCAAAGTCGATGCCCGCAGTATCAAAAGTTATAAACGACCCCGCCGCCGCACCGATCACCGAGCCGGTCAGCCAGTAAAGATGGTCAAAACTGCTGACCATAAGCGAGTAATACATGCGTTTTCTGCCCCGGAGCGTGGTGGAACTTTCCAACGCATAAGTTTCGTCGGTTAATGTCCAGATAAGGTAACAGCGTACATACCACGGGTAATTGGCAAAGTAACGCACCAGCGATATACCGTACATGGCGTACCTTATATTGATAAGTACTGCCAGCATGGCCGTCAGGAGCAATGTGTAACTTGCCGCATTGGCAAGCATCTCCACGGCGGCAAACTGCATACTGCCTGAAATCGTGGAAAAACTCATTATTGCCGCGGTGGTAAAGTCAGAACCTTTTACCTGTGTGACCAGCAGTATGCCGAAGGCTGTACCCATAGAAAGATACCCCATAAGTACCGGCAGACTGTCGGTAAATGCTTTGCGTAAAAGAGTTTTCATAAGTCAAACAGCAATATTTATTCCTGTTCGTCAGGCATGTATATTATGTGCATGCAGTTGTCGCAGAAAGTAATCGCACCCGACCGTGCCTGATTGAGCGTTTGCGGAGTAAGCCGCAAATGGCAGTTGCCGCATTTGTCGGTTTCCACCGGTACCAGCGGTATCGAATCATTTTTCTTGAGTATCTGCTCATAGCGGGGCAGGATTTCTGAATCTGTCATACTGCGGAGTTCCGGGCGTTTGGCCAGCAGTTCCCTGCCGCGGGCTTTTATGTCGTTGACCAGTTCGGCAAGCTCTTTGAGTTCCGAGCGTAACGGGGCGGTTTCCGGCTTGACGGCGGTAACGGCGGCGTAGATGGCTTTGTCGTCATCGGCAAGAATATCCATAAGTTCGATCTGTTTGCTTTCCAGCTCGCTGATGGACTTTTTCAGCATGGCGATCGTTCCGAGCATGGCTTGATATTCGGTATTTTTTTTGACCAGTGCGGACTGAGTCTGCAATTTGCCGATCTTATCGTTGATTTCGGCGATTTCCGCTTCGGTCTGTTTGAGCTGTAATTCGTGAGAGGCTTTCTTTTCTTTTGCCGCCTTGACCTTGCCTTCGATGGCGGCGATCTCCTGCTGGAGCTTTTCGGCTTCTTTCGGAATCATGGTCAATCGGAGTTTGAGATTGCGTATTTCCAGATCAAGAGCTTGCAGATTAAGTAAGTTTTTTACCCAGACAGCTGTCATATTTTCCTCAAAATAAATCCATTTGATTATTGTTGTTTTTGCCTTTTTTAGCCATCGCACTCACCCCCAGCTTTTCGTAGGCTTTGGCGGTGGCGACCCGCCCGCGCGGTGTCCGCACAAGATAACCTTTTTGGATCAGAAACGGTTCATAGACTTCTTCGAGCGTACCTTCTTCTTCACCCACGGTTACGGAGATATTTTTCACCCCCACCGGTCCGCCGTTGAAGTTGCATACGATCGCTTCGAGTATCCGGTTGTCGATATCGTCCAGCCCGTCGGGGTCGATCTTGAGCATGTTCACCGCCTGCGAAGCAACTTTGCCGGTAACTATGCCCTCGGCTTTGACCTGGGCATAGTTGCGTGCCATCCGCAGAAGATTGTTGGCAATACGCGGTGTGCCGCGGCAGCGGCGGGCGAGTTCCAATGCACCTTCGTTATCAATTCCGGTTTCCAGAATACGGGCACTGCGTTTGATGATTTCCATCAAACTGGCATCATCGTAATAATCAAGTCTTACATTTACGGCAAAACGGCTCCGCAGCGGTGCCGAAAGCATCCCCTGCCGGGTGGTGGCTCCCAGCAATGTAAAGTGCGGAATGTTCAATCTTACCGATCTGGCTCCGGGACCCTGTTCCAGAACAATGTCGATGAAAAAATCTTCCATGGCACTGTAAAGATACTCTTCCACCACCGGGTTGAGGCGGTGGATCTCGTCGATAAAAAGAATATCCCCCTCGCTCAAACTGGTGAGCAGACCTGCCAGATCGCCGGGTTTTTCGATCGCCGGACCGCTGGAGGATTTGAGCGTGCAGTTCTTTTCGTTGGCAATGATATATGCCAGACTGGTTTTGCCCAGTCCCGGCGGGCCGGACAATAGGATGTGTTCCAGTGGTTCATCCCTGCCGGCGGCGGCACGCACCATCAGTTCCAACAGGGCTTTGGCATCGTCCTGACCCGGAAAATCCGCAAAGAACTGCGGCCGCAGTAAATTGTCGCTGCTGCCGTCTTTGCGGTTCAGTGTAGATGTGATAAAGCGTTCACTCATATCATATTAAAAATATGCAAAAAAACTTGTTTAAAAAAATTGCTTTTAATCGGTTTAGAGGTTAAATTAAACTACTTTAATACAATTTAGCTGTTTTTATAAAAATTACCAGTATAAAACTGAAAAAAAATCAAAGAAAGGTTCTCGCCATGAGTTGGAATGCAGAAATTGCCGCTCGTACCGCCAACACCATCCGTGCTTTAAGTGCCGATGCCATCCAGAAAGCCAAGTCCGGTCATCCCGGTATGCCTATGGGCAACGCTGACTATGCTGTAACTCTTTTCAGCAAATATCTGCGTTTCAACCCCGCCAATCCGGCATGGTTCGCCCGCGACAGATTCGTGCTTTCCGCCGGTCATGGCTCCATGCTTGAATACAGTCTGCTGCATCTCTTCGGCTACGGTCTGGATATGGAAGAACTCAAGAACTTCCGTCAGTGGGGCAGCAAGACCCCCGGCCATCCGGAATTCGGCCACACCGCCGGTGTCGATATCACCACCGGTCCGCTCGGCAGCGGTATGGCAAGTGCCGTGGGTATGGCAATGGCCGCCAAATATCTCGGTGCCCAGAGCGGTCTGGAAGCCGCCGGTCTGCTGGACAGCAAGATCTACATCATCTGCGGCGACGGCTGTATGATGGAAGGTGCCACCAGCGAAGCCGCTTCGCTGGCCGGTCATCAGAAACTGGACAACATCATCTGCTTCTACGACGATAACAACATTACCATCGAAGGCAACACCAGCTTGGCATTCACCGAAGATGTCGGCAAGCGTTTTGAAGCCTACAACTGGCGTGTACTCTATTGCGACAATGCCAACGACATTGCCAAGTGCGATGCCGTTCTGGCTGAAGCCCAGAAATCCGACGGCCGCCCGACCCTGATCATCGGCAAAACCACCATCGGCTTCGGTGCCCCCAACAAACAGGGTACCAGCGGTGTTCACGGCGAACCCCTCGGCGATGAAGAACTTGCCGCCATGAAAGCAAATCTGGGTCTGCCGGCTGAAAGTTTCTATGTAGCCGACGATGTCCGTGCTTTCTGCGACGCCCGCGTTGCCGAAGTCAAGGCCGCCGCCGCTGAATGGGAAGGTAAATACGCTGATTATGTGGCCGCCAATCCTGATAAGGCTGAAACTTTGAGCTGGCTCCTGAACAAGCGTGTGCCGGAAAATCTGCTGGAAGAATTGATGAAAGCCGCTCCGGTGGATAAGCCCACTGCCAGCCGTGCCTCCAGCGGTGTGGTTCTGCAGAAGGCCGCCGAACTCGTGCCCGCTCTGTGGGGCGGTGCCGCTGACCTGGCTCCTTCCACCAAATCCAATGTTAAAGTCGGCGGCGATTTCAGCCCCGAAAACCGTGCCGGCAGAAACCTGCACTTCGGCGTGCGTGAATTGGCTATGGGTATGGCCGCCAACGGTATTGCCCTCTTCGGCTCCAACATTCCGTACAGCTCGACCTTCTTTGTGTTCAGCGATTACATGAAGCCTGCCATCCGTCTTGCCGCTTTGCAGAAACTGCATCAGATCTACATCTTCACCCACGACAGCTTCTATGTCGGCGAAGACGGCCCCACCCATGAGCCGATCGAACAGATTGCCATGCTGCGTACCATCCCCGGCATGACCGTGATCCGTCCGGCGGAATCCCACGAAGTTGCCGGTGCCTGGGCAGCGGCATTGCAGGCCGATGGTCCGGTGGCACTGCTGCTCACCCGTCAGGATCTGGCTCCGTTTGATGAAGAAATGGCCAGGAAAGTCGATGTTTCCAAGGGGGCCTATGTTGTCAGCGACGACGAAGACTTCTCCCTTATCCTTATTGCCACCGGTTCAGAAGTCGGTCTGGCACTCAAGGCCGCTGAAATGTTCCGTGCCCAGGAAATCGGCGTGCGTGTGGTTTCCATGCCTTCGCAGGAACTCTTCCTCAAGCAGAGTCAGGAATATCAGGACGAAGTTCTGCCGCCGGAATGCGACATCCGTGTTTCCATCGAAGCGGCGAGTACCTTCGGCTGGCATCGTTTTGTCGGCAGCGAAGGTCTGGCTATCGGTCTGGATACTTTCGGTGCATCCGCTCCGTACAAGAAGCTGGCTGAAGAATTCGGCTTTACTCCCGAAGCGGTTGCCGCCCGTATCGTTGAACACTTCTCCGGCGACAGCTGCGGCTGCGACTGCGGAAGCTGCGGCGGCTGCCATTGATAAATACGGAGTTGTCAGTAATGAACAGGGTACTTACAATTTTCTGCGGTGCCATGGCAATGGTGATCGTGAGCGGTTGCTGTATGCAGCTTGAAACCAAACCGCAACCCCGTATTCAGGAGATTGTGGAAAAGCATCAACAGCAGATCAACCGTGCCGAAGAGCTGAATATACTCTGCAATAAAGCATGGATCCCGGTTTATATCAAAGGTCAGGAAGGTGTTGACGGTAAAAACGCCATCACCCTGCCGCCGGAAGTTCAGGCCTATGTGGAATTTCAGCGTGACGGCAAGATCACCGGTTTTGCCGGGGTGAACGTTTTCAACGGTTCATTTGCGGTAACAGCTCCCAACCGGCTGCGTTTCGGAGCATTGGTTTCCACGCTTCAGGCGGGACCGCATCTGGATTACGAAATGCTTTTCATGGCTCAACTCAAAGATGTTGACCACTTTGTTATCACCAAAAACGGCGAGATCGAGTTCATGAAACGCAGTATGCTTATGATGCGTTGCAAGGCTGTTGATCTTAAAAGCATCAAACGCAAGAGTGTGCCTAAAGCTATGACTCCGGTGCCGCCGGAAGTCAAAGGCAAGGTAACTGAAAAAGAGACAGTTGCCAAAAAAGTGAATCCTGCTTTGCCGACAGTGGAAAAGAGCAAAAAAAGCAAATAAATCCACATGCCTGCACCGGGGTTGCTCATATCCGGTGATTCCGGTGCGGGAAAAAAAGTTTGCAGATAGTTGCAAATATGCACTTTGTGATGTATTTTAAAATAAGGTGTGATTTGCAAGTAAATATTTTATACTAAACTGAAGGTTGAACTTTCTATGATGAAAGAAAGACGAGTAGTTGTTACCGGTTGCGGTGCAGTATCCTGCGTTGGCAACAGTGTTCCGGAGTTGTGGGCGGCGGTCAAAGAGGGCCGTTGCGGTTTGGGTAATGTTACCCGCTTTGATACCACCGGTTTCCGTTCGGCAGTAGCCGGTGAAGTCAAAAATTTTGATGTAACCAAATACATGTCAGCCAAAGAAGCCAAGCGTTTGGATCTTTTCTGCCAGTACGCTATTGCGGCTTCCGACGAAGCGATTGCCCAGGCCGGTGCTGATTTCACCAGCGAAGACTGTGCCATCGACCGCGATCGCGTCGGGGTGCTGGTTTCCAGCGGTATCGGCGGATTGGCTTCGATGTGCGAACAGGATGAAACTTTCTTGAGCAAGGGGCCTGCCCGTGTTTCTCCGCTGATGATCCCCATGATGATCGGCGATTTGGCTTCCGGCAATATCTCCATGCGTTACAATGTGCGTGGGCCGAACTTCGGTCTAGTTTCGGCTTGTGCTTCCGGCTGTCACAGCATCGGTGAAGCATTCTGGATGATCAAGCGTGATGATGCTGATATGATGATCACCGGCGGTGCTGAAGCTGCGATCGTCCCGCTCGGCTATGCCGGTTTCTGCAGTATGAAGGCGATGAGCCAGCGTAACGATGATCCGCTGCACGCCAGCCGCCCATTCGATGCCGAACGCGATGGTTTTGTTATGTCCGAAGGTGCCGGTGTGCTGGTTCTGGAAGAACTTGAACATGCCCTCAAACGCGGTGCCAATATTCTTGCTGAAGTTGTCGGTTACGGTGCTACCGGCGATGCTTACCACATCACCTCGCCACATCCGGAAGGTCAGGGTGCGGCATCGGCGATCAAGATGGCGTTGCGTCATGCCGGATTGGAAGCCGAAGATGTCGATTACATCAACGCCCACGGGACCAGTACCGAACTCAATGACAAGTACGAAACTCTGGCGATCAAAGCCGCGTTGAAGGAACATGCCTGCAAAGTGTCGGTCAGCAGTACCAAAGGCTGTACCGGTCATGCTCTGGGTGCCGCCGGTGGTCTGGAGTCGATCATCTGTGTACAGGCGATCGTCAATCAGACAGTTCCGCCGACGATCAATTACGAAAATCCCGATCCGGCTTGCGATCTGGATATTACCCCCAATGTTGCCAAAGAACGCGAAATTGATGTGGCATTGAACATCAACCTCGGTTTCGGCGGTCATAACGGCGTAGTGGCGTTCAAACGCTATAAATAATTTTTACATACAGGAGTTGTGCAATATGAGAAGCATGTTTTTGCTTGCCGGTGCCGGTGCATTTGCAATGATGCTCTGCGGCTGTGCGCCGGAGCTTGACCAGACCGGTTTGAGCCCCGAAGAAAAAGTCTGGGCGGAAAATATCAAAGCCAATTACGGTGCATGGCAGGTTCCGGAATCTGTGCCCCGCGGTGTCCGCCGCGATGATTTGGTAAATACGCAGAACACATCTGATGCAACTTCTGCAACTCCGGTAGAAACAGTGCCTGCCGGCGGTGAATCTGCCGCAGTTCCGGCGGAAACAGTTGCTCCTGAAACTCCGGCAGTCGCTCCGGTCGCTCCGGCGGCGGCTGATACTGCCGCAGCTCCGGTTGCTCCGACAGCACCGGAAGCAAGTTCTGAAGTTTACACTGTTGCCAAGGGCGATACGCTTGGCGGCATTGCCCGCAAGTATTACGGCAAAGCCAGTGCGTGGAAGCGTATTCAGGATGCCAACAAAGATGTGCTTAAGGGCAATGACAAGACCAGGATCTATCCGGGTATGAAATTGCAGATTCCCCGTCCGTAACGGCAGTCGGAAATGTGTATGAAAAAGTGCGGATGCAATTAAGTTTGTGTGCCGC
Source organism: Lentisphaerota bacterium (assembly GCA_015061885.1). Taxonomy (GTDB): domain Bacteria; phylum Verrucomicrobiota; class Lentisphaeria; order Victivallales; family Victivallaceae; genus SIG78. The sequence continues at coordinate 34,311 of SUVS01000018.1, forward strand.
ACTTTTTTTACCGTGCAATAAAAATTATGGAAACGATATTTTATTTTGAAAACGGTCTTACCGCTGACTGGCGTATAGGCGGGCGTTCGGCTTTTGACTGGAATGAATTGGAAGAAACGCTCGGCGTGCGTCTGACAGCCCGCGACCGGCAGCTTACGATTGCCGGTGCAGACGATGCCTGTGCCAGAGCGGAAAAGTTCTTTACTGAATTGGTGAACTTGCACGCCATGCGTAAGCGGGAGCTTGACCGGCAGGATATTGAACAGCTTGTAAAGGCATACAAACGCAACGAAGAAGGCGATTTAAGCAAACTTTTCGCCGGTCGCATCAAGGTCGGCAAGGGCAAACGCGAGGTATTGCCACGCAGTAAAAATCAGCTCAATTACTTGCAGGCATTGCGGGAAAAAGATGTGATTTTCGGGGTTGGTCCGGCGGGGACGGGCAAAACTTATCTGGCAATGGCGGTGGCAGTTTCGGAACTGCTGGCAGGTAATGTAAGCCGCATTGTGCTGACGCGTCCGGCCCGGGAAGCCGGGGAAAATCTGGGATTTCTGCCCGGCAGTCTGGAAGAAAAGATCATGCCGTATCTGCGACCGCTCTATGATGCACTTTACGATATGCTGGATTTCAACGAGGCGTCAAGTCTGATCGAACGCAATGTCATAGAAGTAGCACCGTTGGCATTCATGCGGGGGCGTACTTTGAACAACGCATTCATAATTCTTGACGAAGCACAGAATACGACCGAAGATCAAATGTTGATGTTCCTGACCCGGCTGGGATTCAATTCCCGCTGTGTGATAACCGGCGACCCCAGCCAGAGCGATCTGACCCGCAACGAGCGTTCCGGACTGGTTCACGCGGTAAAGACATTGAATAATATCCGCGAAATCGGGATAATCGAATTTTCCACCAGAGATGTTGTCCGCCACGCTCTGCTGGAAAAAATAATACACGCATACACAGCTGACCGCAACTGAAAATGGGAGATGGAGTTTTATGCAGACACGCAATGTTACGATCCGTAATACGGCAGGTATCCACTGCCGGCCGTCAAGTGTGATCCTTAATGCGATCAATGCGGATTTTTCCGGTCATGAGTTTACATTGACCAATTCCCGCGGAGAGAGTTGTGAACTCAACAGTATTATGGGTTTGCTGGCACTCTGTCTGACTTGCGGCGAAACTGCCGTGCTGACAGTGGAAGGAGCCAACGAAGTGCAGGCCGCCGATAAAATTGCAGAATTATTGGAAAAAATATACGATTTTCCCCCTCAAAATTAAGGAATAAAAGATGATAAAAGTTTGTCAATGCTGGGATGACGGCGTGCTTAACGATATAAAGGTCGTTGAGTTGTGCCGCAAGTACAACGCCAAAGCCACTTTCAACCTCAACCCCGGACTGCACAATGCCGTTGAACGTATTACCGAGGGGAAAACGTATCTTGATACCGGACATGTTCCGGGCAAGCTGGCGTGGAACGAAGTCAAAAGCGTTTACGAAGGCTTTGAAGTAGCATCGCATTGCATGAATCACCTTAATGCCCATGTGGTTGATGCCAAAGTTTTTGTGGCTGATGCTGTTGCGGCAAAAAATGTTTTGGAAGACCATTTCGGCCGCGAGTGCCGGGGTTTTGCCTGGCCCTACGGCAGATACACGGACGAAACCTGTCAGCTTATGCGTGAAGCCGGATTTGCTTACGGCAGAACCACATTATATACGGAAGATGTTGCTTCTTACACCGATCCGATGCAGCTGCACAGCAGTACGCATTTTCAGCGGGGCGACTTCTGGGCGGCGTTTGAAAAAGCCCGTCCCAGCGGGGTATTCTACTTCTGGGGACACAGCTACGAAATGGCGGACGACCCGGCTTTGTGGCAAGCCTACGAAGATAAATTACGCCGCTTGAGCGAAGACCCCGAAGTGGAATGGGTCAATGTAATAGACCTGGTAAAGTAAATTTTGCCGCCTCTGCGGGCAATAGTTATAGACTTGTCCTCCGAAGCCTTCGGCGTAGGAGGATGGCGGCTGTGGGAAAGTTTGGGAGTTTTTGAGAAATTTGGGGAAGGTTTGGGAGAAAATTTCTTGCCGCCGATTATACTGCGTATTGCTTGTCAGTCTGACCCGTCAAGTGGTTGTTGGCGGGGATTGCCCGCCTGTTGTTTGTTACAGTTATCTTCCGTTAATTACCGTTATTTCCTGACGGTACTGAAGCGTGGGTGCTTTCTCGTTAAGACCAAAATAAATTGGAATTGCTTTTATTGTACCAATAAAAGCAATTCCGGTGAAAGTTTTTGGAAGATGGGGTGCGGGGAAGAGAACCTTTTTTCAAAAAGGTTTCTTCCCCGCAAAACAGTTTCGCAAGAACTTTACGCACCCAGTTCCCGTAATTTTTCTTCCCGCAGGGTGTCTATGTAGCTTTCGCCGTAGAGAGTACGCAGTAATTTGATATTAAATTCGTAGAACATCTGTGCATCGGGCCGCACGATCATTTCCTGACGGGACATATCGAGCATTTTCCGCCGCAGATTTGCGTCTGTCCGGAATTTTTCCAGATAGCGTATCAGGGTGCGGGGGCTTAATTCGGTGAATTTTTTCTGTCCGAAATCTTCGATATAGCCGGCGGCGATCACTGAAGCGAGGTTTTCGTTGGCGTTTTTCATGCCGAAATCCAGCAGAAAATCTTCGACCATCTCCAGACAGCGTATTTCATCAAAAACGGGGAAGGTTATCTCTCTGCCCCGCGAAAGTATGTTGATGGGGAAGTGGTAATTGCTTGCCAGAATAAAGATGATATTTTCCGGCAGAACCGCACTGCCGCCGACGTTGGTGCGGAAGCCGTACCAGTCGATTTTTTCCGGCTCTATATCGTCAAAAAACACGACAAATTTACGCCGTTTACGCAATGCAAGTTCGCCGATAAGTTCTTCCAGATTTTCTGTGAGCGTTTCCGGTTCGGCAAAAATCAATGTCAAATCCGGACGATCCAGCGTATAATTTATGCTGAATTGGGTTTTGCCCAGCCCCGGCAGACTGGATACCAGCAACGGTACATTGCCTTTGCCGGAAACAAATTCGCTCAAATGTTCATGGAAACGCTCCCGGACCGAGTGAAAACCGTAAAACTTCCCGACCGGAATATTTTTTACTGTGCATGGAATGAATTTATTTTTGAGATAGCGGAATGTTCTGCTCCGGGCAAACGGATCACGCATCAGGGCGATTTCCACGATTTTTTCCGGTGTATCGCTGAAAATGCTTTTGCCGCCAAGACAGCCGCGTACCGCCGGATTCATCCGTTTGCTGTTTGAAAGTTTACGCAGTTCAGCAATACCCAGTTCCACATCGAGCATGTTTTGCCGGAAAAACTCTATCTGTTCAAACGCCATAGTGTTGGGTTTCAGGTAGTCGGCTATATCCAAATGCCGCAGAACAAGCATTTCAAAGAAATCATCTTCCAGCGATTCCAGCAGTGTTCTGCCCGGCAGGAAACGCACCATTTCGTTCAGCGATTCAATGCAGTCGATGTGTTTATCGGTGTACCCGGCAGTGTAAAACGCCCGGAAGAGCAACTCTTCCACCTCCGGCTGCGGAGCATTGAAAAGCACTTTATTGAGGTCAATGCTTTTTTTGACATCGGCAAACAGTATTCTTAAAGCGTTTGCCGCATTATCCAATACTTTATTTTGCATCCATGCCATAAAAAAAGACCTTTTTACAGTTCACGCACCATTGCTTCGGAGGGGGTGTTTGCCAGATATTTACCCGAAGGTAACTTACGGAAAATGCTTTCGGCGGGGAGTTCGACCGTGAAAGTCCTTTCGCCGCCCAACGCCCGGTTTGCCCAGCTGTAAAGAGCAAAGAGTTCACTTAAATCCCAGTGCCGCAACGACTTTTTGCCGGGGCGTTCCAGGTGCGATGCTTCATCACAGCTTTTTACATCGGTTGTTTTCAGTATGATATTGCCGGTTTTATCCAACTGCTGACGGATCATTTTACGCAGATATTTGCGGACGGCCGGAGCGGTAAAGCAACTGCCGGCAATTTGCGGATCAAATTCAAGGATAATATCATCTTTACCCGGCGGCAAGTTTGATGCACTGTTGCGATTCCATGCAATATAATAGTTGAAACGCCACGGCCGCCGTTCAATTTCCACATCGTCGGCAATGGCTACGACCTGCCGTTTTACAATAACACATTCCGCTGTTTTTTCAATGCTCCATGCCGTGTTGCCGCAGCCGCAAGTCCGCCACCAGTCGCCGCCGCAACCCAGTTCCAGCACCGTACCGTCGGATTTGGTCAATATCAGCACGGCAAAAGGCGTGGTGTTCTGCCAGATAACTCCGTCGGCGGGCGGCAGAGTCTGCTTTACCCACGGCTGACCGGGTTCCGGCAGTGCGGAAATCATTTCCAACTTGCTGAATCCGCCGGAAAATACCACATCTTCCAGAGCCAGATCGCGTACTGTTTCGCCCCGGCCGGGTTTTATATCGACTTTTACTTCCAGCAGATTGCCCCGCAATGAGTAGGTGCGACCGATAACGGCTTCGCCGCCGAACGGATATACATTTTGGCTTTCGATCTCCACTTCCTGATTATCGAGCTTGCCGTGGAAACGGCACTTTTCCTGCAAGGCGTCGGCTTCGGAAACATTATTGAGTCTGGCATATTTCAGTGCAAAAAGTTCTTCGCCGTGCCGGGTATCGAGCAAACTCCACGAGTTGCCGGCACTGGCGGCGGAAAACTTCCAGCCGTTACCGAAGGCTTCAAGATTCATCTTACCACCTTGAAGATCCGGTCAATACTTTTGTAGCTCAAATCACGCGGTTCGCTGTTGGCATAACCCAGCGGCGTGATCGCTTCCACGCACCACGGATCACTTACTTGCATGACCGCGTTCATCCGGGCTTTTTCAAATGCACATATCCAGCAGGTCCCCAACCCTTCAGCGGCGGCGGCAAGCACCAGATGCTCCATGGCTATACCCAAATCTATTTCGGCGGCCGGAGTGCCTTCCAAACGGTTCCAGCAAGTTGAATAATCCGCCATTGCCACCACGATCGCCGGAGCTTCGGTCAGCCATGTTTTGGGGTAGCACTCGCCGATCTTCTGTTTGAGTTCGGCATTGAAAACGATTTCAAACCGCCACGGCTGACGGTTGCATGCCGAAGGGGCACACTGCACCGCTTGCATGATGCGTTCAAGCGATTCCTGCTCAATGGCTCTGGAACTGTCAAATCCGCGGATACTGCGGCGGCTTTTCAGCACTTCGTAAAAATCCATATCATCAGCCTTTGGTTCAGCGTTTCAGCGAACGCAGATATTTGCGGTAACTGGTTTCGTTCATCATATCCGCCAGTTCGGATTCGTCGATATTGGTTATCTTGCAGAGCCAGCCTTTGTCTTCGGGGGATTCGTCGATCAGCTCCGGAGAGTTTTCCAGATCATCGTTCACCGAAATGATCGTACCCGAAAGGGGGGTGTAGATAGTTATATCATCGTTGGCGAATTCCAGCAGACCGATATCGTCGCCCACGATCACATCTTCATCTTCCGGCGGCAATTCAAGCCCATTGATTTCGCCGAATTCATCAATGGCATGCTGGGATATGCCGATGGTTGCTTCGTCGCCGCGGATTTCAACCCAGACATGATCCTCTGTGTAGTACTTCATAAAAAAATCCTTTCGCTGTCCCGTATCCCTGTTTTGGTATTCACTATGAGTTTACAGTATAGATTGAAAAATGCAAGTCTTTTTGCTCATTTTTCTGCAAAAAAATTGATTTTTTTTGAAAAACAGCCCTTTCAGCGGTATTTTCAGTTGCCTTTGATAAGCCGCAGGAACTCTGCACGGGAACGCGAATCACTGCGGAAACTGCCCAGCATGGAACTGGAAGTCATCACTGAATTCTGCTTTTCGACCCCCCGCATACGCATGCACAAATGCTGGGCTTCCATGACCACGCCCACGCCTTCGGCACCGATCGTATCCATTATTGCGTGCGAAATCTCTTTGACCAGCCGCTCCTGTATCTGCAAACGGCGGGCAAACATATCCACGATCCGGGCGATCTTGCTTACACCCAATATACGGTCGGTGGGAATGTAGCCGACATGACAGACCCCGAAAAAGGGCAGCATGTGGTGTTCGCACAAACTGTAAAACTCAATATCACGCACAATGACCATATCGTCGGACTCTGCCTGAAAGATGGCTCCGTGAACCACATCTTCAAGATTCTGCTTATACCCCCGGAGCAGATATTCATAGCTTCTTGCCACCCGGTCGGGCGTGGCAAGCAAACCTTCCCGCTGCGGATCATCGCCCGAAGCACCGATAATAAGTTGTGCCGCTGTTTTGAAATCGTCGTATCCAGCCATATCTTATACCTCAAAAATGCAAATTGAATGTTTTTAATGATGCATTAACATAGCTCATATTGCAATTTATTCAAACTCTTATTTGAAAAATTACCGATTATGTGGTAAATTAATAGATTATAATATGAAAAACATGCAAAAACGGTAGGAAATTATGCAGTCGATCCGTAACGTAGCGATTATTGCCCATGTTGACCATGGTAAAACCACTCTGGTGGATGAAATTCTCAAACAATCCAAAGTATTCCGGGCCAATCAGGAAGTTGATAACTGTTTTCTGGACAACAATGATCTGGAGCGTGAACGCGGGATCACTATTCTGGCAAAAAATATTGCCGTGCAGTACCGCGATGTAAAAGTCAATATCATTGATACTCCCGGACACAGCGATTTCGGCGGTCAGGTCGAGCGTGTACTCAAACTTGCTGACGGCGTGCTGCTGCTGGTCGATGCCGCCGAAGGCCCGATGCCGCAGACCCGGTTTGTGCTGGATAAAGCTCTGTCGCTCAAACTCCGTCCGGTGGTGGTCATCAACAAGATCGACAAACCCGATGCCCGTCCCGATGCAGTCTGCAACGAAGTCTTTGACCTTTTCTGCGAATTGGGTGCGGATGATGAACAGCTTGACTTTCCGGTGCTGTACGCCAGCGGCCGCGACGGCTGGGCGGTGAGCGATCTCAAAAATCCCAGAGAAAATATTCTGCCGTTGATGGATGCTATTATTGATTATATCCCGGCGGCACCGGTTCGTGAAGGTGCTACCCAGCTGCAGGTCGCCACGCTGGATTATTCGGAGTTTGTGGGGCGTATCGGTATCGGGCGTGTGTATCGCGGGACGCTCAAACTCAACGAGCCGCTGACCGTTATCAAACGCGACGGCTCCAGTAAAAACATCATGCTCAAACAGCTTTTGGTCTTTGACGGCATTACCCGCAAAGAGGTTGAAGAAGTCGCCTGCGGCGATTTGTGTGCAGTTGTGGGGATCGAGGATATTGATATATCTGATACGCTCTGCGATGTGGAACACCCCGAAGCAATGCCGCCGATCGCCATTGACGAACCGACTATTTCCATGCTGTTCAAGATCAACGATTCGCCGTTTTTCGGCAAAGAAGGCAAATATGTTTCCAGCCGGCATCTGCGGGAACGCCTTTTCCGCGAGTGCGAACGCGATGTGGCTTTGCGGGTGGAGGAATCCGGCGACGGGTTCATAGTTTCCGGCCGCGGCGTGCTGCATCTGGCAGTTTTGATCGAAACCATGCGGCGTGAAGGTTACGAACTTGCTGTGGGCAAACCCCGCGTTATTATCAAAGAGATCGACGGCGTGCAGTGCGAACCCGTGGAAGAACTTACCGTGGATGTTCCCAACGAAGCCGCCGGCAAGATCATTGAACTTACCGGTTTGCGTAAGGGCGAACTTTTCCACATGGAAAACCGCGGCAACCGCCAGAAGCTGGAGTTCGAAATCCCCACCCGCGGTCTGATCGGCTTCCGCAGTAAAGCCCTGACCATGTCCGGCGGCGAAGCTATCGTAGCCAGCCGTTTCCTGAAATATGTGCCGCACAAGGGCGAACTCCCCGGCCGTGCCATGGGCGTTATGGTCAGTATGGGGACCGGTAAATCGCAGGCATTTGCCATTGACGCGTTGCAGTTGCGGGGATTTTTCTTCATTGATCCGGGTGTGGATACCTACGAAGGTATGATCGTCGGCGAACACTGCAAGGAAAACGATCTGGTCGTGAATGTGCAGAAAGCCAAACAGCTCACCAACTTGCGTGCATCCGGCAGTGATAAAAACCTCAAGATCGCCCCCGCCAGAAAGATGAGTCTGGAACAGGCGTTGGAATACATCGAAGACGATGAACTCGTGGAAGTGACTCCGCAGAACATCCGTTTGCGTAAAATATTCCTGACCGAACTCGAACGCCGGAGAAACCATCTCTGATTTGCACACGGCATACTGTTGCAGGGTGAACACCTGTGTGCCCTGCTATGGATATGGGAAAGTATGGGAGGCGGGCAAAGCCCGCCACAGCCGGTTGACGCACCACACCGGTAAGCAACACCCAGCGTACAGCCTGCCAACAGCACTTGGCGGCATCTGCCGCCCACGCACTATATCGCCCGCTTATGCGGCGAACACAGGCGGCAAGGAGTTTTCTCCCAAAACTTCCCGAAATTTCCCAATCCTTCTCAAAATCTCCCACCGCCGCCCACGCACCCTACCGCCCGCGAATGCGGGTGAATTCTGACTGTGTCAACTGTGTCAAGTGTGCCAACTGTGTCAAAATAGCGTGTCAGAATGGCACACTTTGGCTGTGTTAAATAAAATTGGCACAATAAATAAAATATGTTTTGAGAAGTTTTTGAGCTTAAAATGAACTTGCCTGCCGTAAAATTGTCAAAATTGGCACGCATATTGCTTGAATATTGGTGTAAAAGTTTTACATCAACAAAAAACTCTCAAAAAAGGAGAAAAAATCATGAGTAAAGTTCTCGGTATTGACTTGGGTACCACCAACAGCTGTATGGCGGTCATTGATCACGGCGAAGCAAAGGTTATTCCGAACGCCGAAGGTATGCGTACAACCCCCTCTATTGTAGCTTTTACCAAAACCGGCGAGCGTCTGGTCGGTCAGACCGCCAAGCGTCAGGCAGTCACCAACCCCAAACAGACGATCTTTTCGATCAAGCGTTTCATGGGTTGCAAATACGACGAAGTTCAGGAAGATGCCAAGCGTGTTCCTTATGAACTGGTAAAGGCCGCCAACGGCGACGCCCACATCCAGGTCGGCGACAAGAGCTATTCTCCGCCGGAAATCTCCGCTATGATCCTGCAGAAGCTCAAGGCGGATGCCGAAGCCTATCTCGGCGAAGAAGTCAAACAGGCGGTCATCACCGTTCCGGCTTACTTCAATGACAGTCAGCGTCAGGCTACTAAAGATGCCGGTAAGATCGCCGGACTCGAAGTCTTGCGTATCGTCAACGAACCGACCGCGGCGGCTCTGGCTTACGGTCTGGAAAAAGACGGCGACGAAACTGTGGCTGTGTACGACCTCGGCGGTGGTACATTCGATATTTCGATTCTGGAAATCGGCGACGGCGTTTTTGAAGTCGATGCCACCAACGGCGATACCCACCTCGGCGGCGATGACTTCGATGCCGCGATCATCGACTATCTTGCCGATGAATTTCAGAAGGAAAACTCGGTCGATCTGCGTAAAGATACCCAGGCATTGCAGCGTTTGAAGGAAGCCGCTGAAAAAGCCAAGTGCGAACTTTCCAGCTCCATGAGCACCGATGTCAATCTGCCCTTTATTTCCATGAACTCCGATGGCCCGGTACACATGAATGTAACTTTGACCCGTGCCCAGCTGGAAAAACTCGCTGACCCGCTGTTGACCCGTACCCAGGCTCCCTGCGAACGCTGTCTGGCAGATGCCGGTGTCAGTAAGTCTTCCATCAAGGAAGTCATCATGGTCGGCGGTATGACCCGTATGCCCAAAGTGCAGGAAACTGCCCAGGCGATCTTCGGCAAAGAACCCCACAAGGGCGTCAACCCCGACGAAGTCGTGGCCTGCGGTGCCGCTATTCAGGGCGGTGTGCTGAACAAAGAAGTCAACGACGTTGTGCTGCTGGATGTTACTCCGCTTTCGCTGGGTATCGAAACCATGGGCGGCGTGATGACCAAGATGGTCAACCGCAACACCACCATCCCGCACCGCAAGAGCGAGATCTTCAGCACCGCCGCTGACAATCAGCCTTCGGTCGATATCCACGTCTTCCAGGGTGAACGCGAAATGGTCGCCGATAACAAACGCATCGGCAACTTCCGTCTGGACGGCATTGCTCCGGCTCCCCGCGGCGTACCGCAGATCGAAGTGACTTTCGATATCGACGCCAACGGTATCTTGCACGTTACCGCCAAAGACCTCGGTACCGGCAAGGAACAGGCGATCACCATCACCGCTTCCAGCGGTTTGAGCGATGACGAAATCGAACGCATGGTCAACGAAGCCAAAGCACACGAAGCCGAAGACAAGGCCGCCAAAGAAGCTGTGGAAGTCCGCAACCGTGCCGACAGCATGACTTATCAGGCTGAAAAACAGCTCAACGAACTCGGCGACAAAGTCGATGCCGCACTCAAGAGCGATCTGGAAGCTGATATAAATAAGATCAAAGAACTGCTCAAGGGATCCGATACCGCCGCGATCAAAGCCGCGACCGATGCTTTTGAACAGAAACTTATGAAACTTGGCGAAGCTATCTACAAACAGCAGCAGGAAGCTGCCGCTGCCGCCGGAGCCGCCGGTGCCAATCCCGGAGCCGCTCCGCAGAACGACAGTAACACCAAGAAAGACGACGGCAACGTTGTTGACGCCGAAGTCGTTGATTGAGATTAAAACCCGACTCTCCTGCGGCAAAAAGTTGCGGGAGAGTTGATTCAATGCTATATTATCAATAACAAATAAACCATAACCATTGAACAAAACAGAAAGGACAGTTCAAAATGGCTAAAGTTAATGTCAAGCCGCTGGGCGACCGCGTGCTGTTGGAACTCTGCGAAGTTGCAGAGCAGATCAAAGGTGGAATCATCATTCCCGATGCCGCCAAAGAAAAACCCCAGGAATTCAAAGTTGTTGCTCTCGGCACCGGTAAAACCGATGACAACGGCAAAAAGGTTCCCTTTGATGTCAAAGTCGGCGATATTGTTCTGACCAGCCGTTACGGCGGTACTGAAGTTAAAGTTGATGACAAAGAATACAAGATCGTCAGCTCCGACGACATCCTCGCCATTGTTGGCTGACACTCAATTATAAGGAAAGTATATCATGGCTAAACAGCTTATTTTTTCTGATGAAGCCCGTCGCAGTGTACTCGAAGGTGCTTCTTTGCTCGCTAAAGCAGTCAAAGTCACCCTCGGCCCCAAAGGCCGTAATGTTGTTATCGACAAAAAATACGGTGCCCCCGCTGTCACCAAAGACGGCGTGACCGTTGCCAAAGAAATCGAACTCAAAGATGCCTATGCCAACATGGGTGCCCAGATGGTCAAAGATGTTGCCAGCAAGACCAATGATGTTGCCGGTGACGGTACCACCACTGCTACTGTGCTGGCCGAAGCCATCTACCGCGAAGGCCTCAAAAATGTTACCGCCGGTGCCAACCCCATGGAACTCAAACGCGGTATCGACAAGGCCGTTGCCGCTGTTACCGAAGAATTGACCAAGATGAGCAAGAAGGTCAGCAGCCGCGAACAGATCGCCCAGGTTGCCACCATCTCTGCCAACGGCGACAGCACCATCGGTGACATCATCGCCGACGCCATGGACAAAGTCGGCAAAGACGGCACCATCACCGTCGAAGAAGCCAAAGCCATGGAAACCACTCTCGATGTAGTCGAAGGTATGCAGTTCGACAAGGGCTATATCAGCCCCTATTTCGTGACTGATGCCGAAGCTATGGAAGCCGTGCTGGAAGATTGCTACATCCTCATCAACGAAAAGAAGATCAGCAACCTCAACGACATGCTCCCTGTTCTTCAGGCCGTGGCCAAAGAAGGCAAACAGCTTCTGATCATCGCTGAAGATGTTGAAGGCGAAGCACTCTCCACTCTGGTTATCAACAAGATGCGCGGCAGCTTGAATGTCTGTGCCGTCAAGGCTCCCGGTTTCGGCGATCGCCGCAAGGCCATGCTGCAGGATATTGCCATCCTGACCGGCGGTACCTGCATTACCGAAGATCTGGGCATCAAGCTCGAAAATGTTACCACCAAGGAGCTCGGTAAAGCCAAGCGTGTTACCATCGACAAAGAAAACACCACCATCGTTGAAGGTGCCGGCAAAGCCAGTGCAATCCAGGGTCGTGTTGCCCAGATCAAGCGTGAAATCGTGGAAACCACTTCCGATTATGACCGCGAAAAACTTCAGGAACGCCTTGCCAAACTCGCCGGCGGTGTTGCCGTTATCAAAATCGGTGCCGCCACCGAAGTTGAAATGAAAGAAAAGAAAGACCGCGTGGACGATGCTCTGCACGCCACCCGTGCCGCTGTTGAAGAAGGTATCGTCGCCGGGGGCGGTGTTGCTCTCATCCGTGCCGCCAAGGCAGTTGCCGGTCTGAAACTTGCCGGTGATGAAGCTATCGGTGCCGACATCGTTGTCCGTGCCGTTGCCGAACCTCTGCGTCAGATCGCTGCCAACGGCGGCTACGAAGGTTCTGTCGTGGTGCAGAAAGTTATCGGCCTCAAGGGTGCCGAAGGCTTCAACGCTGCCACCGGTGAATATTGCGACATGCTCAAGGCCGGTATCATCGACCCGAAGAAGGTGAGCCGTTCCGCTCTGCAGAACGCCGCCAGCATCGCCGGTCTGATGCTGACCACTGAATGTCTGATCACCGACATCAAGGAAGAAAAAGAACCCGCTATGCCCGCCGGCGGCATGGGCGGCATGCCCGGGATGATGTAATGCCCGGTGAACAGCCATCCGGACGCACGCTTGGGCGGGCAGACGGGTGAGCTGGAAACGAGCAAAAAAGGCAGTTACTCTACGAGTAGCTGCCTTTTTTTACATTCCCATCTTCCACCGCCTGCCCATCCCAATCGCACTGCCCATGCGACTGCTCCCAACGCAAGGGGGGGCGGTCGGTTGGCGGTATTGTGTTGTAGGACGAACACCTGTGTGCCGCCGCGATGGCTTGGGAAAGTATGAGATGGCGGCGTAAAAATTTCTTCACTTGCTTGAAAAATTCTGCATTTCGGTTATAGTATGTTTTGCAACGAAAGGTTTTATATGTCCAATGCTGTCGATCCCTTGAAAATCATTGAGTTTTTCTATCCGGCAAGCCCGCTCCGGGATTTGCTTATTTTGCACAGTACGCAGGTTTGCAATAAGGCGTTGGCTATTGCGGAAAAATCCGGTGTTCCGCTTGATTTGGATATTGTCCGTACCGGTGCCATGCTGCACGATATTGGTATCGGGCATTGTCATGCTCCCGCTATTCTCTGCGTTGGTACGGCTGATTATATTGAACACGGTACGATGGGAGCATCCATGCTCCGGCAGTATGGGGCCAAGCACAATATTGATCTTGAAAAATACGCTTTGATCTGCGAACGGCACACCGGTTCCGGCATTACCGCAGAGGAAGTCGTTTCGCAGAAATTACCGCTGAAAGTCAAAGATTATCTGCCGCTTTCCAACGAAGAAAAACTTATTGCTTTAGCCGATAAGTTTTTCAGCAAATCCGGCGATCAGCAGGAAAGACCATTTCCGAAAGTCCGCAAGTCCATGGCAAAATTCGGTGATGCAAGTCTGGCAAGGTTTGATGAACTTTGTCATTTGTTCGGGGTGCAGGATGAAACGAATTGAGTTGATAAAAGATTTTCTTGCCGGAACTTATTCTGTGTGCGAATATCCGGCGTTGGCTTATCAGTTTGAGCTTTGGAGCCGAACCCGTCCGTTGGCGGGGGTAAAGGTTTTAGACGGCACCCCGGTATTTGCCAATACACTTTTGAAATATATAAATCTGCTCGCCGCCGGTGCTGAACTTGCTGTCGGTTATTGCGATAGCATACCCTGCGATAACAAGGTGGTTGATTTCTTAAAAAGCATTGGTGTTGAATGTGTTTATAACTGCACTGAATCAAAACGGTTCGACTGTATTCTTGATTGCAATGCCGTTTACCGCACACTTGAACCCCGCTGCGGTTTTGCCGAACTGACCCGCTCCGGAGCGTATCACTTTGCCGGAACGGTTTTGCCGGTGATAAATGTTGACGACAGCCGGATAAAAGCTATTGAAACCTGTCTTGGCACCGGCGAGAGTTTTCTGCGGGCTATGAAATATCTTAAATATGATGTGCAAAATAAAAAGATCGTGGTAATGGGGTGCGGCAAAGTCGGCAGAGGCGTGGTATTTTATGCGGGCAGGGCAGGGGCTGATGTCATTGCCGTTGATGACCCGGCGGCAGTGAAAAAATGTGTCAATGGTACATTGGCAACCCGATTTGACCGCGAGCAGGTTATGGAACACTTGCACAATGCGTGGTGCGTAGTCTGCTGTACCGGCAAAGCCGATGCACTGGCAGATGCTGATTATATAAAAATATTGCTTGAAGGCAATCAGATCATGGTCAATATGGGCGTGGAAGATGAATGGGGCAGTTTGATTCCTCCGGAACGGATGCTCAACAATAAACAGCCGTTGAATTTTATTCTGCCGGAACCTACGCTTCTGCGTTATATTGATCCGACCATGGCACTGCATAATCAGGTTGCCGTGGAGCTGATTACCGGCAAATATCACTCCGGAATACAGCGTATAGCTGGCGGTGTGCATGATGAATATTGGAAAATCGTTGAACAAAAAGGCATTATCGCCAAAGAACTTGCGGCGGCAGGTTTGTAAAAGTAGGATTTCGTATGAGTATAAAAATAAGTCAGGTGCTTTTTAATAATAACATCGTTGATGCGGCAATCGAAAATGACCGTATTCAGGCAATCGCTCCCCGGCTCGGGGGGGCGTTTGATACGGTTATTGACGGACATAACAAACTTCTGATTCCGCCGTTTTACAACACACACTGCCATGCGGCGATGACTCTTCTGCGTGGGATCGCCGATAACCTGGAACTTATGGAGTGGCTGGAAAAACATATCTGGCCCGCCGAAAACAATCTCACAGCCGAAGCGGTTTATCACGGCAGTAAACTTGCCATTCTGGAAATGATAAAATCCGGTACGGTATTTTTCAATGATATGTACTTTTTTCCGGAAGAAACGCTCCGGGCGGCAGAAGAAATGGGCATCCGGGCGGCAATCGGCATGATTGCCATTGATACAACATTGCCGGAAAAGCGGTCAAAGTATATTTATGATAACGAACGGTTGTTTGAAAAGCGTTCAGAATATTCCGACCGCATGATTTTAACGCTTGCCCCTCACGCGGTCTATACGGTGCATGAAAAAACTTTGCGGGAGATCGCCGGGCGGTCAGCTCTTGAAAATCTCCCCATACATATACATTTATCCGAAACCTCCGGAGAAGTTGAACAATGTATGGCACTGCACAAGATGAGTCCGGTGCAGTATCTGGATAAACTCAACTTGCTGACTCCCCGGACGGTGGCGGCACACGCGGTGCATCTCTCCGATGAGGATATAGAAATTCTGGCAGAACGCAAAGTTTCTGTATCCTACAACCCGTGCAGCAATTACAAACTTTCCAGCGGCAGATTCCGTTACCGTGATTTGATGAATGCCGGGGTGAATATCACTTTCGGCACCGACGGCTGTGCTTCCAGCGATAATCTTTCGATGTTTGACGAAATGAAATTCGGTGCATTGGGTGCGAAAAACGAGCAGAACAGCTCCACTGCGTGCAGTGTAAACGAAATCTTTGATTGTGCCACTCATGCCGGAGCCGCCGCATTCGGTATAAATTCCGGAGTTATAGCCGAAGGCAGAAAAGCCGATCTGGTGCTTATTGATCTGGATACGCCTATGATGATCGCCAGTCACAACCCGGTCAGCAATCTGGTCTATGCTGCTGACTCCAGTTGCGTTGATACAGTTATATGCAACGGTAAAATCCTGATGCAGAACCGTATTGTACCCGGCGAAAAAGAAATAATCGCTCAAGCAAGACATTTTGCCGCAGAATTGCTGAAAAAGTAACGGATATTATGCTTTTTCCGCCGGTGTCGGCAATAGTATGGTGCAGTTGGTTATACTATACTTTCTTATAATATCTCTCACGCAAAAAAAAGATATTATGAGAGACACAAGAGGTCTCTCATTTTTTATGTCTAAAAACAAAAAGTGGTTTGCCTCTTGATAAAAATGGATTTATGTTAAATCCGAGAACAAACCGAAGTCGTATAGTACGCTT